>NZ_JAILGZ010000145.1 GCF_024696245.1 Treponema sp.
GCGCCTGTGTAAAATCGAAAATCCATTAAAAAAGGCAGTCCAGTGGACTGCCTTTTAGCATTTACTTACAAATGTCTCGCCCGATTTATCGGGCTTATAAATCGGGAAAGCGTTAAAAACAAGCCGAAAGGGTTGTTTAGCTTTCACCGACCTGATTATTATGCCGCGATTATACCAATCCCTGTGCTACCATAGCGTTAGCTACTTTTACAAAACCGGCGATATTAGCGCCAGCTACGTAGTTAACCCAGTTGCCTTCTTTAGCACCAAACTTAACAGCTGTGTCGTAAGCGTTATTGTGGATGTTAATCATGATGTCATGGAGTTTTTCATCAACTTCTTTTGCAGACCATGAAAGGCGCTCAGAGTTCTGAGACATTTCAAGACCAGATGTAGCAACACCACCAGCGTTAGAAGCTTTTCCTGGAGCGTAAAGGATTTTTGCAGCAAGGAACTTGTTTACAGCATCGATGTTAGAAGGCATGTTAGCACCTTCAGCAACAAGTTTTACGCCGTTATCAAGAAGTTTCTGAGCATCTTCACCAAGAAGTTCGTTCTGTGTAGCACATGGGAATGCACAGTCACATTTAACTTCCCAAACTTTCTTTCCTTCAAAGTATTTAGCAGATGGGAACTGCTTAGCATATTCAGAAATGCGTCCGCGGCGAACTGTTTTAAGCTCTTTAACCCAGTCAAGTTTTTCCTGAGTAATACCGTCTGCATCATAGATGTATCCGTTTGAGTCAGAAAGTGTAACTACTTTAGCACCAAGCTGAAGAAGTTTCTGAGCTGCATAAGTTGCAACGTTACCAGAACCAGAAACAACACAAGTCTTACCCTGGAAGTTGTCTCCTGCTTTCTTAAGCATTTCCTGTGCAAAGTAAATAAGACCGTAACCTGTAGCTTCTGTACGGATTAAAGAACCACCGAATGTAAGTCCTTTTCCTGTAAGAACACCAGTATATTCATCACGGATTCTCTTGTACTGTCCGAAAAGATAACCGATTTCGCGTCCACCAACGTTCTTGTCACCTGCAGGAACGTCTGTATCTGGACCAATATGACGATAAAGTTCTGTCATAAATGACTGGCAGAAACGCATAACTTCTTTATCTGATTTTCCGTGTGGATCAAAG
This sequence comes from Treponema sp., assembly GCF_024696245.1. Taxonomy (GTDB): domain Bacteria; phylum Spirochaetota; class Spirochaetia; order Treponematales; family Treponemataceae; genus Treponema_D. The sequence goes on from NZ_JAILGZ010000145.1 coordinate 1,137, forward strand.
TCTGAACCACCTTTACCACCACCCATTGGAAGTGTTGTAAGAGAGTTCTTAAGAACCTGTTCAAATCCAAGGAACTTCAAAACTGAAAGGTTAACTTCTTTAGAGAAGCGGAGACCTCCCTTGTAAGGTCCGATTGCACTGTTATACTGTACGCGGAAACCACGGTTAACATGATAGTTACCAGCATCATCCATCCAAGGTACTCTGAACTGAATAACACGCTCTGGTTCAACAAGGCGTTCGAGAATTGCATTTGGCTCGAGTTCTGGCATCTGATCTACAACTGGATCAAGTGTTGTCAAAACTTCTTCAACAGCCTGAAGAAATTCAGGTTCGTTCGGGTTCTTTGCTTTTACTTCTTCCCAAACACGATTTACGTATGCGTTTTTCATGATTTGTAACTCCTAGTTTCAGTTGTGATTTCCACTTTGAAACTGATGTAAGTTTAATAAAAATCATTAAACGCGAAAACAAGAATTGTAAAAATCGGAACGAATTTTATTGTAAAAATCAGCATTACTCTTTTGCATGAAGCCTGCGGTTATACAAAAAATTTATCACTGCCATGGTGATAATAATTACGTAGCCGCATATACTCATCCAGTCAGGAATCATGCCAAAGAAAATAAAGCCCATTGCTGCAGAAAAAATTATCTGGGAATAATCATAGACAGAAATCTCCCTGGCTGCAGCGTAATAGTAGGCTGCCGTTATGCCAAACTGCCCTCCTGCGGCACACACGCCGGTGCATACCAGCATGGCAAGCTGATACATGGAAAGGGCTTCCCAGTGAAAAATAAGATAAGGTACGGAAAGCAAAGTAGAAAAGGCAGAAAAGAATACTACAATAAGTTTTCCGTTACAGTGCATTGAACTGAGTTTACGAACACAGGCATAGGCAAAACCTGCACCGGCTCCCCCTGCAAAACCAACAAGAGTCGGCAGCATGGCAGAAAAATCAAAGGATGGCTTTACGATTAAAAGTGCTCCGGCAAAGGCTCCCATAATTACAAGAAGCTGAAAGGGCTTAAGCTTTTCTTTAAGAAGAAGGATGCTGAATAAAACTGCAAAAAAAGGAGACATCTTGTTAAGGATAGCTGCATCTGACAAAACAAGGTGATCTACGGCATAAAAGTTTCCAAAGATTCCCACGGAACCTGCTGCTGAACGAAGAATAAGATATGGTAAAAAAATCCTGTGTAACTTTACAGACTCCCATCCATTCACTCTGGCATCTTTAAACAAAAGAATGAGGGCTATAATAAAAGCTACGCTGTTTCTGAAAAATGCTTTTTCTACAAAATGAATATCTCCGGCAAGCCTTACAAAAAGTGCCATTGCTGCAAATGAGAAAGCTGAAAGAATTATGCAGATTATACCTTTACTTGTGTTTGACATATTAATAGTGAGGTGGACGGCGGTTTGGAACATCTGTATTTTCAAGAAGTTCCTTATAACGGTCAGCAAGAATCTGATTTTCTTTTCTTAAAATTTCTATCTGTCTGGACTGGGCCACAGCTTCTTCCTGGAGTTTTTCCATAAAATCTTCCATATAAGCAAGCTTTGTTTCCAGTGCAACAAATCTATTTTCTGTTTCTGAATCCATGACAGACATTTTATCTTTTTGAAGAATATAAATCACCCCCTTACTATAGTAAAATAAGGATATATAAAACTTTCTTAAATGCCGATAATTGAAAAAATGGAGTGTATATGAAAAAACTTGCAGGAACAGCCCTAATCTTTTTGGCAGCTATCTTTTCTTATGGTCAGTCAGTTAACATAAGCCCTTCTGGTGATACAGGTTCAGAGGGAGAAGAAAATTCCATAGAAAAAGAAATTCAGGTTAATCAAAGTGAACTTGAAAAGGCTGCAGACCAGAACATTCAGTTTGAAAACTACGGAGGCCCTTACGCTGTAATAGAAAGTGCCGCTGCAATTAAAGGTATTGGTGAAAATCTGGGTAAGGTTATTGCAGAAAATCTTTTTGAACCAGCCACTATTGAACCACTTGCAAAGTACACCCTCATTCATGCAGTTAATCCTTCTGATAATGAAAAACTTTCTGCAGACATTCTTGTCCTTAATGAAAATGCAGGTGTTGATCATATTAACAATGTCCGCAGAATTCTTAACGGTTACCTGGAAAAGGCCTACGGTTATTCAGAAGAAGATGCTTCAACCCTTTCTGTTTTTATAACTGTTTACAACGCCGTATACCGGGGTAATATGGAAAACTTTTCTGAAAAATATAATGAAGTTGTGCTCCAGTATCTTAGTGCAGAAAAAACAGGTCTCAGTACAAACTGGGAAGACTGGGCCGGAAACTCACAGATTATTATTCCTCTTGGAAATCTTGCTGAAGGAATATCTTCTATAGACACTACTGCCATCAGTGATGAAAATGTTGTAGAAGCTATCCGCCAGACAGAAGATAAGGGAGTTGAAGTCAGGGAACAGCTTACAGAAATAAAAGAAAAAGAAGCCGCCGCTGCCAGTGAAAATGCAAAGGAAGCTCAGAAAGAAGCTGCAAAACAAAAACAGGAAGGCAACAAAACAGAAGCTAAAGCCGCTGCAAAAGAATCCAGCCAGCAGCAGAAAGTTGCAGACCGTAAAATAGAAGAAGTAAAAAAAGAAAGGGAAGAAATTAAAAAAGATAAAGAAAGCATTGCTGCAGAAGAAACACCTGATTTACTTACAGGTCTTTTTGTAAGCGATGAAAAGAAAGGCTTTTACCAGCTTGTAACTGTAGATGCATCCAGTGGAAAAGTTATCTGCAAATCTCCTGTAACACAAATCAGAAGCAAGGCAGTTTATATAGTAGAAAATGTTACAATAGAAACTCTTAGTGAAGAAGTAAAAACTTTTAAGGAACTTTATATGGCTGTTTGCGGAATCAATGACAGTCACTCTGCAATCCGCCTCTGTCTTATTGATCCTGAAAAACTTGAACTTCAAAAACAGAGTAATGAAGTTCTTTCTGAATCGATGGAACTTATTCAAAACGGCTCTGACTTTATCGTAGTAATTCAGGATGAAAAAAAATTCAGGGTTGCCATTTATGATAAAAACCTGACCCTTAAAACTGCAAGCAAAGAATATGTTAAAGGAAAAACTCCCCTTAACTTAACAGCAAAGGGACTTCTTGTTACCGGCGAAAAAGGAAATCCACTTCTCCTTGATCCAAAAACACTTGAATCTGTATGGAACAAGGGAAACACAAATGTTCATTCTGCGGGGAATGAAAAATAATTAATAAGTGACAGCCCCACTTTTATTCTGAACTTAAAAAAATATTACTTAAAAAAAACCGCAGGCATTTACTGTCTGCGGTTTTCTGCTTTATTGATTTATCAATTACAGTGGAATGTTTCCGTGTTTCTTTAACGGTTTATCCATAGATGTCTTTTCAAGAAGAATGTCAAAGCTCTTAGCTACATACTTACGTGTTTCTGCAGGCTGAATTACTTCGCTGATGTAACCACGTTTTGCAGCAATAGTTGGTGTCATGATTTCCTGTTCATACTGAGCCTTCTTAATTGCAACTTCCTGAGCACGGTTAGGATCAGCAAGTTCTTTTGCATAAAGAATACCAACTGCACCTTCTGCACCCATAACTGCAATTTCTGAAGCTGGCCATGCATAAACAAAGTCTGCACCGATATGCTTTGAACACATTGCAATGTAAGCACCACCATAAGCCTTACGTGTAATTACAGTAACCTTTGGAACTGTGCTTTCTGAATAAGCATAAATAACTTTTGCACCGTGACGGATAATACCCTTCTGTTCTTCCTGTGGTCCCGGAATAAATCCTGGAACGTCAACAAAAGTAAGAAGTGGAATATTGTAAGCATCACAGTAACGTACATGACGGGCAATCTTATCTGAAGCATCGCAGTCAAGAACGCCACCCATTCCGGCTGGGTTATTTGCAACGATACCTACTGAACGACCTTCGATTTTTGCAAAACCAGTTACACAGTTAATTGCAAATTCTGCAGAAGTTTCAAAGAATGAATCATCGTCAGTAACGTCATTAATGATTTCGCGGATATCATAACCCTTACGAGTGTTTTCCGGCAGAACAGTTTCAATATGCTTTGCCTTTTTCTTTTCGTCATAGTGGAATTTTGCAGCCTGAACAATTTCATCACCATAGTAGTGAGGAATGTAATCAAGAAGCTTGCGTACACTTTCGTAACATGAGTTTTCGTTTTCACAGCGGAAGTGGGCAACTCCAGACTTTTTAGAATGAATTGAAGCTCCACCAAGATCTTCTGCAGTAATATCCATAAACATAACGGATTTAACTACTTTTGGACCTGTAATGAAAAGCTGGGAAATCTTGTCTACAGCAAAAATAAAGTCTGTGATTCCAGGTGAATAAACTGCACCACCGGCACAAGGACCAGCAATAATGGAAATCTGTGGAACTGAACCTGATGCACGTACGTTCTGATAGAAAAGATCACCGTAACCGCAAAGGGCATCTACACCTTCCTGAATACGTGCTCCACCCGAATCGTTAATTCCGATAACAGGACAGCGTGCCTGAATTGCCTTATCAATAAGTTCTGCTATTTTTTTACCGTGCATAAGTCCAAGAGAACCACCCTGTACAGTAAAATCCTGAGCATAAACAGCTACTCTTCTTCCGTTGATTTTTCCAAAGCCTGTAATTACACCATCATAAGGAATGTCTTTTGTTTCCATTCCGAAGCTTGTGCAGTTATGGCGAACGCCAGAATAGATTTCAGTAAATGTGTCTTTGTCACAAAGAGCATTAATACGCTCAATTGCATGAAGCTTGCCTTTTGCATGCTGCTTCTCAACATTGTATTCCATGTTTTCCTCCAGGAATTGATAGTTGAAAAAATCATACAAAAAGGCTGAATAAGTGTCAATGACACTTTTTAAATATTTGTCATTTTAAATTTGCTTCTTCGGCTTTTCTTTTTTTATCAAGACGCCACAAAACTACCATAAGGATAATTCCTCCGGCTATCATTCCAAAACACAAAATCTGGCCGGTAGAAATATTCAGCAGGGAACTGTTTCTGTAAAGTTCAGCTGCAGAATTATGGGAATCAGGTCCTATCCTGTAGCCAAGATTATCTCCTGAATCAGGATTCCTGAAATATTCAATTATAAAGCGTACAAGACCATAAAGAATGGTATAAAGGGCACCTAAGAAACCATCAAAAGGCTTTTTCTTTCTAAGAAGCCACAAAACTCCCCATACAAAAAGTCCTTCAAACAGTGCTTCGTAAAGCTGACTTGGATGACGTGGAAGATTAACAAACCTTTCTCCGGCTTTAACCATTACACCGCACAGGTCTGTCATTTCCTGAACCCAGTCATTGTGGTAATCAAGAACCTTTGCATCCGGAAAAAGAACGCCCCATGGCATTGAAGTAACGCGGCCGTAAAGTTCACCATTAAGGAAGTTACCCAGACGTCCGAATGTATAACCAAGAGGAATGGCAACACACATGGCATCAATCCATTTCCACAAAGGCTTTTTCTTTCTGAGGCACCAGACAATCATACCTATGAGACCGCCGATAAAACCACCGTGATAACTCATGCCTGCAAGACCTGTAAAATGACCTTCTGCATCAAAAGGCCAGAAAATAAGCCATGGTTTATGAAGGTAATCAACGGAAGCCGGGTCTGAAGGATCATAGGAACTGTAAACTAAAGTAGAAAAAACCCTTGCGCCAATAAGAAGGAATACAATTCCTGTAAAAATAAAGCTGAAAAGATCGTCGTCCGTAGCTTTATAGTTTTTTGAATCAAGGGCACCTTCCTTTCTCTGCTTACGAAGAACAAAAAATGCTGTACCAAAAGCAAAAATATACATGAGGCCATACCAGCGCAACATGCTTAGCCCCGGAATGCCAGGGAAAATCTCCGGCTTAATCCAGGAAGGATAATTTAAAAACAAAGGTAATGAAGTCATACTTTAAATCCCATTTTTGCTGCATCAAGCAGTTTCTTTTTTAAGAATGTATTTTCGGTTTTAAGCTGGGTAATTTCGTACTGCTGCTGCCTGAGGGTTTCAGCAAGTTCTCCGGCTGTAAGGGCACCTGTACCTGCAAGTTCTTCTACATAAGCCATCTTCTGACCAAAGTCATCTCCAGCTTCTTCGCTTGCTATTTCAAAAGAAATATCTGAAGCTTCCGTCATATCATAGTCGTCATCAAAACTTCTGGTTTCTGACTGCATGATTTTGTCTGCAATACGGTAAACAGCCTGACTGAGAATGGACTGAGGCTTATAAACCACAACAGGAAGTCTTGAGGACAAAGCTTTATCCTGCATTGTATCACGGTAAATTACACCAAGATGTTCCAGGTCAAGACCAAGATACTGCTGGCATGAACGGCGGATCTTCTGAGCTTTTTCTGCATCTTTAGGATCATCAATCATGTTAAGTACAAGGCGGGGCCTGAATTCTGCCATACGCTTTTTAAAGAGTTCAGTGCTCTCAGGGTCTTTTTCTGAAAGTATTTCTATAAGTCTGGGAATATAGAGACGCTGAAGGGATGTTGTATCTTTTTTAAGGCTTTCAAGATATTCGTAAGCTTTGCTTGTCTTTTTAAAAGTATTGTACATCATCCTGAAAACGATGTTCTTAAGGAAAAGATAACCATTAAGGGTTGCAGTTACAGTAGGTGCGGTAACAACGATTCCCTGAGGAGAAAGAAGGAACATATCAAGTATGGTAAGATGAGTTCCGGCTCCAAGATCAAGAATTAAATAATCATAATCAGACTTTGTGAAACTCTTTATAAGTTCATTTTTCTGAGAAACCTTAAGGGATGTAAGCCCGGGAATTTCAGAATCACCTGCTATAAACCATACGTTTTCGTAATCAGTTTTCTTTACTATATCTTCAAACTTTGACTGACCTGTAAGAAAGGTTCCTATCCCGTTTTTTGGTGCCTGCTGACCAATAACAAGATGAAGGTTAGAGGCTCCTAAATCAAGGTCTACAAGAAGAACTTTTTTTCCGGCCTTGCCTAAAGTAATGGCAAGATTAGCACTAAGGAGGCTTTTACCTACGCCACCCTTTCCGCTGGCAATTGGAATTATCTGCATAGTATCATTATACCACAGTATCTACACAAATTTAAAGCAAGGAACATACATATAAGAAAAGATTAGTTGAAACCTCCACCTTTTTTGCATAAAATATTTTATATGAAAAAGAAGATTTTAATTATTGCCACAATCACTGTAATCTGCGGATTTTTTGCAGTTCAGTGTTTTTCACAGAGTTTACGCCGTTCCGGATCAGCTGATTCAGACAGACAATATACAGACATTTTAGACCAGGTATTTACCTACGTTCAGCAGAACTATGTTGAAGAAGTAGATCCAGAAGTCCTTTACCAGGGTGCCCTTAAAGGTATGCTGGAAAGCCTTAACGATCCATATTCAGTTTATATGGACAAGTCAGACTGGAGAAGCCTTACTGACACTACCATGGGTAACTTTGGCGGCGTAGGACTTTCTATTACAAAACCTGTGGAATCCACCCCGGAAAAACCTGCCTATGTTGAAGTTGCATCTCCTATAGACAATTCACCTGGCTTTAAGGCTGGCATTCAGTCCGGCGACCTTATAATTAAAATCGAAGATGTTGATACTTCTACAATTACAATGGACGAAGTTCTTAACATGCTTCGTGGAACTGTTGGAGAAAGCGTTACGGTAACTATCCGCCGCGGAAAAAGCCTTGAATTTGAAAAGACCCTTGTTCGTGCAATAATCGAAAATCCAACCGTTAAGTACGGCATGATTGGTAAAACCGGTTATATTGCCTTAAGTGAATTTTCTACAAATACAGCAAAACGTTTTGATGAAGCCTTAGCCTCTTTTGAAAAGGCCGGTTATGATTCCCTTATCATCGACCTTAGAAATAACGGCGGCGGTCTTTTAAGTACAGCTGTTGAACTTGCAGACAAGTTTATGGAAAAAGGAATTATTGTTTCTACAAAAAGCCGCATCTCTTACGAAAATTCCGTTTACTATGCAAGCCGGGGAAAAACTACTGTTAACGGTGTTCCTGTAGTTGTGCTTATTAACAGGGCAAGTGCCAGCGCTTCAGAAATCCTTAGCGGCGCCTTAAAGGATTCCAAGAAGGCTATTCTTGTAGGAGAAAACACTTACGGAAAAGGCAGCGTTCAGGTTCCGGCCGGACTCATCAGCAATGACGGCTTTAAGATTACAGTTGCCCGCTACTATTCACCAAGTGATGCAAACATAGACAAAATCGGTATTGCCCCGGACATTGAAGTTAAGTACTACGAATTCAGTGAAGAAGAAGAAAAGGCTTATGCTGATCTTGTAACTGCAGAAATTATTCCTGCATACACAGAAGCACATCCTGATATGACTGAATCTGACATAGCAGCCTATGCAAAAGAAGTAAACAAGACTTACAAAGTACCTCTTATGTATATCCGCAAGCTTATCCGTAATGAACTTGACCGTAAAAAGTCTTCAAGGCTTTATGACCTGGATTTTGACGTTCAGCTTAATGCAGCCCTTGATGTTCTTAAGGATCCAAAACGCTACAATGAAATTCTTTCAAAAAGCAAAACCCTTAAAGAAATAGAAAGTGAAAAACAGGCTGAGGAAAAGAAATAAACTGAATGAGACAATTCATAGCAGAAAGTGAACTTGACCAGAAAGGCTGTCTTTTTGTAAGCGGCAAAAAATTCCGTTACTTATACTCAGTGCTAAGATGCCGTCCGGGAGACATGATAGATGTAAGGCTCCCTGACGGTTCTTTACAACCCATGACCCTTGCTTCTGTAAACACGGAAGAAAAAACAATAACTCTTCAGGCGGCAGGGCAGATACTTTCCGATAAAAATGACTTTCATGCCAGGGCAGCAGAAAAAGCTCAGTCTAAAACAGAATTCTGGCTTTTTATGTTTGCAGCTAAACCTCCTAAAATGGAACTTATTATAAGACAGGCTGTGGAATGCGGAGTCTCTGCCATTGTTCCCGTAGCAGGAAGTTTCTGCCAGAAAAGCTGTATAGAATCTGCTCAAAAAAAATCCTCCCCTTCTGATGACAGGTGGCAGAGAATAATGACGGAAGCAAGACAGCAGAGCGGCTGCCCTTTTGAAACAAAAATCTACCCCTGTATGACTTTAGACAAGGCTATAGAAACCTGGAAGTCCCATGTTCAGGAAAAATGCACATCTCAGGACCAGAGTCTGGCAATAGTACTTTATGAACAGACAGCCGGCACAAAAACACTTCATGAGAGTGCTGCAAATGCCGAAGATATTAAGGTAGCCTGTGTAGTTACAGGTGCAGAAGGGGGCATCACCCCTGACGAAATCAATCTTATGCAAAAAAACGGCTTTATTCCTGTACATTGCCGTACAAATATCCTTAGATGTGAAACTGCGGCTTTATATGGAATAGCTTCATTACAAACAGTAATTCTGGAGAAGGATTTATGGCAGTAGAAAGAATTAAATTGCTTGGTGTCGGCATTGATATTTGCAAACCTGAGGATATAGAAGAAACAATACTGAACCTTCTCGATAAACAGGGACCAAAACAGATTATGTTTATAAACATCTGGGACTTTCTTAAAGCCAGGGGAAAAAGCCAGTATGCTGAATGCGTAAGAAATGCAGATCTGGTTCTTCCTGTTTCAAAAAGTATTCTTATGGGAGCAAAGTTCCTTAAAAAAGATATTCCTGTCAGGCACAATCCATTTAACGCCCTTATAAGCATTCTTTCCGTTCTGGAAGCCCACTATAAATCCCTTTATCTTCTTGGTGGAAGAAAAAAGACTGTAATGACTGCAGAAAAAAATGTCCGCAACACTTTTAAAACCCTGCAGATTGTAGGAAGATGCGTAGGTTACTACCACAAATCCATAGAAGACGACGTAGTTCAGGCAATTTACAAGGCCTGCCCTTCCCTGGTACTTATGAGCGAAGGTATAAAGGAAAAGGACTGCTGGTCTTACAACAGAAGGAACAAGCTTAACTCAAGTATCTTTCTCTTTTACAATGATGCCATCGGTATCTTTAGTGACAGAAAAAAGCGCATAAGTGAAAAAACATTTGAACACGGAACTGAATTTTTACATGAATTGGTAAAAAAACCACTTCACATTGTATTAATTATTCCTTTTATTTTTTATATCATTCGTCTGGTTTGGGAAAAATTATTTAATAAAGGCTGATACACAAAAACTTGTCCTTTTCAGATTATCTGATTGTTACCAAAGGTCCTGACCTGGATTTTTCTGATTGCACTTTAGATGACAGCAGCTGGAATAATTTTATAAGCTGTTCCTTTTCACAACTTTTAAGTGAATGCAGGACAGCTTCTTTTAAAGCCGGCAGCAGAACCATGGTTTTTCCCGGCAAATACTCTGAAAGAATATTTGAACTCCAGACATCTTTTCCCCAGCTTAATTTTAAACGCCTGTCAAAAATACTTCCTGAAAAGAAAAAAAATTATTCTTCCTTTACCATAAGTAAAAAAAACAGGGACTATACCCTTAAAATCAGTCAGGCAATACACACAAAGATTCCTGTCCTTATGATAGGAGAAAGTGGCAGCGGTAAAAATCACAATGCCAGAATCATTCACAACAAATCAGGAATGCTTAAATCTGATTTTTTTGAAATAAACATTAACGAAATAAATCCCAACCTTATGGAAACAACCCTCTTTGGCTCAGTGAGGGGAGCATTTACAGGTTCCAGCTGTGACACTAAGGGGCTCTTTGAATGTGCAGGGAAAGGTTCACTTTTTTTAGATGAGATTTCCTACCTTAAAAAAGAAATGCAGGCCAAGCTTCTTGGTGTTCTGGACAAAAATTCCTTTAGAAAAGTCGGAGGAACAAAAGAAATTCCTTCCACCGCAAGAATGATTTTTGCGACAGATTCCAACCTTCAGCTTATGGTAAAAGAAAAAAAATTCATGCTGCCTTTATTTTACAGAATAAGCGTTCTTATAATAAAAATTCCACCTCTAAGGGAAAGACGGGAAGACTTAAGCCGCCTTGCCTTTGACTTTGCCAGGGAACAAAAAAAATCCCTGAGTCCGGGGGCATTAAAAAGACTTCACTCTCACCACTGGCCGGGAAATATCCGTGAACTTAAAAACTGTATACAAAGGGCATGCATCTCCTGCTGCGGAAACACACTGCAGACAGAAGACATAGTTTTTGATCACGAACTTTTTGAAAATGACTAGGAATTATTTTTTTCTGCAAGACCTGCTGCTTTAGTAAAAGTATTTTCTATATATTGGGCTTCACTTTCGCTTAAAGCTGAACGGGATAAAATACTTCTCCAGAAATTTTCCATATCCTTGCGGCCGGTAACTTTAAAGAAACCAATTTTCTGCAGGGAGTCGGCTATCTTTGTTACGGACTTATCAAGACGTTCAAGAGTAACCGGAGTATACCCCTTCTCTCCCTTTTTAGTTTCACGGAAGAGGTGATAGCACATAACCTGAACTGCATGACTAAGATTCATGGAACCAAATTCTTCGCTGGTAGGAATTGTTACTGCAATAGTGCATTCTTCAAGTTCATCATCTTCAAGACCGGTGCGCTCGTTACCAAAAACTACGGCACACTTTCCTTCCTGAACATTAATCAGTGAAGTAAGTTCCTCAGGCAAAAGAAGCTTGCCCTTTCTTTTTTTACCCCTGCGGCGGGTTGTGGCAGCTACCATGGTACAGTCTTTAGTAGCTTCTGTTATTGAAGAATAAAAGCGGGCATTGTCATAAATACTTCCTGCATGAATGGCAAGAATATGCACCCTTTCTTCATCGATTGTACTTTTATCAGCAACAATCCTTAAGTCATGAATACCACAGTTAGCCATGGCACGGCACACTGCACCTATATTTCTTGATTCTTCTGGTCGTGAAAGAACGACAACTACATTATCCAGATTCATGGTTTAAGTTTAGCGTTTTTTAATATCATTGTCATTTTAATGTTACAGTTAAAAAAATCTGCTATACTTTTTTTATGTCAGACTATTCAGCTGTAAAAGATAAATGCGCTTTTGTTGCAGGTGCAAGTAAAGGAACTGGTCTTGAACTTACAAAGGCCCTTCTTAAAAATGGAGCCAGGGTTTTTGCTGCAGGCCGCCACCATTCACCAGAACTTATGGAACTTGAAAAAGAGTATCCGGGCCTGAGCTTTATAGAAGCAGACTTTGCAGAAAGCAGTCCCTCAATTCTCCTTAAAAAAGCAGAGATAAAAAAAGCTCTTGAAGAAACAGATATTCTGGCTGTTACCTTTGGTCCCTTTATTCAAAAGCCTCTGGAAGAAACTACTGCAGAAGACTGGACCATGCTTGCCCTTAACGACCTTGCCCTCCCCGGTGCTTTAGTAAGTCAGGTTCTGCCCCACATGAAAAAATCCGGCTTTGGAAGAATAATACTTTTTGGAGGAACAAGAACTGATTCAATTCACCCTTATAAAAGTACAGCTGCCTATTCTGCCTGTAAAACTGCCATAAGTGTTCTTGTAAAATCTGCAGCCCTTATTGCCCCGGAAATAATAACCTGCTCAGCCATTCTCCCGGGATTTACAAATCATGCTCCTCAAAACACCAGGGAAGTTACCCCGGCTTTTCTTGCAGACCAGGCCATGCACCTGATATCCTGCCCGGAACTTAACGGAGTTTTACTTAACGCTGACAGAGGCTGGTGTCCTTTTTAATCTAATTGAAACAAGAGTGTTTTTAAGATATTCTATTGTATAAAATTGTAAAAAAATGAATCCGGACCGATATTTTTAATTTGTACAAAAGGATTCTGAGAGGAAAGCATGTCATTAAAACTTTATAACACAATGGGTCGCAAATACGAAGAATTCAAACCTATTCATGAAGGTTTTGTAGGATTCTACGGATGTGGTCCGACTGTATACAATTATGCCCACATAGGAAACCTCAGGGCTTATGTTTTTCTTGATACCCTTGATCGTGCCCTTACCTACCTGGGTTATGACAAAAAACACGTTATGAACATTACTGACGTTGGACATCTTACAGGTGACTCTGATGAAGGTGATGACAAAATGGTTAAGACTGCAGAAGAACGCCACCAGTCTGTTCTGGAAGTTGCAAAATTCTATACAGATGCCTTTCTTTCTGATATTGATGCCCTTAACATTAAACGTCCTGATGTAATCTGTAAGGCTACTGAACACATCAACGATATGATTGAGCTTATTAAAAAGATAGAAGCTAACGGTCATACCTATATGGCAGGGGGAAACCTCTACTATGACGTTACAACATATGAACACTACGGTGACCTTGCCCAGCTTAACATGGATGAACTCCGTGCAGGTGCAGGTAAAAGAGATGTTGTCGTAATCGATGAAAACAAGCGCAATCCTCAGGACTTTGTTCTCTGGTTTACTAAATCTAAGTTTGAAGACCAGGCCCTTACATGGGATAGTCCATGGGGAAGAGGATATCCAGGCTGGCATATTGAATGTTCTGCCATGAGTATGAAGTATCTTGGTGAACACTTTGACATTCATACAGGTGGAATTGACCATGTACCTATTCACCATACAAACGAAATTGCTCAGAGTGAAGGTGCTACAGGTCACAAATGGGTAAATTACTGGCTTCATAATGAATTCCTTGTTGTTGTAAAGGACAAGGATGCAAAAGCAGAAAAAATGTCTAAGTCAAAGGGTAACTTTTTACGTTTACAGAGTTTAATAGATAAAGGTTACAACCCTCTGGATTACAGGTTCTTCCTTTTAGGCGGACATTACAGAAAACAGATTTACTTTAGCTGGAGTGCAATGGATTCTGCTAAAAAAGGCCGGGAAGCACTTATTCAGCGTCTTGTAAAACTTGTTCAGAATGCAAAAATGGAAGATAGCATAGACCAGCTTGCTGCTAAAAACTATGACAAAGGCCAGGCAGACAAGAGGGATGGTCTTAGTCCAAAAGCTGCTGAATACATGGAAGCTTTCCGTGCAGCACTTGAAAACGATCTTTCTACTCCTGTTGCTTTAAGTCAGCTTCAGAAGGCAGTTAAGGATTCTTCTCTGGATCCTGCAGAAGCACTTGAACTTGTAGCAAGAATGGATACTGTAATCGGACTCAGGCTCCTTTCTACAACTGCAGAGGCTGTAAAAAAAGCTCAGGAAGATGCACAGGCAGCTGTACCGGACCATTCAAATGACCCGGAAGCAGCAGAAATTGATGCTCTTGTTGCAGAACGTATTGCAGCTAAAAAGGCTAAGGATTTTGCCCGTGCTGACCAGATTCGTGACGAACTTACAGCAAAAGGAATTGTTGTAACAGATACACCTAATGGTCCTGTCTGGGAAAGAAAATAACTGGGATTAATGTAACCTTAAGGGCTTAAAATTGTTTATTAACGGAAAGAAAGTCGAATCAGAGCAGATAAACTGCGACAATCCGGCTGATTTTAGAAAAATATACGACGCTAACTACACTACGCTTTATAAAGTCTGCTACCGCATAGTTGAAGACGAAGAAGCTGCAGAAGACCTGGTGCATGATTCCTTTATTAAGGCAAATGAAAAGCACATGGTTTTTCCTACAATGGATGATGCCAAGTTCTGGCTTATCTGTGTTGTACGCAACGCTTCCCTTAACTTTGCAAAAAGGAGACTTCGGGAGGCAAAAGCGTATCACAAGGCGCTGTATGAAGGACGTCAGCATATTGAAGGTGGAGAAGTTGATCTTCTTAAAGATGAATCAATCCGCCTGACACGTGAAGCAATAAACAAATTAAGCCCTAACTTAAGGGAAGTTGTTATTTTACGTGAATATGCCGATATGAACTATAAAGATATTGGTAAAGCCCTGGGAATTACTGAAGGAAATGTAAAAGTAAGGATTTTCAGAGCCAGAGAACAACTTGTAAAATTATTAGGAGAAGAAGATGTCTACCTGTCCTGATCGAAGCATTCATTCTGTTTACCTTGATGGTGAGCTCCCGCAGACTTATGTTTCTAAGTACGAATCTCACATTGCATCATGCCCTGAATGTCAGAAAGTACTAAAAGGGCTTAAAACCCTGCGCCAGTATATGCAGAAAGACAGTGATTCCTTTAAATTCAGCAAGGAAGAACTGGATTCAAGCTTTAACAGACTTCAGGTTAAACTTTCTTACCACAAAATTACCGGTAAAGCTAAGCCTTCTTCCGTTAAATTTGCCGCATTAAAGTACGGTGCAACAGGAATTGCTGCAGCTGCAGTTGTTGCCTTTATACTTCCTTTTGCAATTTCAAAGAAAGAAGCCGTTAAATCAACTATAGAAGAAAAATTCCAGCCTATTACCAGAAACATACTTAAGTCTCCGGCTAATAATGCTGTTTATACAGACGGAACCTTTAATACAGCCGAGCTTTCTTCTGTATTCGGGGATAAAAACACTCAGGATTATTCAATTCAGGCTACAGATACAGCTCCTTACGTTAAGCTTGCTACTTCTGCTGCTAAAAATCAGGAAAACTTCTCAAGAATGCATCTGTCCAGCTATGATATGTTCCTTCAGAGTCCTGACATGATTAACGAGATTCCAAGCTACGAACAGTATTCAGGCAAATCCTTTAACTATTACACACCAACTACAGTTTCATATAATACCTTCAGTTCGGAATCTGCAAAGTGAATCTTTTAAATCCATTTATTACTCTTTTGAGACGCTCACCGGCAGTCAGGTTTGCATGTTTTTTTGGCCTGATTGCCCTTATTATTTTTGGTTCTGCATTTATCGGAAAACAGACACAAAAAAAGCCTGTAATACATAAGATAAACCCTGTCCTTGGACTTCCTGGCAATACCATGACCATTTACGGAGAAAACTTTGGAGAAGTAAAGGGAAGTTCTTACGTAGAAATATCCGGCTCCAAAATCAACAATCTGGATTTTTCCCTGTGGAGCGATAAAAAAATTCAGTTTACTATTCCTCAGAATGTTTCTGACGGACTGGTTATAGTGGCAAATTCTTCCGGAAAATCAGAGCCGGCTTTTTTTGCCAACGAAAACAGAATCCCTGTTGCCGTAAGACCGGATCCTCAGACTACAATTCCTGTTGTTTCTACAATAACAAAGTCTGCAAATATTGGTGACATTATTACTATTACCGGAAAAAACTTTGGTGCAGCCAGGGGTAATTCAAAAGTATACTTTACTGCCAACAGGGAAGACATTTCTGGAGAAAAAAACACTTCAGAAGATATTGAATCCAACTATATCTGTGCCAGCGAAAATGACTACGACTATATTTTATGGACAGACGGTGAAATCTCTGTAAAAGTTCCGGATGGAGCTGCTTCCGGACCGGTTTTTGTTGCAACTTCCAGGGGAATAAGTGATTCAGTAAGAACAGCAGTAAACTTTCCTGCAGGAAAAAAATCTTACGTAAACAAACATACATTTGTAATTCAGATAACAGCTGATATTTCTACAGCTTCTGCCAGTCAGGAGGCTTTTATTACCCTTTACATGCCTCGTCCGGCAGAGTGTTCTTTTCAGCCTTCTATAAACCTTAATGAGTATTATCCCGATCCCCTTATTAAGGATGACCCAAGGGATGTTATTTACCAGAAATCCATTAATTCAATTACAAATCATAAACAGCGCTTTAGTCAGACCTACGTAATTACATCTTATGAAGTAAAATCCAACATTCTCAGCTCTAAAATAGCTGCCTATAAGGATACAAAAAGTGTTCTTTATACAGCATATACTTCTCCGGATGCCTGCGTACCTTCCAATCATGAAACTGTTATTGAATTGAAAAACCTGATTGTTGGAAAAGAAAAGAATCCTTATAAAAAGGCCCGTCTCATTTATGACTATCTTCTGGAAAACTATAAACTGGAAAACAAAGTCAGGCCAGGAGAAGCTTCCGTTCTTGATTTACCAAGACGTAATTCCGGAGATGCCTATGACTTTGCAATTCTCTTTACGGCTTTATGCAGGGCAGCAGATATTCCTTCTATTCCTTGCAGCGGTATTCTTGCTTCAAGCAATTCACTTTCACAGGCCCACTGGTGGTCAGAGATTTACTTTGAAAATTACGGATGGTTCCCTGTAGATATAGCCCTTGCTTCCGGAATGGATTTTACTGCCTTTGTACCTGCTGAAAACCCAAGGGAATATTACTTTGGTAATATCGACTGCCAGCACATTTACTTTAGCAGAGGCTGGAACCAGATCAGGGCTTCACTTATAAACAGTAAGACTGTATACCTGCCTAGAAGCTATGCCCTTCAGTCTATCTGGGAAGAAGCAAGTGACGAAACTTCAAGCTACAGTTCACTGTGGAATACACCGTCTATAAACGGTATTTACTAATATATTTTTTGGAGGAGATATGACAACTAAAGTTTTAAGTGTAGGTGGTTCCATTATTGCACCTGACGCTCCGGATGTGGAATTCTTAAGTGCCTTTGCAAAAATGATCTGCACATGGCTTGAAGAAAATAAAGATTCCCGCCTTATTTTTGTTGCAGGAGGTGGTGGTCCTGCCCGTACATACCAGAATGCATATAAAGATGTTGCAGCTAAATTTGGAGATACAGAAAAGAAAACTGCTTCTTTTGCAAATGATGCTGACTTAAACTATGCCTGCGACTGGCTGGGAATTATGGCTACCCGTCTTAATGCCCAGATTCTTAAAACAGTGTTTGGACCATTATGCCAGCAGGATGTTGTAACAGATCCTACAGCTGTTGCTGATTTTACAGGACGTATTCTTGTAGCAGCAGGATGGAAACCAGGTTTTTCTACTGATAATGATGCAGTTCTTCTTGCAGAAAGATTTAATGCAGATACAGTTGTAAACCTTTCCAACATTGCTAAGGTTTATACTGATGATCCTAGAAAGAATCCTGATGCTAAGCCTATTGATGAAATAAGCTGGGCAGATTTCCGCAAGATTGTTGGTGATGAATGGATTCCTGGTAAAAACTGTCCTTTTGATCCTATTGCTTCTAAAAAATCTCAGGAACTGGGTCTTACTGTAATCTGTGCTGCCGGAAAAGATATTCCAAATATCCGTGCAATTCTGGATGGAAAAAACTATACAGGAACAACAATCAGATAATATGAAAAAAATTATAGCTGCATTTATATGTGCAGCTGTTTTTATTTTAAACAGCTGCCTTTCTACCTCTACAGGTGGAGTTCATATTTCCCGCAATCTTACTGACAGGGGAATTATGTCTAAGGATTCTCTGGTAAGCTTTTTTATGGCCAACAATCCTGAAGCTGACAAAAGCGAAGTTAAAAAGCTTGCCTCCCTTTACATAAAGGAAGCTAAGACAGAAGGCATTAACAGTGACTGTGCCTTTGTTCAGATGTGCCATGAAACCGGCTTTTTAAGATACGGCAACCTTGTTACTCCTGACATGCATAACTATTGTGGTCTGGGTGCCATAGATGCTGAACATACTGGAGAAAGGTTTGACACTATGAAAGAAGGGGTAAGGGCTCATATTCAGCACCTTCATGCCTATGCTACAGAAGAAAATGTCAGTCTTAAAAACAAGTGTATAGACAAGCGCTACAAGTGGGTTAAACCAAGGGGTAAGGCACCGGACATAAGCGGTCTTACAAAAACCTGGGCTGCTGACCCGGAATATTCAGTTAAACTGGATGCAATGCTTACAAGGCTTGAAGCTTTTTAATTTTATAAAGGCTTTGGATGTAAATGAATAATTCTTCAATTACATTCAAAGCCTTCTTTACGTAAAGCCCACTTTTAAACTATTATGTGGTGCATGAAAGAAATCGAATTAAAGTACGGATGCAATCCTAATCAAAAACCCGCAAGAGTTTTCATGGAAGATGGTGACTTGCCGCTCACAGTTCTGAACGGAAAGCCAGGTTACATCAATTTGCTTGATGCACTTAACGGCTGGCAGCTTGTAAAAGAATTAAAAGAAGCTACCGGGCTCCCTGCAGCAACAAGCTTTAAGCATGTATCTCCTGCCGGTGCTGCTGTTGGACGTCCTTTAAGTGACACTCTTAAAAAGATTTATTACACAGATGATGTTGAACTGACACCTTTAGCCTGTGCTTATGCAAGAGCCCGTGGTGCAGACAGAATGTCCAGCTTTGGTGATTTTATTTCACTTAGCGACAAGTGTGATAAAGCAACTGCCCTTCTTATTAAAAAAGAAGTAAGTGACGGAATCATTGCCCCTGCCTATGATGATGAAGCCCTTGAAATCCTTAAGGCTAAAAAGAAAGGCGGTTACTGTATTCTCCAGATCGATGAGAATTATGTACCTGCTGCTACAGAAAAAAAGCAGGTCTTTGGCGTTACTTTTGAACAGGGACATAACTTCATTAAAATTGATGACAATGCCCTCTCTAATTTTGTAACAGACAACAAAACAATTTCTAAGGAAGAAAGGGATAACCTTTTAATTGCCCTTATTATCCTTAAATATACCCAGTCAAATTCAGTATGCTACGTTAAAGACGGACAGGCTATCGGTATTGGTGCCGGACAGCAGAGCCGCATTCACTGTACACGCCTTGCCGGTGATAAGGCAGACAAATGGTGGCTCCGTCAGTCTCCTAAAGTTCTTGGACTCCAGTTTAAGGACGATATTAAACGTGCAGACAGGGACAATACTATTGATGTTTACACAAGCGATGACTATGACGACGTTCTTGCAGAAGGCGTATGGCAGAATTTCTTTAAAGTAAAGCCGGAAGCCTTTACCCGTGAAGAACGCAAGGAATGGATTGCTAAGAATACTGATGTTGCCCTTGGAAGTGACGCTTTCTTCCCATTTGGTGACAACATTATTCGTGCCCATCGTTCCGGTGTTAAAGTTATTGCCCAGCCAGGTGGTTCTGTTCGTGATGACAATGTTATTGCTGAATGTAACCGTTTTGGAATTGCAATGGCATTTAACGGAATAAGACTTTTCCACCACTAATATAAACTTTTATAAGTTTTACTTATTATAAGCAGAGCCTGCTGGTGATTTTACCGGCAGGCTTTTTTTATAAAAAATATATAGGGGATTTGCTTGACAATTTTAGATTGTATACAATATAATTGCATTATCAAAGCTACAGGAGGCTTATATGTCAGTTTATGATTACACAGTTAAGGACAGAATGAACAATGATGTTTCTCTTTCTCAGTTTAAGGGAAAAGTAATGGTTATAGTAAATACTGCAACAGGATGTGGTTTTACTCCTCAGTATGAAGGTCTGGAAATGTTGTGGAAAAAGTACCATGACAAGGGTCTGGAAATTCTTGATTTTCCTTGCAATCAGTTTGGCAATCAGGCTCCGGAAAGTGATGAAGGCATTCACCAGTTCTGCCAGATGAAGTACAACACCAGCTTTGACAACTACAAGAAAATTGATGTAAACGGCCCTGATGCTATTCCACTTTACACCTATCTTAAGAGCCAGAAGTCTTTTGCCGGTTTTACAGGTGATGCAGCTGAATTTATGAACAATCATGTAGCTAAAATCGATCCTGACTTTAAGAATAACTCTGAAATCAAATGGAACTTTACAAAATTTATCATTAACAGACAGGGAGAAGTTGCTGCACGCTTTGAAAGCACCACTACTCCGGAAGAACTTGAAGCTTACGTAGAAAAATTAATCTAAAATAAGACAGCCGGCGGGTCCTTCTTTTACAGAAGAAATCCTTCTGAGAAAGAAATCAGTTGACAGAAAAGCTTTTATTCTTTAATTTGAAAACGATTATCAAATTGGAGAATAGAAAAAATGCAAAGGTCTGCCTACAAAACCCGCCAGCTGGACTTACTTATGACTTATCTTGAAAGCACCCAGGGTCAGCACTTTACTGCCGATGACGTGCGTAAACACTTTGAAGAAGAAAAAATCAATATTGGAGTTGCAACAATTTACCGCCAGCTGGAAAAACTTGTTGCAGACGGAACCCTTCAGAAATATTTTATAGACGACCATTCAGCAGCCTGTTTTGAATACAGCGGAAAAGACTGCGCTCACTGTAAACCCCACTTTCACTTAAAATGCGAAGTATGCGGAAATCTTTTTCATATTGAATGTGAAGAACTGGATCAGTTAATTGCCCACCTTTCAGAAAAACACGACTTTGACCTGAACACTGTAAGAACAGTTCTTTACGGAAAATGCAAAAAGTGCCGTAACTTAAATTAACCTTTGAAAAATATCCTTGTTTTACTATTATAGAAGTAATTAAACGAGGTATTTTATGAAAAAACTATTTTCTCTGATTGCAGCATTTTTTTTGGGAAGCAGTCTCTTTGCTCAGCTAATGCCCCAGATAATAATGACCACAACTGATAAAAAAAGCGATGGAAACGTAAGACTAAAGGATCTTTCTGTTGATGTTGAAGTTGCTGCAAATATAGCAACTACAAAGCTGGACATGATTTTTGAGAATACCAGCATTAGTGTTCTTGAAGGAGAACTGGAATTTCCTTTAGGAGAAAATGAATGCATTACCGGATATGCCCTTGATATAAACGGACATCTAAGGGACGGTGTAATAGTAGAAAAAGAAAAGGGCCGTCAGGTTTTTGAAGCCGTTGTCAGAAAAGGAATAGATCCAGGCCTTGCAGAAAAAACAAAGGGCAATAATTTTAAAATAAGGGTTTATCCTTTGCCTGCTAATAGCAACCGTCACGTACAGATAACATACCAGAGCCAGATTGATTCTTCCGGAAAATATGTTTACTCCGCCCTTCCCCAGGGAATGCTGGACAACTTTAACTTTAAAATTACTGTATTAAAAAACAATCTTAAAATTGAAGAAAGCGCTTTTGATAAAGCAGATTTTACTTTTAATGATATGTCACAGGGAACAAGTGCAAGTATTACAAGAAAAAACTGCACCCTTACTTCTCCCCTCACATTCACCCTGCCGGAAAAAGATTCAATCCATGAAAAAGTATTTATCGAAACTATAGGAAAAGACACGTATTTTTATTTTACTGCTGACCCGGCCCTTCAAAGTCAGGCAAAAAAACTTCCCCAAAGTATATGTGTCTGGTGGGATACTTCTTCTTCAGGAGAAAACAGAAACTTAAACAAGGAAACTGAACTTCTTGAATCATACCTTGCCCTGCTGAATAATCCTCAGGTAAAAATAATTCCTTTTTCAAATATAAAGGGTCAGGCTAAAAGTTTTAAAGGTAACTCTAAAAAAACATTAAAGGAAATCAGGGACTATATTCTTTCGTTGACTTATGATGGTGCCACAAATCTTGATATGGATTTTGACAGTGAAGAAGGTGATGAAATACTTATTTTTTCTGACGGCATCTCTAACTGGAAAAATCCTGACAGCCAGAAATATACAAATGACAGAATCATCTATATGATTAACTCAAGCCCTGTATCAAATCCTGTCTGGCTTTCTTCGTATGCAGAAAAACATTCCGGCTCTTACATTAATCTTTCTTCTGCAACAGTTCAGGATGGACTTACAAAACTTACACAAAATCCTGTAAGACTTATAAAGGCAGAATATGACTCAAAAAAAATATGTGACCTTTACCCGGAAGATAAATCTGTAGTTGACCAAAACTTTTCTGTAAGCGGTATTCTTAAAAAGAAGGATGGAAAAGTTACCCTGCACTTTGGTCATGGTAATACAATAGAAAAATCCATCACTGTTAACATTAATGGAACAGATTCTCCGGAAGCAAAAAATATTGCCCGTCAGTGGGCTGTAAAAAAAATCAACTGTCTTAACAGGGACTATGCAAATAACAGAAATGCAATTGTTGAAACAGCAAAAAAGTTTGGCGTAATTACAGAAGACACTTCCCTTATTGTTCTGGACAGCGTTTATGATTACCTTGAATACGGAATTACTCCTCCGGAAAATGACAAAATACTTTACGAAGAATACAAAAAAATCTTAAAGGAAAACTCTTCATTTAATAATAAAAATGCAGAAACTTATGAAAACAGTAAAAAAATACCTGAGAAAGTATATGTAACCTTTGAAGAATTCTCTAAATGGTGGAAAACCGCCCCTAAAGAATTTAAGAAAAAGCCGGTATTTGATGATCAGGAATCTGATGACGAACATGTTGTATACAGACTCTTTAGTACCCGTAATGAATCTTACACATCTTCACTTTCTGAAAGTCTTAGTCTTGATACGGAAGAAATTTATGAAACAGAAGATTCTATTGCTGGAGAATCCAAATCTAAAAAGGCATCAGAAAAATCCCTTCAGCCTGAAAGCGTAAAAGTTCAACTTGAAGCCTGGTCTCCTGATGAAAAATATCTGACTGAACTTAAAAAAACAAAAACAGAAAACATGTACAAAAAATATCTGGAACTTAAAAAAGAACATTCATCTTCTCCAGCCTTTTACATGTCAGTTTCTGATTACTTTGCCAGTGAAGGCTTGCAGGAAGAAAGCATGCGTATACTTTCTAATCTTGCAGAACTGAATCTTGAGAACACAGATATTTTAAGGGCCCTTGCCTACAAACTTATGGAAAGGGAAGAATATAAAACAGCCCTTCCTGTATTTGAAGAACGTATAAAACTTAAATCTTAAGTTCCTCAGTTTTTAAGGGATCTGGGAATGGCTTATTACTTTAATGGTGATTATCAGAAAGCCGTAGATACACTTTACTCAGTGGCATATAAAAAATGGGATTCAAGATTTTACGAAGTTCAGCAGGTTGCCCTTAACGACATGAATGCTGTTATCAGTGAATGCAGGAATAAAAAAATTAAGCTTGATCTGTCTGGCATTGATAAAAAACTGCAGCAGAACTTTGACTGTGACATAAGGATTATTCTTACATGGAATTATGACAACTGCGATATTGATCTCTGGGTAACTGATCCTGACAATGAAAAATGTTTCTATGGAAACAAGCTGACCTCAAATGGTGGAAGAATATCCAGGGACTTTACAGGTGGTTATGGTCCTGAAGAATTCTGTATTCATCAGGCTGCAAAAGGTGAATATAAAATAGAAGCCAACTACTTTGCCAGTCACCAGCAGAAAATTATCCAGCCGGTTACAGTTCAGGCAGAAGTTTATACAAACTTTGGAAGGCCGGATCAAAAGAGACAGGTTCTTACCCTTGAACTTAAAGAAAGCAAGGAAACCTTCCTTATTGGCACCATAAAATTCTAAAAAAGAGAAGAAAATTCCATAAAAATTTGTAAATTCCGATTTTCATTTTATAATTTAAAAGATTATGAAAAAAACCGGAATTTACATAACCCTTATCTTATTAAATTTAAGTTTACTCTTTGGTGAAAATTCTTTCTTTGACAATTACGTTTATCAAACCTGGAATTCCTTTGGACAGTTAAACGGAACTACAGCTACTGATATTCTTCAGACTAAAGACGGCTACATAAATATTGGCACTTATGAAGGACTTGCCCGCTTTGACGGACTTACCTTTTCTACCCACAAAAGATCCAGCAATAATGACCTGACCTTTGTTTCTGTAAGATGCTTTATCCAGGACTCCAGGGGAAATCTCTGGATTGGTTCAAATGATGAAGGACTTCAGAAGATAGGACCTGATGGTAAAAAAACTTTTACTACAGAACAGGGGCTGCCAAGTAATTCCATAAGATGTTTGACTGAAGACCTGGAAGGAAATATATGGATAGGTACAGCTTCCGGTATTGTCTACCTTACTCCAAGAGAAAATCTTCTTACTCCTCAGTTTGAATCTGAATCGTATGCAAAAGGAATTATCTGTACATCTATTTACTGCGATACAGCAGGAAGAATCTGGCTTTTAACTGTTAATAAAAACGGCATCTATACTTATGCCGATGGAGTTTTTAAAAACTACAGGGAATTAAAAAACTATGAACCTTACATTGCTACTGCCTTTGCACAGGACTGCTATGGAGCATTCTGGATTGGCCTTGGTGATAAGGGAATCGTAAAAGTTTCTGATGGACATGTTACAAAAATTAAAAGCAATACAATCGCTGATACAGTTCCGGCCACAAACTTTTACTGCCACAACAGCATAATGTGGATTGGTACGGAAAAAGGTCTGGTAACATATACCAACGGAGTCTTTACAAAATACACAGGTGAAATTCTGGACTCTGCAAAAATAAGCCGGGTAATTAGTGACAGGGAAGAAAATATCTGGATTGCTACAGACAGATGTGGAATCGGAAAACTAACCCACGGAAAATTTAAGATGAACCGTATGGATGTTTCCGTTAATGCAATTTGTGAAGACCAGAATGAAAACTACTGGATTGGAACAGACAACGGACTTAAATGTATAAAAAATGATGTTGAAGTAACAAATCCCCTTACGGAATATGCTACAGGTGTAAGAATCAGGGATATATCTACAACAAAAAACGGTGACATTCTTGTAAGCTGCTATTCAAAATACGGACAGCTGAAATACGATGGAAAAAATATTTACAGCTGGACAATGAATCAAGGTCTTGCAGGAAATAAAGTCAGGGTTGCAATAGAAGCAAAAAGTGGTGAACTCTACGTTGGAACAACAACAGGTTTAAGTATCATTCACAAAGACGGAAGTATAAAGAATTTTAAACTGAAAGACGGACTTGATAACGAATACATAATGGCTTTACATCAGGATTCCATGGGAATTATCTGGATTGGAACAGACGGCGGCGGAATCTATCTGATGAAAGATGAAAAACTAATCTCCCACATTACTTCAGAAGACGGGCTTGCCGGAAACGTAATATTTAAAATTTCCCAGCAGGCAGATGACTCTATATGGATTTCCAGCGGCAGTGGTATTACCCGCTGCAGGGGTTTTAATGAAGAAAAGCAGAAGCCTTTGGAATATGAAACTGTAAATTCAAATCAGGGACTTCAGACAGATGCTGTTTTTCAGGTAATAACTGATTCAACAAACAATCTCTGGATGACCAGTAACCGCGGAATTTCTTCAGGAAAGTTCCCGGAGATAGTAAATGCTGCTGAAGGAAAAACAAAAAGCGTAAATGTAAAATTCTACAACAAAAGCGACGGTCTGGATTCAGGAGGACCTACTTCTACTTCTAAAAGTATAATTGACAGACACGGCAGGGTTTGGTTTGCAATGATTGATGGTGTTGCAATTTATGATCCGGTTAAGATTACAGAAAATATTGTTACACCTCTTATACAGATTGAAAGCATTACTGTTGATGACCAGGTTATTATGGACAACAAGCTTTACCCTCACCATAACAAAGAAATTAAACTTACCCCTGGAACTAAAAGAATAGATATTACTTATACCGGACTTAGTTTTGATGCCCCGGAAAGAATTCTTTTTACCCACAAGCTTACAAACTTTGAAGACGAATTTACCAGCCCTACTCCTTTAAGAACTGTTTCCTATACAAACCTTTCACCTGGAAAACATATCTTCCTTATTAATGCAATTAATGGAGACGGATTCTTTTCTAACCAGGCTCAGACAGTTTTATTTGTACAGGAACCTTTTATTTATCAGATGCCGGCTTTCTGGATTATTATTGGCCTCATCGTACTGGGAATTATTTTTCTCTTCTTCTATCTTAAACACAGGGCCATCATTAAGGAAAACCTTAAACTGGAAAACATGGTTCTTCAAAGGACAGCAGAACTTAGCCGTGAAAGAGAAAAATCAGATGAGCTTCTTCGTGCCATCCTTCCTAATGAAATTGCCGACGAACTTAAAGACGGTATTCATTCAATAGGTCAGGACTTTGCCGATGCTACAATTCTTTTTGCAGACATTGTTGGCTTTACTAAAACCTCCAGTGCCTTTACCGCAAAAGAAATTGTTGATGCCCTGAACAATCTCTTTACTCTCTTTGACAAAAGAGCCCAGCAGATGGGTGTAGAAAAAATCAAAACTATTGGAGATGCCTACATGGCAACCTGCGGACTCCCTACTGTTAATCCATACCATGCAAAAATAATGGTGGATTATGCAAAAGGTCTTCTTAAAGATGTCCGGGACTATAATGTAGATGCAAAAATTCCATTTGAAATCAGGATTGGTCTTAACTCTGGTCCTGTTACTGCCGGTGTTATTGGAAGAACAAAATTTATTTATGATGTATGGGGTAACACTGTAAATGTTGCAAGCCGAATGGAAACTGCCGCCAGTCCTGGATGCATAAGGGTATCTCAGACAGTTTACGATCATCTTAAAGATAAGAATTACAAATTCAGCCAGCCAATTCAGTGTGACATAAAAGGAAAAGGCATAATGACTACCTATGACCTGCTGGTAGATTAAAGCTGAATACAAATAGACTTTAGGATTATAAAATTCGGGTGTATAATGTTAGTCAAACTAACTTATACACGAGGTTTTATATGAAAAAAATCATTGTTAGTATTGCTGCTTTATTATTTGCAGGAGTAAATCTTTCTGCAGAAAAAGTAACATTAACTATGCTTGAAACCAGTGACATTCATGGTGCAATTAATCCATATGACTATGCCACTGATTCAGAAACAGACAACGGCCTTGCTAAAGTTGCAAGTGTAATTAAAGCAGAAAGGGAAAAGGATCCGGACCTTCTTTTATTTGAAGCCGGAGACAGTCTTCAGGACAACCTTATTCAGGAATTCCGCTTTGAAAAAACAAATCCAATGATTAATGCCATTAATGCACTTAATTATGATGCTGTTGTTCTTGGAAATCATGAATTCAATTTTGAATTTGAAAGCCTGCTTAAAGAAATCAAACAGTTTAAGGCACCTGTTCTTGCTGCAAATATTTATAAGGAAGACAAGAGCCGCTTTGTAAAGGCATACACTGTATGTGAAGTAAAAGGCGTTAAAGTTGGTGTAATCGGCGTAACAGCACCTCATGTTCCAATCTGGGAAGCAAGTGCCCCTGAGCATTACAACAACATGACCTTTACAAGTCCAATGGAAGAAGTTGGAAAAGTCCTTAATGAAATTCAGGACAAGGCTGATGTTTTTGTTGTAGTTGCCCACTACGGACTTAAAGGCGAATTTAATGAAAAGGGTATTGGTGAAGTTGCAGAAAAATACGGAAAAGAAATTCCTGTATTCTTTATCGGCCATGCTCATGATGCTGTAAACCAGACTGCATCTAACGGTGCTTTAATTCTTGAACCAGGTGCAAAGGGAGCTTACCTTGCAAAAGTAACTATGGAACTTGATAATTCCAGCGGTTCATGGAAAGTACTTTCTAAAAAAGGCGAACTCCTTCCAGTGAAGGGTGCTAATGTTACAGCTGACCCTCTTATTCTTAAACTTAACAAGGGCACTCACAAAAAGAGCCTTAAGATTGCAGGCAAGGCTGTAGGTAAAATTAAAGAAAACTTCCTTCCTTCTTTATGGTGGAACGGACTTGAAGGAATTCCGACTGCAGCTGTTCAGGATACTGCCATGATGGACCTTATTAATAAAGTTCAGATGGAAAATGCCACCTTAAACGGACAGAAAGCTGATGTTTCTATGGCTGCCCTTTTTGAAGCCTACTCTAATCTTGAAAAAGGAAAATTCCTTAAGAGGGATGGTGTTAAAATCTATAAGTACGACAACACTCTCTTTGCAGTACGTGTAACAGGTAAACAGCTTAAGGCCATAATGGAAAAACAGGCAGGCCGCTTCTTTAACACATTCAGGGAAGGAGACGTAACAATTTCCTTTAACGAAAACATGCGTCTCTATCTTTATGATATGTTTGCCGGCGTAGATTACGAAATCGATATTTCTAAACCTGAAGGCAGCCGCATCCAGAACGTAATGTTTAAGGGACAGCCTCTTGCTGATGACCAGAGCCTCATTCTTGCATTAAACAATTACCGCTTTGGCAACCTTAAATCAGAAGGAATGTTTGGAAAAGACCCTGAATACCGTGACACTTCCCTTGCAGTAAGGGATATGATCAGTGACTATGTTGCAAAAAACAGTCCTCTTGCTCCAGAATGCGACAATAACTGGAAGATTACAGGCTGCAACTTTGCTCCTGAAGCAGAAAAGATTTATGAACTTGTACGCAATGGAACAATAAGCATACCATCCAGCGCAAATGGCAGAACCCCTAACGTAAAAGCCCTTAATGTAAATGACCTTCGACAGCAGGGAATCATTGAATAAGAGTTTTTAACTTCTATAAAGGCGGCTTTACATCTGTATCTTCAGGGTAAAGCCGTTTTTTTATAAAAAACGTAAAATTCTTACATTAGTAAAAAAAAACTACTATAAAAACTATTAATTTATAATATAATACTCCCTTAAAAATTAAAATAACCCTTAATCTATGGCAAATTAGATTTTATAGATTTAAGGATTATAATCTAGATATTACTCTCTTAAGGAAGTGACCTATGAAACTAACAAAACTTATGTTTTTCCCTGTAAGTGCAGCCCTTTTATTTGTTTCCTGCTCAGGAAAATCTTCTAAAAAGAAAGGGCCCCTCCCGGAAAAAACTGTAAATGGTTCTGTACTTAATGTATCTCTTGAAGCTTCTATCGATACCCTGGATCAACAGACTGCAGTTTTTGCAACATCATTTGAGCTCATAGGCAATATGGTTGACGGGCTTATGCAGATGGCTGATGACGGCTCAGTTAAAAAAGCCGTTTGTAAAGAAGAAAGTGTCTCGGCTGATGGACTTAAATACACTTTTAAACTCAGGGACGATGTTTACTGGTCTAATGGTGAACAGGTTACTGCCCATGACTTTGTTTACGGCTGGCAGAGGGCTATAGATCCTGCTACCCAATCTGAATACGCCTTTATGATAAGCGATATTGCCCAGATAAAAAATGCCACAGCAATTCAGGCAGGACAGATGGAACCAAACCAGCTGGGAGTAAGGGCTGTAGATGACTTTACCTTTGAAGTAGAACTTCAGGTTCCTGTTTCTTATTTTGACCAGCTTCTCTACTTCTGCACTTTCTACCCTGCAAATGAAAAATTTGTAAAGAAGTGTGGTGATAAATATGCTACAAGTCCTGAAACATGTCTTGCTAACGGAGCATTTGTAATTACAGAATACTCTCCTTCAGGAAAAACAATTTCATTTAAGAAGAACACAGCTTACTATGATGCAAAGAATGTAAAGCTTGCAGGACTTCATTATGAAATCGTAAGTAACGGAGAAGAAGCTTTAAGAAGATATCAAAGCGGACAGCTGGACTTTGTTGAACTCTCCGGAGATTCAATTAACAAAATGAAAAACTCTCCTGACTTTAGGCCGGTTGATTCAG
>NZ_JAILGZ010000020.1 GCF_024696245.1 Treponema sp.
TTATTTAATTAAAAGTACTACTATTTTAATAAGTTTCTGAAAGTTTTTCAAATCGTTGTTATTTGACCGAATTTTATGTTATAATTTAAGATATGAAAAAGAGTGATTTTTATAGTTTGCTCACTGCCCTGCCTAAGGCTGAACTTCACATTCATGAAGAAGCAGTATTAAGCCGCAGTACTATAAAAAAGGTATACAAACGCAGTTTTAATAAAGATATAACCTCAGAAGAATATGATCAGCTTTTTGCCTACACTGATCTTGCAGGTTTTCTTGACTCTTTTATAAAGATTCAGAAATTCTTTACCAATGTAGAAGACATGGAGCTTCTCTTTAAGGATTTTTCAGACTATCTGGAAAAAAACAATATTGTATACTGTGAGACTTTTATAAGTCCTACATCACATCTTAAAAAGGGCTGGGACTTTTCTAAAATGATCAGCCTTATAAGCAAGAGCATAAGTAAAATAAAAAAAGAAAAAGGCAGAACCGTAAAAATCATTATAGACGTAAGCCGCAGCTTTGGTCTTGAAAATGCCATGAATAATCTGGACCTTGTCCTTAAAGAAAACAGTCCGGATATTATTGGAATAGGCCTTGGAGGAAACGAAGCAACCGGTCCTGCTAAAGACTATGAAAAAGTCTTTGTTAAAGCCAAAGAAAAGGGACTTCATGTAGTAGCACATGCAGGAGAAATCTGCGAAAGCTGGTCCATGAAAGATTCCATAAATCTTCTTAAGGCAGAAAGAATAGGCCACGGAATTACTGCCATTAACGACAGTGACTTCCTTAAGGAACTTGCAGAAAATAAAATATGTCTTGAAGTTTGTCCTACCAGCAATGTATTTACAAATACAATCGTAAAAAGTTTTGACCAGCATCCAGTAAAAAAACTTTATGATGCAGGAGTTAACGTTACAATCAATACAGATGATCCTACCTTCTTTAAAGTATCCCTTATAGACGAATACTGGAATGTTTACAAGGAACTTGGTTTTACCCTTAAAGAAATAAAGGATCTTGTAAAAAATTCCTTCAGGAATTCATTTATTTCTGACAGTGCAAAGAAAAAGTATTGCTCTTCTGTAGATAAGGCATGGAAGGAATGGTTCCAGGACCATCCTGATGCAAAGGAAGAGTAAAAAAAATACAGCATAAAAAAAGCTGCAGCTTACCTTATGTAAACTGCAGCTTTCTTATTTTAAAGCCTGAACTGTGCCAGTCTTATGCCTTCTTTACTTTTACCGTAAAGTTCATATAAGTTTCCTTACCCTGCCAGTCAGTAACAATAAGCTGGGCTTTTCCGGCCTTACCAGTAGTCTTAATATAGGTTCCTGCCATTCCACCCTTAAGGGAAACAGCAGAAGGTCCTATAATTTCTACAGGTCCCTTTACAGAAAGTGAAACAGCTTCCTGACAGTAAGGCTGAAGGTTATAATGTTCATCTTTTGCACGAATATTTACGGCTGTAACATCATAACTTTCTTCTTCCACAAGATCAGTACGACGGGAACTAAGTTCAATAGAAGTCTCTTTACCCGGAGTTTTTATTACAGTCTTAACGATTTTGCCTTCTTTATAGGCTTCAAACTTATGAGACTGACCTGCACCACCCCAGCTGCCCATATACTTCCAGTAGAATTTTTCGAGCTTTTTATAGGTAACTGCACGGCACAAAAGAAGTTTAACAAACTTAAGCTTATACTTAAATGGAATCTTATCCAGACCGTACTTTTGAGCAGCCCTGAGAAGTTCCTTTATTTCTTCTGAGTATTTAGCCTTAACTCCATCTTCATCAACAAGACGGTTTCCGATTATATCAAAGAGAGGAATAGGTCCCTTCCTTAAGTTTTCATAAGGACTGTCTGCACAGGTATACTCACGGATAAAGGTATTTCCTGTATAAAGCTTTACGCTGTCTGCATTGGTAAGAATCCAGATTCCCCCAATTGCACCTCCAGGATATTCTCCAATGTCCATGGAACTTGTAACTTCAAGAATATCTCCTGTTACGCTGTTATCCTGCTGAATTCCATAAACATAGGAAGCAAGCTTAGGATTACGGAACATATCCATTACACCGTGATAACAGATTCTGTCACCGCTTCCAAAATCCTTGTGGGTATTGTAGTCAAAGGCACACCAGCCGGAAGAACCTGCAATTTCATCATCACCTGCAACTGAATCAAGAACATTTGCATGCCTTAAAGCGTGTTCCGTACGATGACTTTCATCATCAAAAGTTTTGGTAGGATACATATGACCATTGTATTCACTGATCATATAGCCCTTCTGGGTATCAGTAACCATTTTCTTAAGGCGGCTGCCCCTGTTCTTACCTGTGTGAACAAAGTCATTAAAGGTATAAACATCTTCAAGAAGGTGACTGTGCTGAAGATACCTTACACCACCTGTAGGACGGGTTGAATCAAGTTTATGAGCAAGTTCATTTGTACGGGTATAAAGTTCATCATTATCCTGACTTTCGTTGATTCTTACACCCCACATAAAAATACTTGGATGATTTCTATATTCAAGAATCATTTCTTCCACATTGGCAACAGCCTGATCCTGCCATTCTTTTCCGCCTATGTGCTGCCAGCCTGGGATTTCAGTAAATACAAGAAGCCCCAGTTCATCACAACGGTCTATAAAGGCATGACTCTGAGGATAATGAGAAGTCCTTACGTAATTAAGGCCAAGTTCATATTTAAGAATGTCAGCATCATCAGACTGCATGTTCTTTGGCATTGCATAACCAACATAAGGATAGCTCTGATGGCGGTTAAGGCCCCTGAGCTTGATTTTTTTATTGTTAAGGTAAAAGCCTGTGCTGTCAAAACGAATGTCCCTGAAACCAAAACGGACAGTTTTTGAATCTACAAGCTTACCCTTTTCGTTTTTAAGTTCAGTTACAAGATTGTAAAGGGCCGGATTTTCCAGAGTCCAGGCAACTACAGGAGAAGCATCACAGGCTGTAAGGGTTTTTCTTATAGCAGGAGTTGTAATCATTGCACTTGGCTCACCCTTTTCTGAAGCAGCACTTACAACTTTCTGCTGAATGGTATAGCCCTCAGGAATATCCTCACCTTCAAGACTTACTTCTGATTCAAGATGATTGGAAGAAGTCTTTACAAATACATCCTGAATATAAACAGGATTTTTTAATTCAAGATATACGTCCCTGTAAATTCCACCATAAGTCATGTAGTCAATTACATAACCAAAAGGAGGAATATCAAGGCTTTCCCTGCTGTCTACTTTTATTGCAAGAAGATTGTTTTTACCTTCTGCAGCAAGATGCTCAGAAAGATCTACAGTAAAGGCTGTATAACCGCATTTATGTTCACAAAGTTTTTCTCCATTTAAATATACTTCTGCTTTATGGGCAGCAGCTCCAACTGTAAGTAAAACTTTTTTTCCAGACCATTCACTTTCTGTTTTAAAAGTCTTTCTATAAATACACAGCTTTTGATATACAGATTCATCAAAAGAATTAAATGGTGTTTCAGATACAGAGTGTGGAATGCGAACACTTTCCCACTTGCCTTTAAATTTTGGAGAAAGCATTTTCTCGTCAAAATCAGATGAATATTCCCAGTCATTATTTAAGTAAATTCTGTTTTTCATATCTGTATATTTTACACGATAGAACCTATTTTTACCATAGATAAAAGGCAGGGCAATTGAAAGTTTATTTACTGTCAATTACAATAGTCAGTATTATTATGTAAGGGGAGTTTGTATGTCTACACCACTTGAAAACTATTTGAAAGAAGCAGGATCTTCTTTGAATGCAGCCATGACAGCTTATGTTGCCAGTCTCCAGACTGTAAGCCAGGTTGCTCCGGAAATTGCCGCTGATGTTGTTAATGAACTTGAAAATCAGCGTTCTCACCTTAAGTTAGTTGCTTCAGAAAACTATTGTTCCCTCAGCACTCAGCTTGCAATGGGAAACCTGCTTACCGACAAATATGCAGAAGGTTTTCCTGAACACAGATATTATGGTGGCTGTGTAAATATTGATGCAGTAGAAAACACTGCAGCTCACGAAGCAGAAAAGCTTTTTGGTGCAGATTATGCTTATGTTCAGCCTCACTCAGGTGCTGATGCAAACCTTGTAGCTTACTGGGCTATTCTTTCTAAAACAGTAGAAATGCCAACCCTGGAAGAACTTGGAGTTAAATCTCTTGGTGAACTTACTGGTGAACAGTTTGACATGCTCAGAAAAAGATTCGGTAACCAGCGTCTTATGGGTCTTGATTACTCCTGTGGCGGACACCTTACTCACGGTTACAAGATGAATGTAAGTGCCCGTATGTTTGAAAGCCATCCTTACGGTGTTGACGAAAAAACAGGTCTCCTTGACTACGATGCAATTGAAAAGCAGGCAATGGAAGTAAAACCACTTATTCTTCTTACAGGTTTTTCTGCTTACCCACGTAAAATCAACTTTAAGAGATTCCGCCAGATTGCAGACAAGTGTGGTGCAGTTCTGATGGTTGACATGGCTCACTTTGCAGGTCTTGTTGCAGGTAAAGTATTCACTGGTGAATATAATCCTGTTGAATGGGCTGATGTTGTAACTACAACTACCCACAAAACACTTAGAGGACCAAGAGGTGCCCTTATTCTCTGTAAAAAAGAATTTATGGATTATGTAAACAAAGGTTGTCCAATGGTACTTGGTGGTCCACTTGGTCACGTTATGGCAGCAAAAGCCGTTGCCCTTAAAGAAGCAAATACAGAAGCATACAGAAACTATGCTGCAAATGTTGTAAAGAATGCCCAGGCTCTTGCAAAATCATGTATGGATAAGGGAATGATTCTCCAGACTGGAGGAACAGAAAATCACCTTATGCTTATTGATGTAACAACCTATGGTCTTACAGGAAAACAGGCAGAAGCAGCCCTCTTTAAGTGTGGTGTTACTGCAAATGCAAATGCCCTTCCTTATGACAAGAACGGTGCATGGTGGACAAGTGGTATCCGTATTGGTACTCCAGGTCTTACAACTCTTGGCATGAACGAAAAAGACATGGAAGAAGTTGCTTCAATTATTGACCTTGTTCTTAAGGGAACTAAACCAGGCCTTACAAAAGAAGGAAAACCTGCAAAGGGAAAAATCGAACTTGACCCTGCAGTAGAAGAAGAAGGTAAAAAGAGAGTTAAGGCCCTCCTTAGCGCTCATGTTCTTTATCCGGAACTTGACCTTGACTTCCTTAAAAAAGAATTTGTTAAATAAGGCTTTTATAAAACAATAGCTGACAGATAATTCAGCTTAAATCCCGGAATTAAGTACAGTTAAGTTTTTAAAAATGAAACTGTATTATTTTCCGGGATTTTTTTTAGTTATGCAGATGGCAGATAAAAATTAAAAATACTTCTTTTCAAATTCTGTAACACTTAATGGTTTTGAAAAATAATAGCCCTGGAAGGTATTGCATCCTAAATCAGAAAGCATCTTTACCTGGGATTCATTTTCTACCCCTTCAGTAATTACATTCATGTTCAGCTTTTTTGCAAGAGTGATAATTGCTGCAAGAATTTTACGGCTCTTTTCAAAATTAACTGTCTTATTAAGAAAGAGCATGTCTATTTTTAATATATCGGCCTTAATATCCTTAAGCATATTAAGGGATGAATAACCTGAACCAAAATCATCAATTTCGATTTTAAATCCAAAGTCCTGAAGCTTCTTAAAAAGTTCCATTACTTTTTTATAATCAGACAGTAACACCGTTTCTGTAAGTTCAATATTAAGATGACCCGGGTCAATTCCAAATTCAGAAACAAGACCTGTAAATACTGCATAAAGATCAAAGTAATACAAATCCCAGGGAGAAACATTTACACAAAGATAAGGTTCCGTAAGTCCCCTGCTCTTCCAGTCCTTAAGGATGGCACAGGCCTTTCTCCAGATATAAAGATCAAGCCTGGAAATAAGACCGCACTGTTCATAAACCTTAACAAAGAAATCAGGAACAATTATTCCCCTCTCAGGATGATTCCATCTTACAAGAACTTCTGCACCAAAAGATTTATTATTGTTTGTAATTAAAGGCTGAAGGTAAAGTTCAAATTCTTCCTTACTGATAGCTTCATCAAAATCTGCAATTATATTTTTTTCAGAAAGCCTTTTATCCATAAGGTTGGAATCAAAATAACTGATGAGCTTCATGTAGTTTCCGTGAATTTCATCCATGGCAAACATAGCCTTATCAAACATGGAATCTGCAGATTCATCAGCGGACTTTATTTCATAAATACCAAACTGCATATGAAGTTCATATGACTGGGAAGAAATTATTTTTTTTATCTGATCGTAATATTGTTTAACGACGTCTTCCGAGAAATATTCTTTTCTAAAGAAGATACAAAACTTGTCATCAGCAATTCTTCCATAAACAGAATCTTTATGGGCATATCTTTTTAAAAGCTCGGCTTCCTTCTTTAAAATCCTGTCTCCAGTTTCTGTACCGAAGATTTCATTAATCATTTTAAAATCCTGAATATTGGTACATACCATCATCCATTGCTGGTCGTTGTATTTAGAAAAGACTTCGTCTACATTCTTAAAAAAACCTTCCCTGTTAAGAAGGCCAGTAACTTCATCATGAGTAAAATTATACTGTTCCCTTTTTAATGCATTAATTTCCTGAGTCTTATCCGTTAAAAGAAAATAATCTCCGATTCTTACATTTGAATACTGAAGGACATTTTTTTCTACAATGTAGTAACGGGAACCTCCATCTATTGCACAGGAATAAGTACCATTCTGCTGCTGCCAGCTTTTATAAAAAGCCTGACATTTTTCCCTGTCAAAATGTTCCCTGCTGCTAAAAAGAGTAAGGGCTGCCTTATTGTGGTAAATACAGTTTCCATCAAGGTCAAAGCAGATGATTATTTCTTTAATACTTTCATTTACACGATTTAAAAGTTTAATAACAAGAGATTCAGGAAAAGTAAAAATGGAATAATAACTGATAAAACCTGCAAGAAGAGCATAAAGCCATACAGAAAAATCTATTACAGTCCCGGCTGTATAGCAGAACATGTTTACAAAGATTACAACCAGATAAGCAACGATTACAGTAAGATACTTCTGTTTATAAAGGGAAGCAACGTTAAAGAAAGCCTTAAAGAGAAGTAAAAGAGAAGAAGCTACCATTACATAACAAAAATCCAGATGAATATAATGAAGGGGTGTAAAAAGCATAAGCCAGTAAACAACCCCTGTAAAGGCAACAGCCTGCTGAATGTCAAAACTATGTTCCGTAAAAGTATTTAACAGGAGGGAAGCTCCGTCAAGAATAATCAGGCAGATACATATTTTCTTAAATAGTGAAAGAGCCTTATTCTGAACAAAGCCGGTATAATTAATTGAATAATTAATCATGCTGTAGACCATTAAATCAGTACAGATAAAATAACAGCTGCACATAATCTTTGCCAGAATATAATTATCAGAAATAGAAAAAATGGTATAAAAAATTATTGCTATAATGGCAATAATCATAATCCTGTTTGCATCTTTTTTTATGGCACCAGCTTTATTAAAAACAAGACGGATAAAATATACCAGAACGGATATTATAAAAAGCGAGAGCAATATATAAATGATTTTTACACTGTCAAGTATCATTTCTTCAAACTCCCCATGTACATTTTTTCAAATTCTTTTTGAGAAAAAATCATATTACAGAAATTATTCTGAATAATATCGCAGCCTGCCCTTCTTAAAAAATCCTTCTGATGTTCAAATTCTACACACTGGGCAGTAACTACCATTCCAATAGCCTTGCTCATGGAAATCATGGAATCAATTATAGTAAGTGTTCTGTCACTTTGTTCATTTTGATAAAACTGATCAAAATTAATCTTAAGGACATCAGCATTAATATCCTTCAGGATATTTAGTGAAGAGAACTGACTTCCAAAGCCATCCAGCTCAATCTTAAAACCTGCTTCATGGAGTTTGTTTAATACATCCACGTGCATTTTTACATCCCTGGTAAAACAGTTTTCATTTACACCTAAAACAAGAGAAGCAGCATTTATCTGGTAACGATTAACAAGAGACTTAAATACTTCAGGCAAGTTAAGATAGTAAAAGGACTGCTGATGAATCTTAACACTGAGTTTTAAATTAATGTCCTTCTTTTTCCATTCAGAAAGAATCTTTACCGTTTCTTCCCATACATAATAATCCAGTTTATGAAGCAGCATGGTTTTATCCAGCAGGTCAGTATATTCATCTTCATTAAGGATTCCGTTTACAGGATTATTCCATCTTGTAACAATCTGGGCACCACATACATCTTCCGTGTCACAGGTAAATAAAGGAGTAAGGTTTACTTCAAAGGCTCCGTTTTTTATATATTTTTCAAAATCACTTACAATATTTTTTTCTTCATAAAGCTGTTCCATAAGGGAGCGGTCATAAAAAACCAGGGTCTTGTCATAACTACCGTAAATACTTCTTATGGCAATCTGTGCCTTATCATACATGGCTGACACACTTTCATAAATATCTGAAACTTCATAAATACCAATGTAAATCCTGATTTCATAATGAAGGTTTTCAAATAAAGCCTGAAGGCTGGAAGTATTTTTAACCGAAAGCTTCTGACTGAAATTTTCTTTTGGAATAAGCATGGCAAAATTATCAGAGGATATTCTTCCGTGTATGGTTTTAGGATAATCAGCCAGTAAAAGTTTTTTTGCCTGTTCAATAAGAACTTCATCACCAAACTCCGTTCCGAAACAGGTATTTATCATTTTAAAATCTTTAATATTTGTTGCTACAAGATAAAACTGAGTATCCTTGTTATTACGGATAATACTTGCTGCATTTTCAAAAAAACTTCTTCTGTTATACAAACCGGTTAATTCATCATGAGTAGAAATATAAAGTTCCTTCTCCATTTTCTTCATGACTTTTGTGTTGTCACTTATATTAACGCTTACACCAATAAGACGGTTTTTATTATCTTTTTCCCTGTTAACATCTTCTTCAAAAAAACATTCTTCTTCATTTAGATAAACAATCTGACTGTTCATAAAGGAATCCGAATTATTTTCATCGACAAGCTCATTAAGGTGCTTAACATAATCCCTATACCTGTAAAGTTCAGCGGCTTTTTTATTTGAAAAAATTTTATTACCGGTTGAATCAAAACAAACAATAGCATGATTTATATTTTCTGAAATAAGCTTCATCATCTGTGAAGACAGATATTTTGGCATTGAATAAAGTGAAGAATAACAAAGATAAAGGGCACAAACCACGTAACCAAGAATACTAAAATCAAAAAAAGGCAGGGCTGTAAGAAACATTACATTAACACCGATTATAAGCATGAACATTCCAAAAACAATTTCATACTTAATGCGGAAAATCCTGCTTGACCTTAATATTTTTAAAATCAGACAACCGCCTACAATTATTACCTGCAGGTAAGAAAGAGCCAGATGAATGTTAAAAGGCCAGCGGTAGTCAGCAACCCAGCCAAGGACAACTCCATTCTCATCAGTCTTCTGAACTATATCAAGAACATTATGGTAATTAAGGTTTATGATAAAAGAAAACAAATCACAGAGACATAAAGCAAAAATAATCAGCCTGATTATAAGACTTTTATTTTTGCGTGAAAGCTCTGTAAAAATCATCATGAAATTTACAACGCTGAACAAAAGCCAGGGAACACTGGCATAATAAAAATTAGCAAATAGAAAAACAAGACTGTACTGTTCAACCCACAATGAAGTTGCATAAAGATACATTGTAAAGGTACACAGAAGATTCATTATTACCAGGGAAATAGAAACATTTTCCTTTTTTTTAACTGAATAAACCGTAAAACCTAAAAGAGGAAGTATTAAGGTATAAATTAACACTGAAAGTATATATCTTAAATGCAAATTTAACTCCAGGGTTAATTTTACACCATTTCTTCTAATAACTCAAACAGCTTCCATAAAAACCGCTGGCTGACATATTTTCATTACCGGCTCTAAGATGGGAAGTATCCCCCATAGTCTGAATTCTCCAGGCAACTTCTCCGGGAATTCTCTCCTCTGCCCCAGCAATAGTTACAGAAGAGGGAGCAACAAAAAATCCCTGCCAGAGCTGTACTGGAGAAATACCTGTTAAATGACTTAAAATTGCAAACATAACTCCAAGATGACAGAAGAAAACAATATTCTTGTTATCAAGATCTTTCTGTTCCGGAAGAAGATGAGTATCCACAGCTGCTTCTTCTGCAGTCATATGAGGAAAACAATTATAAACAGGCATGGAAGGAGATATTCTTGAATAGTCATAGCAGGAAAGTATATTGTCAATTCCGTTGCAAACTTCATTATAATGTCCAAGGATGTTTCCGGACTTCATGATTTTTGTAGACCACCATTTATTTACATCTGCATATTTTTTTTCAGAAAAATAATCTCTTGGCAGCCAGTCCCAGGCTATTCTTTTATTACCATCTTTATCTGTAAGGGGATAATTAAATTCCCTAAGCCAGCTTACAGTCTGTGGCTTTACATTCCAGTTTTTAAGACAGGCTTCTGCCGTAGCTGCAGCCCTTCCCATAGGAGAAACATATACTTCGTCTACCTTCCAGTTTTTACTTCTTTCAGCCAGAAGTTCAAGTTCCCTTCTTCCTTTCTGAGTAACATTATCATTGGCATAGTCAGGATCTCCGTGACGAACAAAAATCAGATGCATATTCTCCCCCTGCTTAAATCCTTTAATTTTCCGGCAAGATCTTCATATTCCGTTAACCAGATATTTGCCTTTATTGTAATTGAACTTTCAAAAGCTTCTTCCACATCACTTATATGATAAAGGGACAAAAGCCTTTTTACACTTTCATATTCACCGTAGGAAGCTTCTAAAGAAAAAGATTTTTTTTCTATAAGTTCTTCATACTGACATTTATCAAGAATGGCCTTCATACTGTCAGAGTAAGCCCTTACAAGCCCCCCTGTCCCTAAAAGGGTTCCACCAAACCATCGTGTTACAGTAACAAGAATATTTGTAATTCCCCTGCCCTTAAGTACATCCAGCATTGGACGACCTGCTGTACCGGAAGGTTCACCGTCATCACTCATGCCGTTTACTTCTCCCTTTTTTCCTGTAATAAAAGCATGAACAACATGGGTAGCGTCAGAATATTTTTCCTTTTGGGAATGAAGTATTTCCCTTGCCTGAGCCTGACTTTCTGCAATAAAAGCTTCTGCCAAAAAACGGGAATTCTTTATGTTAAGTTCTGTACTTTGATAGCCCAGAAGAACTTTCATAAATCTCAGTTCTCTTCTGAAGCTGAATCACCTGAGTCAGAATCACCTGAGTCAGAATCACCTGAGTCAGAATCATCTGTTCCGGCCTCATCTTCATCTTCTCCGGCATTTTCATTATCAGTGCCATCATCAGCCGGAAGACTTGATTCAGAAGAATTTTCTTCCTTATGCTTTTTAAGCATACCATTTACTGCAAGAAGTGAATAATAATAAACCGGAATTGAAAAATATAGCTTTAATACAACAGTAAAGATTTCAAGTATTACAAGAAACTCCAGAATACCTGCAAGAGATGGAAGTGCAAGGGTAACAAAAATACAGCCGATGATTATTACCACATTCTTTCCCACAGAATAAAGTGCAAACCCCATAAAATGAATCATTCTTCCCTTCATAAAGGCAAAACTTTTTTTTAGCACTTCCTTAAGGGATGCAGACGAAGATTCAAGACTTACATTAACTGCAAACATAAAAGGAACATTTATGAGAATATTAAAAATAAGAAGAATAAGGGATAATCCAATTACAGTAAAAGAAAAAACATGTGGAGAAGAAAGCTTTAAACTGTAAGTTTTAAAAATGTACATAACCAGTGGAATTGATACTGCAAGGCTTAAGGCAATAGCAAGAAAATACAAAACAGTTGTAAAGGCAGAAATCTTCCAGGCATCCTTTCTGTTAAAACCAAAGAGCACAGACTTTACATAGGCAGCCCGGTTTAAAATCATGTCGGTACAATGCTTTATCATTCCAAAAGTAAGAAGACCGGAAACAAACTGAAGTATTACAAGCATTAAAACGTAAAAAAGAATCAGGGAAAGTCCCGGAATTTTACTGTCAGCTGCAAAGCCCAGGGGCCTTGAGCATAAAAAATTAACAGCAAGCTTTATAAGCATAAGGACAATTGCAGAAAGATAAGCTTTCCCTATGTTCTTCTGAACCGCACTGCGTGTAACAGTAAGCATTTTAAAATATTCAGGATTTTCCAGATTCATTTTTGTATTCATTATAAAAGCATTCCCTGTGCATCAGCACTTTCAACTTCAATTGATTCAACTTCACGGGTATCAAGACGTAAACCAAGAGTCTTTAATCCCTTTTCTTCATAAGACTGAGCTTTAAATTCTGCTTCATTAATCTTCTGTCTTGCCTTTGGAACATAATGAAGGGTGAACTTAAATTTTTGTCTGGTATCTACATGAAGAACTTCCATTCCGTCTGGAGCAAAGTTATAATCCCTGTTCATAATCCAGCCGGAAACACGGCAGCGTTTTATATAACACTGTCTGCTTTTTGGATCACGATAAATTATTGTAAAGAGAACTGCAGATACAATTTCTTTTTCTGCATAATTACAGTACCACATTCCGCTGTCCACAAAGAGTTTTTCCGGAACATCACAAACTGTCCACAAACCGCTTTTTCTTACAAAGAAAATTCTGTCAAATGGAGTTACCTTAAGAAGTTCCCTTCCACCGGAAACTGATGTACCGATATACCCCTTGTCGTCATAACGAAGAGGAATATTTCTTTTAGCAACTTCCTTAACATCAACCTGAGAGAAAGAAGCAATACTTGTTTTTCTTTCAAGAGAGAAATCCCTTTTATCTTCTGCAGCAGCCTTAGCAAGCTTTTCAAATTTTTCAATCATGCCTTCAAGATATTCAACGGCACAGTCTGTAAGATGCTTAAGACGTTTTGCAATTTCCTTAAGGCGGGCATTAATTGCAGCTACCTGATCCTTATTTTTGTTAATATCAAAAAGAGAAATACGGCGGATAGGAATCTGAAGAAGGTGTTCAACATCTTCATCAGTAACTTCACGGATAAGTTCATTCTTAAATGGAACAAAGCCCTTCTTTACAGCAGCCTGTACTGCCTCTGCAGTTTTCTGCTCTTCAATCTTTTTATAAATACGTTCTTCAACAAAGATACGCTCAAGAGTTCTCTGATGAAGTTCTTCCGTAAGCTTGCTTCGCTCAAATTCCAGCTCTTCCTTAATAATTGCTACAAGTTTTTTTGCATAATACTTGATGATTTCTGTAGCAGTCATTACTACCGGCATATTATCCTTAATAACCAGCATCTGGCAGGCAATGGATTTTTCACAGTCGGTATAGGCATAAAGGGAATCAACTACATCCTTTGAATAAACGCCACGAGGCAGTTTGATTTCTATGTTACAGCTGTTGGTAGTAAAGTTATCAACGGAAGATATTTTAATCTTTCCTGCCTTATATGCTGAATCAATGGACTTAAGAAGGGACTTTGCATCAGTATCAACAGGAAGTTCAGTGATTACAATTTTCTTTTCATCACTGGTATCAAATTTTGCACGTGTAATAATCTTTCCGTTACCATCATTGTAACCGCTTACATCAATAAGACCGCCGGTAGAAACATCAGGATAAAGCTTAAACTTCTCTCCCTTAAGACATTTGATTTCTGCATCAAGAACTTCCTTAAGGTTATAAGGAAGAATCTTTGTACTCATTCCGACAGCAATTCCTTCTGCACCAATTAAAAGAACAATAGGGAGCTTGGAACGATAAACCTCAGGCTCTAAGTCACGGCCGTCATAGTTTGGAACAAAGTGAGTAATTTCCGGATTAGTTACAAAAAAATCTTTTGCCAGAGGATGAAGGCGGCATTCAATGTAACGTCCTGCTGATGCAGGG
>NZ_JAILGZ010000041.1 GCF_024696245.1 Treponema sp.
GATGCTAAAAAAGTTTATGGCATTCATTTTGTTGACGAAGCATTACCGCCAAAAGCCCTCTGTGAATTTGCCAGATTAAACGCTTCTGAAGGCAACAAACTTTCTTACTGGGGCAATGTCCGTTTTGAAAACATCTATTCAAGAGATATGGCTGACCTTCTATCTTACGGCGGCCTTCTTGGTGTCAGCGGGGGAATCGAAA
Source organism: Treponema sp. (assembly GCF_024696245.1). GTDB lineage: Bacteria > Spirochaetota > Spirochaetia > Treponematales > Treponemataceae > Treponema_D. The sequence goes on from NZ_JAILGZ010000041.1 coordinate 203, forward strand.
TTGCAACAGGTTCAGGACTGGATGAAATAAACAAGGGAACTGATCTAAACTCAATTGTAAGTGCCTGCTGTGCCTTTAAAGAAGCCGGTATCCTTGTTCATGCCTATATGATTTACGGCTACTGGCAGCAGTCAGACCTGGACACTATTAACTCTATGGAAACCCTCCGTCAGTTATATGCAGCAGGTCTTCTTGACTCCAGCTTCTGGCATAAGTTTGTACTTACAAGACATTCCAGAATTTATGATGAATGGAAAAATGGAATGCACCAGGAACTTAAACCTATTGAAATTAAAAACTCAGGAATCTTTGCAAAAAATGGTTTACATTTTGAAGGTGAAAATAAATCAGAAAAATTTGGACCAGGTTTAAATCTTGCATTACAAAACTGGATGCATGGAGAAGGATTAAATAAGAGTGTAGGGAAGTGGTTTAATTTTAAAACACCACAGCCAACAATAGCACCTGATTTAATAGAAAAAGCCATAGCACTTTATGAAATTAACCGTGACAAAAAATTTGCCCAGCCTGTTAACTTAAAAAAATCTTTCTGGCTTGGGGGAAAAATTCTTTATTCAAAAAATAAATTCATATGGAACTACAAGGGTGAACTTATTGAAGAAACCATTCCTCAGCAATTAAAAAACATCTTCAACGAAAACTTTACACCCCAGTCTTTTGCAGCCGCTTTATGGAACATAAATCCAGCCATCTCTGATTATGAACCATTGGAATACATGCTTGATAAAATCCCGGACCTTTACAAAATCCTCCAGCTATTCCGCGGCCAGGGCCTGTGCACACTTTAACAATTATCAGCGTATAAAACCTGGCACACTCATACCGGGCAGCAGCACGTTTATCAAACCCCCATGGGCTTACACCTGCCATCCTCTATTTACAAAAAAAAGCCGGACTTAACTGAAACAATTCAACTAAGTCCGGCTTATTATTTAGTCTGCCTGCTTTTTATTTCTTTAACAAAGCTGCAAATGGATTGTATGAATATCCGTCATCACTGCCAAAATTCTGGCGTTCACGACGCTGACCAGCAGGACGGCTTCCCTTATCGTAAGAGTGACTGCCCTTAGATGCAGCGCCTGTTCCGGCAGCACCGGCCTTCTTTACAACTACAATCTTTTTCTTTCCTGTAGATGCAGAAGCACCACTTGTTCCACGTGAAGCTGCATCACTCTTAAGAGAAAGAGAAATACGCTTACGGTCCATATCAAGTTCAATAATAGTAAAGTCTTTTACATCACCAACTTTAATTACATCCATTGGATCGCTTACATAATCATCGCTTAATTCAGAAATATGAATAAGACCTGTTTCATGAAGACCAATATCAACAAATGCACCAAAGTCTACTACGTTCTTGATTTTTCCAGTTACCTTCATACCAACCTTAAGGTCTTCAAAGTTAACTACACCCTTCTGCATAATTGGAGCAGGGTAACCATCACGAGGGTCACGGTTTGGTTTAGCAAGTTCTTCAATAATATCATTGATTGTTGTTTCACCAACTGAATACTTTTCAGCAAGCTCTTTCTTTGCAGATTCAGAAATCTTTTCTCCAGACTTAACAAGAGGAAGAATCTCAGAAGCTACAGGATAATTTTCCGGATGAACCCAGGTATTATCAAGAGGATTCTCTGATTCAGCAATCTTAAGGAATCCTGCACACTGTTCAAATGCCTTAGGACCAAGACCTGGAACCTTGCGAAGATCTTCACGGCTGGTAATCTTTCCGTTTTCATCACGATACTTAACGATTTTCTTTGCAAGACTTGTATTAATTCCGGAAACATACTTAAGAAGCATGTAACTTGCAGTATTAAGGTTTACACCTACCTGGTTAACAACTGAACCTACAACTTCATCAAGTGTTTCGCTAAGCTTTTTCTGGTTAACATCATGCTGATAAAGACCAACACCAATAGCCTTAGGGTCAATCTTTACAAGTTCTGCAAGCGGATCCTGAAGTCGGCGGCCCATAGAAATAGCACCACGAATAGTAAGGTCAAGTTCAGGGAATTCTTCAGTTGCAACAGGAGATGCAGAATAAACAGAAGCTCCTGATTCATCAACAACTGTATATTTAACATCTGCATCTGAATAGTTTTCACTAAGAACTTTAGAAACAACTGCCTGAACTTCCTGAGAACCTGTACCGTTTCCAACAGCTACAACCTGAATGTCATACTTATCAATTGCATCGTTAAGCTGTTTGTAAGCATCTTCCGGCTGCTGTACCTGGAAAATCTTAAAGTAACCAAGATACTTACCTGTTTCATCAAGAGCTGCACATTTTGTACCTGTACGGATACCAGGGTCAATTCCAAGAACACGGCTGCCTTTAATTGGCTGTGTCATAAGAAGATTCTTAAGGTTTTCGCTAAAGATACCAATACCATGATCATCAGCTTCATCTGTTTCATCACTGCGGATTTCACGAAGAACTGCAGGAGAAAGAAGACGAACTACACCATCTTCGATTGCATCTGCATAATATTTGTTTGAATGCTTAACTCTTTTCTGAATTTCTGCAATTGCTGAATCAACATCTACATCAAGAGAAACTTCAAGAGCTCCTTCACGTTCAGCACGGTTAATTGCAAGAATACGGTGTGGCTTTACCTGATTAATTGGTTCAGAATAATCCCAGTACATTTTATAAGTAGAAGTTTTTTCTGCAGTTTCTGCATCCTGACCATCCGGAACAACGCCCTTAGTTTTAAGGGTTCCTGTTTCCATATAAAGGTCATGAATTGCTTCACGGTTTTTTGTATCCTGAGAGATACGTTCTGCAATAATATCTTTAGCTCCGGCAAGAGCATCTTCTGCACTTTCTACGTTAAGGGCTGCATCTTCATTATCAGTCTTAACAAATTCTGCTGCTTTAGCTTCTACTGCTTTTTCATCATTGTCTTCACAAATAAAGTCAGCAAGTGGTTCAAGTCCTTTTTCCTGAGCAACCATACCACGGGTCTTCTTCTTCTTCTTGAATGGAGCCCAGAGGTCTTCAAGTTCTGTAAGTGTTTTTGCTCCAGAAGCTGCCTTATAAAGAGTTTCAGTTAATTTACCCTGATTAAAAATACCCTTGATAATTTCAATGCGGCGTTCTTCAAGATTTTTATATGATTTGAATAAGTGATCACAATCAGTAACCTGAACTTCATTCAAATTATCATGCTTTTCTTTACGATAACGAGAAATGAAAGGAATTGTACATCCTTCATTAACCAGGCTGATAACAGCGCTTACCTGCTGAACACGAATGTTTAATTCTTCAGCAATTTTTTTCATAATTTCCACTTCGTTAACAACGAGTGCGTCCATTTGTTCTTGTGTGAATTCCATAGGCTGATATTTTACGTTTTTTTATCATTAGCGTAAAGTTAAAATATTGTGAATTACCTGTGGATAAAGTAGTTAGTTTTCCACAATTCCTGTGGATAAGTGGGGTATTTATCCACAATCCTTATCTATTAACAATAAAGTCATTCATACTTCCAGACCTGAAACCTTCAAGATCCAGGGATATATGCTTAAGTCCAAGGGCCTTTAATTCACTTATAAGCTCCTGTCTTTTTTTCAAAATAAGAGGTATTTCTTCTATATACACTTCAATTCTTACAGATACCAGATCACAAAGCCTTACCCTTACCTGTGTCAAACCAGCTTTAAACAAAAGGTTTTCTGCTTTTTCCACTATATTTAATTTCTTTTCATTTATTTCCTGACCATAAGGAATCCTTGATGCAAGACAGGCAAAGCTGGGTTTATTCCACCCCTTAAGCTTAAGTTTTTTAGAAAGCCTTCTTATATCATCTTTAGAAAATCCGCAGTCTTTTAAAGGACTTTGAATCTTTAGTTCCTCAATGGCTTTCATACCAGGGCGATAATCTTTTGTATCATCAGTATTGCTTCCTTCACAAATACAATTTATCCCCGCCTCGAATGCAAATTTCTTTATTTGCCCAAACATATTTTTTTTACAAAAATAGCAGCGGTCTTTTTTATTTTCCCTTAATTCAGCAAGAGAAAAACAATCGTAATCGATTACCTTATACTGAAAGTTATTCTTTATACAAAAATCCAGGGCTTCCTTATATTCCCTGTCAGAGAGAAGAGCAGACCTGACTATATAAGCCGTAACATTTTTTCCTAAAACAATACTGGCCACCTTCAATAATAAAGTTGAATCTACGCCCCCAGAAAAAGCTAAAGCAACATTTCCCGCCTGAATAAAAAATTCCCTGAGTTTATTGTACTTTTCTTTCAGCTGATTATTCATCTTTTTCTCCATAAAAAAAGCTGCCATTCAGGATATCATCCCTTACGGCAGCTATTTATTCAATCAGTAAAACTAATCATCAAGAGCCTTGTATCTTTCAAATTCAGCAATTACTTCTGGATTTTTATTCTTATCCAGCAAACTTACAATAACTGCAGCAGCAAGATTAAGAATAAAGCCAGGAATAATTTCGTAAATTCCAAAGATCCAGTGAACATCAGGACTAATACCATGCCATACAACTACAGTAATTCCTCCAAGAAGAAGACCTGCAATTGCACCCTTGTTGGTAATTCCCTTCCAGAAAAGTGCAAGAAGAATCAAAGGACCAAATGTAGCACCAAAGCCTGCCCATGCATAACTTACAAGATTAAAAATAGAACTCTTTGGATTAAGTGCAAGAATAAAACCAACAGCTGCAATTACCAGAACTGTAAGACGGCTTACATTCAACACAGTTTTTTCGCTTGCTTTCTTACAAAGAATATTCTTAAAAATATCACGGCTGAATGCAGAAGAAGCAACAAGAAGCTGACTGTCTGCTGTACTCATGGAAGCTGCAAGAATTGCACAAAGGAAAATACCTGCGATAAATGCCGGATACATTTTGCTCATTGTTACACTGAATACTGTTTCTGCATCACCTGTTGCAAAACCTGCTACTGCATCTCCAAGAATAATTCCATGTTTATAAAGGTAAGATGTTCCAAGGGTTCCAATAATAAATGTTCCGATATAAGCAATCAGCATCCAGGAAATACCAATACGGCGGGCCTTTTTAATTTCTGCATTTGAACGGATTCCCATAAAGCGGACAATAATATGAGGCATACCAAAATAACCGAGACCCCATGCGAGGGCCGAAACAATAAAAACTCCGCTGTAATATTTATTTGCAAGGAACTTAGATTTAAGAACTTCACCAAACTCACCGCTCTGAGCACGAACCATAAAAGTCTTTACGCTTTCTACTGAATCAGAAAATCCGCCTAAAGAAATTATTGCTATTACAGCAGAAATAATAAAGGCAACAAAAATAAGTGTTCCCTGAATAAAGTCTGTTGTACAAACTGCAATGTATCCTCCAAGAATTGTATAACTGAGAATTACTATCAGACCGATTACAAGACCAGCATAATAATTCAAGCCGAATACAGATTCAAAAAGTTTAGCACATGCAACAAGACCTGATGCTGTATAAATTGTAAAGAAAAATACAATAAAGATAACTGAAATTACAGAAAGAAGATGTGTCTTATCTTTAAAACGATTTGTTAAAAATTCAGGAATAGTAATTGAATCACCAAAAGTAATGGAACACTTGCGCAAAGGTTTTGCAATAAAAAGCCAGGCAAGATATGTACCTGCTAAAAGACCAATTGCTGTCCAGAATGTTTCTCTAAAACCACCAAGATAACAAAGACCAGGCAGTCCCATTAAAAGCCATGCAGAAGAATCACTTGCTTCTGCACTTAAAGCAGTTACCCACGGACCTACTTTTCTACCACCAAGAAAAAAATCAGAAGAGCTGTTATTTTTTTTAACGCTTCTGAAACCTACGTAAACCATCATGCCAAGATAAAGTGCAAAGGCAATCAATTTAGCTACGGTTGCTAATGTCATCACTATACCCCATAAAAAAATATAGTGAGAAGTTTAAATATTATAGTAAATAAATGCAATGATTTTAAAAAATCTATTACCTGTCTTTACAAGTCCTGCCGCCCCATTCTTTTGAATGCTCATTTTCATGATTTATAGTTGCATCAAAATCAGCTTCAGGAGAACAGTTTCTTTCTATCTGCAGGGCAGTTGAATGAAGCCTTCTTAAACAGTCAGATTTATCTTTATAACCAAGCTTTGCTTTTTCTATAGCTTCACCCAGAACTGCAATACTCTCATCATAAACTCTTGTTGGCACAGGAAAAGGATGACCGTCTTTTCCACCATGTGCAAAACTAAAGCGGGCAGGATCCGTAAAGCGGCTTGGTGTTCCGTTTATTACTTCACTAACGAGCGTTAGGGACTGCAGTGTTCTGGGACCTAAACCTGGAGTTAAAAGCAGGCTTTCAAAATCAGTATTATTCTTTTCATACGCTGTTGCCAGTACACCACCTAAACGCTTTAAATCCACATCTTCCGGTCTTACTTCATGATGAGCAGGCATTATGCAATTCCTACTACCGTTAGTTAGCACAATTTCTTCTGTCTCAGGCTCTTCTTCTTCAAACAAAGTGAGTTGTCCCGGCATATCTTTTTTAAGTGGATTGGACAATCTTATAATATCCTTTAACTCACGAATGGTAGTATCCGGGTTTTCATTCGACAAATCCAGGATAGAAGATCTTGTTTCCCTGGCATCAGCTGCCGTTAAATTCAGTATGTTTCCCCGGTTTTCACCAATAACTCCTGTATGTGGTTCTTCAACAAACGAACGTAAGTTAGCACTACACCAGTGATACCTTCTGGCAGTTTTAGCTTCCACATTCATTCCCTGTTGAACTACCGACCAGTCACCCTCTGAGGAAATAATAAAATTATGCTGATACAACTGGTAGCCATCCTGAACAGCTGTGTTATCAACCTTTGCACAAAGCTTACTTGATTTTACAAGGGCATTACCATCAAGACCTGTTCTTTCTCCTAAAGCCAGTAATTCATCAGGAGTCTGTCTTGAAAACTTACCACGACCGCCGCAAACATAAAGTCCAAACTCTCTGGACCTGGCATTGATTCCCCTTTTTAATGCATACATTACGCTGGTAGTAATCCCCGATGAATGCCAGTCCATACCTAAAACGCTGCCAAGAGACTGAAACCATAAAGGATCACTTAACCGCCGGAGAAATTCTTTTTTACCATAATTAATCAGAAGGGCCTCAACAATTTCTGTTCCAAGAAGCATCATTCTATCTGCCAGCCATCTTGGAACAACTCCTGTATGAAGAGGTAAATCCGCATGTCCTGTTCGTTTAATCATAGCCACCCACTACCCAAAGAATAGCAGTTTTGTTTATAGTTTTAAATATGAATCTTAAAGAACAGCAAATTACATTAAATGACAATGAAGAAATAGATAAACTCCCGGACTGTGATTTTTCAATTATTCAAAATAAAAAACTTTTTTGTTACGGAAGCGATGCCCTCCTTCTGGTAAAATTCTGTCAGGAGCCGGCAAACAGAATTCATGATAAAGATATAACTGTAGATTTGTGCACAGGCAACGGAATCATTCCCTTACTTCTTGCCTCTAAATGCAAATCTAAAATTTATGGAATTGAACTTCAGGAAGAATCCTTTTTACTGGCAGAAAGAAATATTCAACTGAATAAATTAGACGACCAGATAAAAATTCTAAAAGGCGACATATGTTCCATCTCATCTATTCTTCCACAAAACTCTGCAAGTGTTGTTACGGTTAATCCACCTTACATGAAGTCCGGCGATACAGGTGTAAAAGAAAATACCAGCCAGGCCCTTAACATTGCCCGCCACGAAATAAAATGCAAACTTGAAGATGTTATCAAAGCAGCGGCTTATCTTTTAAATTCCTCAGGAGTTCTTTTTATGATTCACAGGCCGGAACGTCTTAGCGAAATTTTTGCTCAACTTAATACATTCCATTTTGAACCAAAACGGCTTCAGTTTATATATCCTTCAATAAACAAAACTCCACAAATGGTTTTAATAGAAGCTAAAAAAAATGCCAGATCTGGTTTAATAATCATGCCGCCTTACATAATGTACCCTTAATTCCAAAAAGGACATCTTATGATGAAAAATAGATAAAAACATGATATAATATCTGCTATGAGTGACGAAATAGACCCAAGCATTGCAGCGCTTTTAGCAGAAACAGAAGACAGTCTTCCTCAACAGCAAGCTCAGGCTCAGGCCCAGCAAAACAATTTCTTAAATAATGTTGTAGAAGATAATTCTTTTGATCTGGAACTGGAAAAACAAAAGCTTGCCCTTAAAAATTTACAAAAGAAGGCAGAACCTGTTGCGACAGGAAGTAAAAGCATCCATGAAGCTGATCTTAATGTAAAGCAGTTTGCTCCAATCACTAAATTTTTTGAAGACACACCATCACAGGATTTTGACGATCCTAACTATTATAAAAAGTGTCTTTCAGGAGAAGGGCAGAGTTCTCAAAGACTTCACCAGCTTCTTGTTAAATACCTTAACTGTACTGATAAAAAAGACAGAACAGTTTATCGTCAGCAGATGGTTACAGCCTACTGGGAATTTGTAAAAACTCTTGCACCAAAAATGGCAAACCCAAATACACTTAAATGTAAACACCTTGCCATGCGTTTTGGTGTAGTTCTTCCTTCTCTTTTTGCACCGGAACACAAAGACTTTTTCTCAAGAGCCATCTATAAGAATACTTCCAACGAACCTATTCTTTATATGGATGAATGGATTGCAGAAATCGCTACTGGAAAATTCAAACCTAGTGCTACAGACGAAGTTAAGACATCTTCCAAAGGCCCGGCTGCAGAACAGCAGAGACTTATGGCCCTCAAAAGTAAAAACAGTGGTAAACTTCAGAGTGTAGAAAGCCTTGTTACAGTAAAGGAATCTGAACGTCTTCAGTTAGAAATGGAAGTTAAAGACCGTATAAGTGAATTATGCCGTCATCCGGAAATCATTGGTCTTTCACCACATACCCAGCCATATTCTGACTCTCAGAAAAGACTTTTTGCAGAAATCTCACAACGTTTCCATGCACTTCAGAAAATTGACCGTGAACTTAACAATTACATTAAAGAATATCAGGAAGCAAAATCCGTAGCAGTTTCTCTCGACAGCAAATCTTCCGAAATGGTCCAGGAAGTAAATGTTGGTCTTGAAGAAATCAACGGAGAAATGGCTACTATTCGTCAGATGGCAAAAATGACTTGTGGTAGACAGGGTAATCAGTTCCCGGTATTTACAAGAGAATTCTTCCATTGTATGGACAGAAATACAGGCTTTAGGGAAAACGTTATTCGTGAACTTGCCTGGATTGAATCTATTGATCCAGAATGTTTCTGCCGTATCCACAAAAATATTCCTCACAGAATCGTACCTTATGTTCTCCTTGTACCAACTTACGGAGATTCAGGTTTCTGTTGGGAACCATTTGACCGCTATAACAGAATTACCAGCCGTGGTCGTATTTGTATTCCAATGTATCCCCGCGATTTAAGGACAGCATGTTTAACAGCAGTTGCCGACTTACGCTGGCAGGTAGCAAAAGAAAAGGCAAGTTTTGACTGGATGACAGACGGACTTACCGGACATTACTACCAGTACCTTGAAGAACACAAAATGAAAGGTGATATCAAACAGTTCTTTATAGAAGATTACATTCTGTGGATGACAAAAGAATCTAACGGAACCCAGAAACTTGAAAAAGAAGTTCGTGGAATTTTCTGGAGATTTATGCCATTCCCTCAGAGCCTTAAAGACGAACTTAAAAAACGCAGTCTTTGCTATCAGGAACTTTATCAGAGGGATATCAACCGCAGTATGTCAGACGGATATTGATATTTTGCAGCATAAAAAAAGCTGTCAGAAATGCAGAAATTATTTTCCGCTTTCCGGCAGCTTTTTTATTTTAAAGAAAGATTTTTTAATCCCACTTTTCCCTTTCAGCAAGTTCTTCATCAGAAAGCTTTACTGAATCCGGCATATTTGTTTTTCTTGGTGCAGCAGGTTTTCCGTTTTTATCAGTCTTTTTACGGCCAAACCAGTTATCTTCAAACTTATCATCCATATTATATTTCTGAATCAGTTTAGTTGTTACTTTAGTATAAACAATAAAGGCAAGAACTATTCCAAAAATCATGGATCCAAGAACCACATAACCATATACCTGAGAAGAATCAGGAAGCTTCAATACATAACGCAAAAATAAAGTTCCAAGAGTAATGCTGGCAATAATTACAAGCAAAGTAAAAATCAAATTTAGAACTGTAGCAATAAGAACAAAAATTCCTGTATATAATTTTTTATTCATCAGCTTTTCCTTTTGCTTTTTTATTCATCTTCATATCATGAATAATCTGCATTATAAATGTAAGAATAAAAAGACCACCGCAAATTACAACAGCCATATCAGCAACATTAAAAGTAGGCCATCTTCCGCTTGCAATTAATTTTTTAGGGAACCAGCAGTCAATAAAATCAACTACACCTGCCGGCCTGAAAAATCTATCGATAAGATTTCCAAGACCACCACCAAGAATTCCACAAATACTCCAGCGCTGAAGTTTTGTAAATTCATTATTCCTAAAATAAATAACAAAGACAGCTGCAATTACAATAAGGACAAGTACCTTAAAAAGAATTACACGTGCTGTATCAGAAAGTCCTGAACCAAGACTAAAAGCAATGGCATTATTACGAACATGAATCAGCTGAATATAATCTCCCGCAACTGTAATTTCTCTTTCTTCAATAGGAGCAGTAAAATCACCATGAAGAGGAATATTCTTTACAACAATACTTTTTGTAACCTGATCTGCAATAATTACAAACAAACAAAGAATTAAAGGAAGAACCTTTGTTACGATAAACTGTTTTTTACTCATGATAATAATATACTAATTTTTCCAAAGCGGTGGCAAGGTGACTGCTGATGTAACAGGTCTCATCAACAGGTACTTTTAATATTCTGCTAAAAACAAAATCTGTGTTTTCAACAGGTCCATATCCAGAAGTTTTATATGCTTTTACAGAAGACAAATCAAAAACTGTATCCCATGGCATAAGATAATTCTCGTAAACATTTGTCATTACCGAAGCTTCATCATCAAATATAAAATGAACAGTATCATCAACTGTAGGATTTACTATATCAAGAAGGGCAGCACATTTTTTAATTCTTAAACCTTCATTTTCTGCACAAAGACTTTCATATTCATAAGGCTTCCTTATTTTATAAATTCTTGAGAAAAAACTCCTTGTGAATTTTAAATCATATATTCCGCTTAACCAGTGACCATCATTAATTTCTACTTCTGCTGCGTAAACAATAAAACCATCCTTAGCCATTTTAAATAAGAATGATTTATAAACATCAAGTCTGGAAGTTTCAGGAACGACAAATAAAACTAAGTGATTATTATCCCTTGTTTTTACAAAGCCATCCTTACACTGTTGTATTTTCCACAACTTAACATTTTTTTTATCAAAAAGACCGTCTGCTTTCTTAAAGAAAAAATTATCACACTGAGTATAAAATTCCTGACTGCACAAAACTGAATACTTATCTTCTTTTACAGGTGGAGCACTATTATAAATAATGAATACCATTAAACATAAACTGCATAAAAAATTCAAAAATGAAGAAAAAATAAAAAGAAAACCAAAGTGATCAATTACAAGGCCGGAACATAATCTGTAAAATGCACGAAAATTCCACAGGGCAGAAAAAAAAGAAACTAGAAGAACTGCTGCATTAACAACAGTTAAACCAAAAGCAATAACACTTAAAATAGAAATTACCAGACAAATAAAAGCAACTAATGAAAGGGTATCAAACTTAATTTTCCTTACGAAAAAAAATCTTATATTAACAATCACAAGCAAAAACAAAACTAAAAGTTCGCTCAGTGTCTGATTTGTAAACATTACTTTTCCTGCTTATAAATTTAAAATATTAAAACGGGAATGCCTCTTATTCAGACATCCCCGTTTATTTTATTACTTAAGAAATCTCACCGTTAACAGTTTTTTCTGTAACAATCGGCTTACCGTCAGCAACAAGATTTTTTCCTGCAGCCTGTGCATGTTTTTCAACAATGCGGTAATCAATTTTACAGAAGCGGTCAATGTCAATCTTAGCAGGCTTTTCTGTAACAGACTGACCTTCAAGAATAACAGGTGTTCCTGGTGCAGCCCATGGTGCTGTAAGAAGTTCAACCTTTTCTTTTCCGTCCTCTTCATAATCAGCAGCAAGAAGCATACCGTGACTTTCAACACCCTTCATCTTACGTGGTGCAAGGTTAGCAGCAATAATTACATGCTTTCCAAGAATCTCTTCTTCTTTAAGATAAGGACGAAGACCACTCTGAATGATTCTAGGACTTCCACTTCCATCATCAAGAGTTTCTATATAAAGCTTATCTCCCTGAGGATTTGTTTCTATATTAGTAACTTTTGCTACAAGAAGCTGAATGTATTTTCCAAAGTGTTCTACTGCATCTTCACCAGACAAAACTTTTGGCTCTTCTTTTTTTGCAGGCGCAGCATTATTTTTTACAGCCTGTGCAGGAGCATTTGTTTTAGCTTCAGCATGTTCTTTTGGTTCGTTTGCCATAAGATATTCAAGATCAATTTCTCCGGCAACACATGGAACTGTTACCTGCCAGTTTTCAAGAACCTGTGGATGAATTTCTCCAAAAATACCAGCCTGTTTACCATTAATCATAATTCCAGCCTGACGACCAGGAATAAAGCGTGGATCATTTGTTTCTACAACTTCATACTTATGATCAAGATAATAGAGAAGTGTACTTACTTCACTGGCAGCTGCATTAAAGTTTGCATTGTTAGAAGCTGCAAGGAATCCTAAAGACTGAATTGTTTTTGTTCCTGTATTTTCACTTGGATCAATAAAGGCAATTTTTCCAACTTCAAAAATCTTATGAGGATAAACAGCATTTCCACTCTGAGCTTCTGCTTCAAAAAGTGATGCAATAATTGACGGACGGATGAACTGATAGTTTTCACTCATTGGGTTTGCAATTTCAATAACATCCTTTTCATCAACATTCATGTTATCAATATAAGTTTTTCTTGAACCAAGATAATTAAAAATCATTTCCTGGTAACCAAGACCAGCCATGATATTCTTTACCTTGCGTGAATAAAGTGTAATAGGAAGAAGACGACCAATTGTAAAATCAGATGGAGCAACAGGTTCAAAATTATCAAGACCGTGTCCGATCATTACATCTTCAATTACATCAACTTCATGAAGGAAGTCATTTCTATATGGAGCAGGACTTACTGTAAATACAAGGTCTCCATCTTTTTCTGTAACAGAAACTTTATTACCCATGCATTCAAGAGCTTTTAAAACTTCTTCTTTAGAAAGTTTAACACCAAGCTTTTTGTTAATTGCAGAAAGGCGGGCATCTGTTGTCTGCTGGAAATAATATGGAGTAACAACATCCTTACCAAATCCAGTTTCATATTCATGATGAACTTTTACAGGAAGAATTTCATAACCGGCATCATAGAAATCGCATGCTACAATGTTTGCAGCAAGCATAAGGTTTTCCATATTATCACCGGTAAGTTCTACCATAAGTTCTTTATCACCAACTTCAATCTGACCAAGAGTTGCACTGTTGATGATTGGAGACATACTCATGATTTCTCCAGAGTCATCATTAAGAACAGGATACTTGCTGAAATCTTTTAAAATCCATCCGTAATCTTTTCCCTTTGGATGATTTTCTACAATTTCACGAAGAGTCTGTTTTTTATCATCCTGTAAAGGAATAAAACTTGTTTTATCAGGATCAGCTGCAACATAATGAACAGGCCACTTAAGGTCAGCAGCACGGTAAACTCCCATAGAAAGTGACTTTCTTTTACGTCCAAAATTCCATGCAAGTTTTTCCTGAGTCTGCATGATATCAATAAGCATTGGATCATCAATTGCTTTTCCGGAAATAACAAATGCAACCATATAAGGACGAATGTCTTTAAGTGCAGGATCTACTACAGCATAACGATTACCAGTGTCTTTAAGATTTCCCTTACATGACATAAATTTAGAATAATCTGAATGCTTTGCACCTTCATGTTCACGAAGACATCTTGTAACACCACCTGTAGACCATAAGTCAGGACGGTTTGTATCATTAAGTTCTATTTTAATAACACGCTTATCTGCTGCTTCAGATTCATCAGGTTTTTCATCAAGCTCAGCTTTTGCAAATGTAAGTTTTTTTTCAAAAAGTTCAGTTTGTGTTTTCCAGTCGTATTTTTTTCCTAAAAGGTTCCAGAATAAATTTTCGTTAACTTCAATTTTTGGCATGATTCCCTCACAATATATAGTGAATTATTTTAATAAAAAAAAACTCTATTGTCCATTATCACTCACAAGACAAAAATCTGTTTCAAAACCCTTGCAAAGCCCTTGTTTAAGCCAATTTCGTTGACGCTCAAATAAATTAGATATATACTCTTTTTTACATATATATATGGAGGACATTAATGGCTAAGACCAAATATGTTTATTTCTTTGGTAATGGCGACGCAGAAGGAAATGAAACAATGCGTCCAATTCTCGGTGGTAAGGGTGCTAACCTTGCAGAAATGGCAAAAGCTCCTTTGAGCCTTCCAGTTCCACCAGGAATCACAATTTCAATTGACGTTTGTCAGGAATACTACAAATTAGGAAGAAAGTATCCTGCTGGCCTCGATGCAGAAGTAGCTAAGTATCTTACAAAGCTCGAAAAAGCAATGGGAAAAAAACTTGGCGATGAAAAGGATCCACTCCTTGTATCAGTTCGCTCTGGTGCCGCTGAATCTATGCCAGGTATGATGGATACAATCCTTAACCTTGGTCTTAACGACAAGTCAGTTCTTGGACTTGCAGAAAAAACAGGAAATGCACGTTTTGCATGGGACGCTTACCGCCGCTTTATCCAGATGTACGGTAACGTTGCTATGGGTGTTGATCATGACAAATTCGAAGAAATCATCGACGAAGTAAAATCACACCGCGGAATTAAAGAAGATACAGATCTTACAACAGAAGAACTTCAGGAAATCGTTACTAAGTACAAGGTAATGTACAAAAAAGAAAAGGGTGAAGATTTCCCACAGGATCCACAGAAACAGATGTGGGGAGCTATCGGTGCAGTATTCGGTTCATGGATGAATCCACGTGCCATCACATACCGCAAGCTCAACAACATTGATGAAAGAGTAATCAAAGGTACAGCCGTAACAGTTATGGCAATGGTATTCGGAAACAAGGGAGACACATCAGGAACTGGTGTATGTTTCTCACGCGATCCTTCTACTGGTGAAAATGTATTCATGGGTGAATACCTTATGAACGCACAGGGTGAAGACGTTGTTGCTGGTATCCGTACACCACAGCACCTTTCACAGCTTGAAAAAACAAATCCAAAAATCTATGACCAGCTTTGCAAAATCCGTGCTCGTCTTGAAAAGCACTACAGAGATATGCAGGATATGGAATTTACTGTTGAAGAAGGAACACTCTACATGCTCCAGTGCCGCAACGGTAAACGTACAGGTCCAGCAGCTGTTCGCATGGCAGTTGAAATGGTTGGTGAAAAACTCATCACTAAAGAACAGGCTCTTCTCCGCGTAAAGCCAGATCAGCTTGATCAGCTTCTCCACCCACAGTTTGAAGCAAAAGCTCTTAAAGCAGCTACACCAATTGCAGAAGCTCTTAACGCTTCACCAGGTGCAGGTTGTGGACAGATTGTATTCACAGCAGAAGAAGCTGTTGAATGGAACAAGGCTGGTAAGAAAGTAATGCTCGTTCGCAAAGAAACATCACCTGATGACATTGCAGGTATGTACGTTGCAGAAGGTATTCTTACCTCAACTGGTGGACGCACTTCACACGCAGCTGTTGTTGCACGCGGTATGGGTACACCTTGTGTTTGTGGTTGTGCAGCAGTTGTATTCACAGGAAAAGACGAAGTTACAATCGGTGGAAAAGTATTCAAGAAGGGTGATTCAATTTCTATTGACGGTTCAACTGGTAGAGTATATGCAGGACTTATTCCTGTAGTACCAGCTCAGATTTCAGGCGACCTCGAGACATTCCTCTCTTGGGCAGATGAAATCCGCGCTAAGTCAGTACGCAAGACTGCTTCTGGAAAGACAGTTAAGGGATTCGGTGTTCTTGCTAACGCAGAACAGAACGAAGCTCCGATCGCTTTCCGCTTCGGTGCAGCTGGTATTGGTCTTTGCCGTACAGAGCACATGTTCTTTGATGAACCAAAGCTTACTTCATTCCAGAAGATGATTATCTCTGAAGATACAGAGGCTCGCAAAGAGAACCTTTCTAAGATTCTTCCTCTTCAGGAAAAAGACTTCTACGGAATCATCAAGACAATGGAAGGACGCCCTGTTACTATCCGTCTTCTTGACCCGCCGCTCAACGAATTCATTCAGGCTGCAACAGATGCTGAAGCTTCAGCACTTGCATCTAAGCTTGGTGTAGATGTTGCAAAGATTAAGGCAAAGTTCGCTGAACT
>NZ_JAILGZ010000075.1 GCF_024696245.1 Treponema sp.
ATAAAAAAAACCGCCCTTTAACATAGAGCGGTCTTTCAAAAGCAGTAGTCTGCTTATTTTGCTTCTGCAGCTGGCTTTGGAACAGAAACTTTCTTTGTAATAAAGTCGCTTCTGAGACACTGTGTGCAGATCTTAAGTGTCATACTTGTTCCGCCGATTACAGTCTTTACTTTTACAAGATTTGGCTTCCACTGGCGGCGTGTGTGGTTGTATGACTTACTAACTTTGTTTCCGTGAATCGGGTGCTTTCCGCAAATATCACAAGTTCTTGACATTTTGTTACCTACCTAAAAGAATTCAATAAGTTAGAGGAGTTTATATAAATTCTTCCTTTTAGTCAATGGCGACAGGCCTAAAAGGGCTTATTTACCGTAAGTCTTTTCAATATCAAGAATCTGGTCCC
Organism: Treponema sp.; assembly: GCF_024696245.1. GTDB lineage: Bacteria > Spirochaetota > Spirochaetia > Treponematales > Treponemataceae > Treponema_D. The sequence goes on from NZ_JAILGZ010000075.1 coordinate 404, forward strand.
TTATGACTGCTGCCTGCTCGTAATCAAGCCTTTCTGCACAGTCCTCCATTTCCTTCCTGAGGGCTGTAAGAAGCTTTTTCCTCTGGGCCGGAACAAAAAGATTTGCGCTTTTCTTAAGAACCTCAAGATTTACCTGGGCATTTTCTTCTGCATTTTCCTTTTCGTGAACAAGAATATCTTCAACAGCCTTTTTAATTGTCTTAGGGGTAATTCCATGTTCCTTATTGTATGCTTCCTGAATTGATCGACGCCTTTTAGTTTCGTCAATGGCTTCCTTCATGGCGTCACTCATTCTGTCGGCATACATTACAACCATACCTTCCGCATTACGGGCAGCACGACCTATAATCTGAATAAGTGAAGTGGTACTTCTTAAAAATCCGATTTTATCAGCGTCCAGCAGGGCAATAAAACTTACTTCCGGCAGGTCAATTCCTTCCCTAAGCAGGTTAATGCCTATAAGAACGTCAATTTCTCCCGTACGAAGGGACTTAAGAATCTCAACACGCTCAAAGGTATCGATTTCCGAGTGAATGTACTTACACTTAATTCCCAGTTCCGTAAGATAATCCGTAAGGTCCTCTGCCATTTTTTTAGTAAGGGTAAGAAGCAGGGAACGCTCTCCCTTTTTAATCCGGGCAGTAACTTCAGTATAAATATCCTGCATCTGACCTTCACTTGGACGAACTTCCACAATCGGATCAAGAAGACCTGTAGGACGAATAAGCTGTTCTACAATCTGGGTAGACTGCTTTATTTCTTCCTTACGGGGCGTTGCCGTTACATAAATAACCTGATTCATCTTTGCAGTAAACTCATCTGCCTTAAGGGGTCTGTTATCCAGGGCACTTGGCAGACGGAATCCAAAGTCTATCAGGTTCTGCTTACGGCTCCTGTCCCCTTCGTACATGGCTCCTATCTGAGGAACCGTAACATGGGCTTCGTCTATCAGGCACAAAAAGTCATCCGGAAAGTAATGCAGCAAGGTTGCAGGAGGATCCCCATGCTTTCTGTTTGCAATAGGGGCAGAGTAGTTTTCAATTCCGGAACAGTAGCCCATTTCCTTCATCATCTCTATGTCGTATGTAGTGCGGGTCTTAAGACGCTCAGCCTCCAGCATCTTACCCTGACTCCTTAATTCCTCCAGCCTCATTTCAAGCTCGGCATTTATACGCTCTGTAGCTTGCTGCAGCATTGCTTCAGGAACAACAAAGTGCTTGGCAGGGTAGAGGTAAAGTTCATCCAGCTCTTCTATGGCAGTACCATTAAGCACGTCAAAGCGCCTGATTCGGGAAACCTCGTCAAAGTCCAGTTCAATTCTGTAAGCCTGGTCTGTTTCCATGTAAGGAGGGAATACTTCTATGGTGTCTCCCTTTATGCGGAAATTTCCCCTTTCAAGAACAGCATCATTCCTCTGATACTGAACTCCAATAAGCTTCTGGGCCAGTTTGTGGGCATCAAGTTCATCCCCTAAACTCACATGAGTACGCATTTCTTTATACAGATCCGGCATACCCAGACCATAAATACAGCTGACAGTGGCAACGATTATAACATCCCGCCTTTCCATCAGGGCATAGGTAGCAGCCAGCCTTAAGGAATCTATCTCCTTGTTTATGGCAGCATCTTTTTCTATGTAAAGATCCCTTGCCGGAACATAAGCTTCTGGCTGATAGTAGTCATAGTAACTTACAAAGTACTCAACGGCATTTTCCGGAAAAAATGTCTTAAATTCCCTGTAGAGCTGGGCACTTAAAGTCTTGTTGTGGCTGATAATAAGGGTAGGGCGCTGCACCTCTTCGATTATTTTTGCCATGGTGAATGTCTTACCTGAACCTGTTACACCCTTTAAGGTCTGATATTTGTCACCCCTTTTAAAACCTTCTGCCAGTTTACGTATAGCTTCCGGCTGGTCTCCCGAAGGCTCGTATGGTGAATGAACTTTAAACTGCCTCATAAAAATATCTCCGAAGAATGAATAAATGCCCGGCTTTACCCTGAATCTTTATTTTTATAAAAATAATGCTATTATTATACCATGAATCGACCTGCTAAAAAACTACTCCTCACCATGCTGCTTTTTCTGGCAGGATTCTCATCTTTTTCCGCAGACCTGGCATTTTATTTATCCCCCCGCTATTCCTTCAGAAACTCCACCTCAAAAGAAAGCCTTTATTACGGGGGAACTTTTGGAAGCGACCCCAGTCAATTGGCCAGCCTCCTTGTCTGGAACGAAAAGGCAGTAATGACTTACGGTCTTGATCTTAAAGCTGAATTAACAGCCAGCCCTAAAACTGCCTTTATTTTTTCAGCCCTGGCAGATTTTACAATTCCCTATAATTCCGCCTGGATGTCTGATTCCGACTGGACCACTTCCGGAATAAAGTTTAACTATTCAAAATTTGACTGCACTATTGCCAATGATTCCCTTTCTGACCGCTTAAAAAACTTTTCCTTCAGGACAAGCTTTGCCTGTAAAAAAAGCCTGGGAACCTTTATTGACTTAATACCTGGCACAGGCTTTTTTTATTCATCAGCTTACTATAAGGCAAAAAACGGTTACGGCTGGTACGGTTCCTCTTCCTGGACAAGTGACGGTAAAACCCATGAGTGGAATTCTTCTTATTCCCATTATTTTCCCGACGGCAAATACCACCTTGCAGGAATCAATTATTACGTAAGAACCGCTGCCTTTTTTACAGGCCTTACCCTGCAAAAAAATATAGGCCCCTTTTATACAATTCATGCAGGCTTTAACCTTTACCCCTTTACCTTTGTCCTTGCAAAAGACCGTCATTTAGGCTCCAAAGACTATTATGACTTTGCAGATTATCTTTATAATTATTTCAAAAGCTGGGATTTCTCCGCAGGAATATCCGCCAGACTCTCATCTTCCTTAAGCTTAAACCTTAACTTTAATTATTACACCTTCCTTAACACCAGGGCA
>NZ_JAILGZ010000036.1 GCF_024696245.1 Treponema sp.
TCAATAATAAAAGCCGCAATCGCAGATTTGCCCACCGTGGTAAAAAAAGACATGTGCGAGAACTACTACGAGTCTGTGACACACCTTATGTTCCGCATGTCCGGCTTCCGCGTGGTTTCAGAACTGCAGTCAGTTGCGGGAAGAAGTGATGTTGTCGTTGCTACAAAGGACTCTGTTTTTATTTTTGAACTTAAGATGGACAAAGGCCGAGATTTTGAAAGTGTTGCGGACGAAGCTCTTACCCAGATTGATGCAAACGGTTACGCGGACAGGTTCGTAGTAAGCGGAAAAGAAATGTTTAAGATTGGAGTTGTCTTTTCAAGCGAGGGCAAAGGTATGCTTGGCTGGAAGGTAAGGTAGCAGTAATATATATGAAGATGTTATAGAGCTTTCAAATAAGTTTAGCTGGGATTCTGTTTATTAACAATTGGAAAAAGCATATCAGAAATTGTTAAGCTAAAGATTTGTTCTTTTAGTGTTTTTTATAATCTTTTTTTATTGAGGTAACATGATTAAACATATTTTGATTTTTTCAGCCCAATATTTGCCCAGTTGGGGGGGAGTGGAGAAATATACTTTTAATCTCTCTAAGGAGCTGCTAAGTCGTGGACATAAAATTACTGTAGTTACTTCAAACGTAATGAATTTATCTGACTATGATTATTCTGATGGAATTGAAGTATATCGTTTGCCATGCATAAATTTGTTGAACGGTCGGTTTCCGGTGCTGAAATTCTGGACTAAAAAGTTTTGGAAATTAAACAAAGAACTCAAAAAAATGCATTTGATTTTTCTATAGTAAATACGCGTTTCTATATTCATTCTTTGTACGGTGCAATATTCGGAAAGAGACACTCCAAAAAAATTATTTGCATTGAACATGGAAGCGGACATCTCAGTATTGGCTCGGGATTTTGGGATTTTATAGGCAGATGTTATGAGCATTTTATTACAACTTTTATAAAGTTTTTCATAAAGAATTTTTATGGAGTTTCGCAAGGTTGCAATAACTGGCTTCGTCATTTTGGAATAGAAGCTAAAGGTGTTTTGTACAATGCCATTAATATAGATGATGTTGAAAAAATTAAGGCAAATATGAACACAAATTTTCTTCCTGTTTTGCCTGACGGTTCAAAAATACTTTCATTTACCGGCCGTCTAATTTTAGAGAAAGGAATTCCTGAAGCTATAGAAGCCGTAAAACTTTGCAACACAAAGTACGGACATCCAGAAATTCACCTTATGGTGGCAGGGGACGGTCCCCTAATAAATGAGTGCATTTCCTGCAAGACTGCTAATATTCATCTTTTAGGAAAGCTTTCTTTTGAGCAGATTGTGTCTCTTCTGTCAAACTCCATTTCTCTTCTGCTTCCATCATCATATTCAGAAGGTTTTCCTACATCTGTTTTGGAAGCTGTTGCCTGCAGGACTTATGTTATTATGACTCCTGTTTCCGGAGCAAAAGAAATCCTTCCTGATGACTCATACGGTACAGTTACGCAAAAAAGACCTTCTGCTGATGATATTGCAAAAGAAATGCTTGATATTCTTTATGATGACAAAAGACGGATGGAAGCTACAGAAAAGGCTTATAAAAGGTTAGTGGACAATTTTACTTGGAAGAATACTGCTGATAAGCTTTTAGAACTTCTATAAAATATAGTAAAAACACCTTTCATATGCAATTCATGGTTTATTTACCAGCCGCCCATGTGCTATAATATCAAATATGAACGAAAGATTTTTGCCGATTGGAATTCAGGATTTTGAAGATTTACGCAACCGCAACTGCATTTATGTAGATAAGACGGCTCTCGTCTACAAACTTGCAAGGGAAGGTAAGCCTTATTTTCTAAGCCGTCCGCGCAGATTTGGAAAAAGTCTTTTACTTTCGACGATGGAGGCATATTTTCTCGGTAAAAAGAACTTGTTCAAAGGCCTTGCGCTCGAAAAACTCGAAAAGGACTGGATTGAGTATCCGGTTTTAAGAATCAGTTTTGGAGCAGATAATTATCCCGATTTGGAATGCTTGAACTCAGCTTTAAATCTGCAGCTTTCTCGTTATGAAAGAAAGTATAATATTCAGGTTGAAGATAAGCGTTTTTCAACACGCTTGAATAATCTTATCAC
>NZ_JAILGZ010000083.1 GCF_024696245.1 Treponema sp.
AAAGAAGATGTTTTGAATCCTGTTTACTTGTATTTTCTCTTCAAATCAAATACAGATTATTTAAATTCAAAAGGAACCGGGACAACATTTAAAGAATTGTCTAAATCGGCTGCTGAAAAAATCAAAGTGCCAGTTCCGTCTCTTGACCTCCAAAACCAATTCGCCGCCTTCGTCCAGCAAATCGACAAATCGAAATTTGTATTGCAACAACAACTACAATTTATCAAAAAATATGTTATAATGACATCTTGGAGAAAAATATGCTTTTATACCACGGTAGTAACGTAGAAGTTTCAAATCCTCAAATATTGGGATCAGACAGACGTCTTGATTTTGGTAAGGGATTTTATCTCACCTCCAGCTATGAACAGGCCAAACGATGGGCTGAATTAACCGTAAAAAGACGTGAAACTGGAAAAGCAACTGTCTCTGTATTTGATTTTGATGATACTTCTGTTTCGGACTTAAAGATTCTCCGTTTTACTCAGGCCCAAAGAGAATGGCTTGAGTATGTCACAATGAATCGTAAAAATCAGATTATCCCAAATGACGATTATGATATTGTAATAGGTCCTGTAGCAAACGATCGAACAATGCCTGTTATAAGTCTCTATTTTGCAGGAATCTATGATATTGAAGAAACGATAAAAAGATTGATGCCGCAAAAATTGTGCGACCAGTATACTTTTAGAACTGAAAACGCAATAAAAAAACTAAAGTTTCTGGAGGTAAAATAAATGGGAAAAGAACTGCCATATATTCTTCAGTTTTATGATAACGAAGTTTCTCTGCTTATAAGCAATAAATATGGATATCCAATTATGGATTCCTACAGAAAGTTTTTATTTTCTAAGACCTACCAGATGCTTTGCAATCCAGAACTTGAAATGTGGGAATTCAGTCCTGCAGGTATTTTTGACATCTGGGAATCTGAACTTGTTACAGGAGAACCTCGCAATTCCTTGTATTTAAGGAGAGACTAAATGACAAAAGAAATGGAATTCTTTACTTTCCTTCTGGAACAATATGCTCGTTATAAAAACACAACTGCTGACAAGGTTCTTCATCAGCTAGATGAGTTAAATCTAACAGATTATGTTTTTAATATGTATGAAATGTATCATGGTGAAGCTTTGGAAAATGCTTATGCAGATATAGATAAACTTATTGAAAGTAAGACCAAATAACAAAATGTGAGAGAGCCATGAACTTTGATTTTCTAAAAAAGTATTCTGAATTAAGCGATTTGTATAATTACTGTAATCAGGCAGAAGTTTTTGTAAGTCAGTTTCCTGATGCTTCAGTGCGGTCTGCCCGCAATGGCTTGGAATGTGCAATCAAACTTTTTTATATAACAAAGTATGGTCAGTATTCAGAGATGTCAGATCTTTTTGGTCTTATTGAAGATTATAAGTTCAAAGCATACCTTGATGAACCACAATTAAGTGCCGTTCATAATGTTCGTAAACTGGGAAATATGGCAAGTCATGCAGAACCTATCAATAATCGCATGGCCATGCTCTGCCTGCATTCTCTTTACGACTCTGTTTGTGAAATATTAAAATTCCTTGGTATCATTTCTTCTTATCTTCCATTTGATAAAGATGCTGTATCTGATGCTGTTCCAAATGCTGCTGAAGCAGAAAAGACAAAAAAGAAAATAATCATCAAAGTAAAAAAATCACCTTTTACAGTAGCCCAGAAGGGAAAAATTGCAGCAGACACAAAGATGACTTCCAGCATCGATTATACAGAGGCAGAAACACGTGCAGCACTTATTGATATGGATTTACGCGAAGCTGGCTGGACAGTCTGTGATATTAAAGAAGCCGTAAAACCTGAGACTGCCTGCATTGAAACAAAACTTACAAATATCCCTGTTTCAAGTGATTTTCCTACTGGAGTTGGTTATGCAGACTATGTTCTTTATGATAGAGATGGGAAACCGCTTGCCGTTATTGAAGCAAAACGCACTTGTAAAGATGTAGACACCGGAGCAAAACAGGCAAAAATCTATGCCCAGGCATTAAAAGACAAGTTTGGTATAATGCCTGTAATTTTCTATACAAACGGCTATCAGATTTACATGGTGGATGGAGTCGGTGGCCCTGCCCGTCGTGTATTTGGTTATTATTCATTAAAAGAGCTCCATTCACTTATTGTACGTCGTAAACTTGGACCTATCGAAGATACTCGTGTAAATCAGGAAATCTCTGACCGCTATTTTATCCAAAACGCATGTACTGCTGTTTGTACTGCTTATTCTGGTTTTAAGAGAAAAGCATTGAATGTTATGGCAACAGGAACAGGAAAGACACGTTTTGCCATTTCCCTTGTAGATATTTTGATGCGTAATGACTGGGTAAAAAACGTCTTATTTCTTGCAGATAGAACAGAACTCGTTGACCAGGCAAAAAAAGCCTTTGCAAAATACCTTCCTAATGCAACTCTTTGTGCAATTTCAGAAGTAAGCGGAAGTCAGCGGGATTTTGATGCGAATGTTATTTTAAGCACTTATCCTACAATGCTTAACCTTCTTGATACAGATGAAAAGACATTTGGAATTGGCAGATTTGATTTAATCATCATCGATGAATGTCACCGTTCCTGCTACAACAAATATCAGGCTATCTTCCACTATTTTGATTCACTTGTTCTAGGTCTTACTGCAACTCCAAAGGACCAGGAAGGTCAGGAAGATACATACTCTTTATTTGGACTTGAAGTAGGTCACCCAACATTCAGTTATGATTATCCTACCGCTGTTCAAGAAGGCTTCCTTGTAGATTATGCTGCTATTGATAAGACAACAGCCCGCCTTAAAAATGGTGCTAAGTATTCTGAACTGAGTGATGCAGAGAAGAAAGAATATGATGAAGTTTTTGCCGAAGAAGGAGCTTTACCTGATAATCTAAAAGAAAAACAGGGCAATGAGTTCTACAAAAATATTATCAACATCCCAACAATCAAACTTGTTCTTGAAACATTAATGAATGAAGGTCTTCGTGTAGATAATGGCGAAGGACTTGGAAAGTCTATTATCTTTGCTGTAGACCATGATCATGCAGAAAAAATCGTAAAAACTTTTAAGGATGTCTATCCTGATAAAGGAGATGATTACTGCCAGCTTGTAGATTACAGTGTAAGTAAGGCAGGAACAATTATTGACGATTTTAAGATGCCTGAAAAAGAACCTATCATAGCAGTATCAGTAGATATGCTTGATACAGGAATTGATGTACCAGAAGTTTTGAATCTTGTTTTCTTTAAGAGAGTATATTCTGTAATTAAGTTCTGGCAGATGATTGGTCGTGGAACTCGTGTCTGCAAAGATTTTAATGTATTCAGTCCTTCAAAAGAATTTTTTGGAAA
>NZ_JAILGZ010000119.1 GCF_024696245.1 Treponema sp.
TATATAGTTCAATTTGATATGTACCCATAATTCTGGACACATATCACAGGAGGTGCATTTTTTTTTACTTTTTTTTTATTTTACACTTCCTTACAAGTACTCATCTTTTAAAAAATTATTAACATAAAAACAATTCAAGTACAAATAAGGCACAGCAGCATCCTGCAGCCGTTACTATAAGACTGGAACCTAAAAATGCAAGAAGCACTCCCAGTAAAAAAGTAATTATTCCGGCAAGAAGAGACTGGGATGTTTCTATCATGGCAGGAAAGGTCATAACAGCCAGGGTTACATAGGGAACATAATAGAGAAAAGACTTAATAAACCTGCTGTTTACGTTTTTTCTCATAAACAGAAGGGGTAAGACCCTTATGGCATAAGTAACAAGGGCAGAAACCATTATATAGACGTAAATGTTATTCTTCATCAGATGCTCCTTGAGAGTCCCTCAGCGGGCTGATAAAGGCCATTACAGCGGAAATTACAAGGGTAAGGACCACAGTCCTCATTCCCCCGCTTATAGTCCTTACATAGGGCAGTACTGAAGATAAATAGCTTAATACAAAGCTGGATATTACACAGGCTGCCACTGCCTTATCTTTTTTAACCGGGGGAATTATAATTGCAAGAAACATCCCGAATAAAGCTACTGACAGGGCACTTACTACCCTCAAAGGAAGAATTGTACCTGCACAAACACCTATAGCAGTAGCTATGGACCAGGCTGGAACTGCTATTGCTATAATTCCATAAGTATAGAAAGGGCTGTAGTTTTTCTGGGATACAGAAAGGGCAAATATTTCATCGGTTATACCAAAACCTGTAAAAAAACGATGCAGGATATTAACCGAAGGTGCAAATCTCTGGCTTAAAGAACAGCTCATTAAAAAATAGCGGATATTAATTACAAAGATTGAAAGGGCAAGTTCTGCATAAGTTACCCCTTCCCTTATGGATTCAAATAAGGAATATTCCCCTGCAGAAGCTGTATTAAGCAAACTGGCAAGAAATCCCTGAAAAGCAGACAGTCCGGAATTACGGGCAACAATTCCCAGTGAAAAGGCAACAGCAAAATATCCTGACGCTACAGGTATACCTTCCTTTAATCCTTTTGCAAAAAAATGTGCCTTATCATTCATAAAAAAATATAATTCCTTTGAATATGCCTGAAAATAAAAAAACCGCTGACTCATTTGAATCAACGGTTTAGCATCTCCTACGGGAATTGAACCCATGTTGTCGGGATGAAAACCCGATGTCCTAACCACTAGACGAAGGAGACATACAGCGCTTGCTGAATGATTAGATAATATACTATGGGATAATTTTAGTCAATAGCAAAATCAAAAAAAATTAAATTTTTTTTGATTTTTTTTTACATTCCCATATCGAATTTTTCCATTACTTTTTTCTTAAGGGCAATGACATCATTATCCTTAAGACCAAGCTTTTCTGAATTGGCAATGTCATTAAGTGCTTCTTTATAATTGCCCAGATTATAATAAGCCAAAGCCCTGCGGTAATAAACATGACTCTGGTATGAATCTATATCCAGGGAACGATTAAAACAGTCTATTGCTTCTTCATTTTTTTCCTGAATACTATAAACAATGCCCTCATAATAAAGGGACCTGAAGCTTTTAGGATCATTGGCTATGCTGTTCTTAAAGTCACTAAGGGCTTCGTCATATTTTCCCTGAGCAAAATAAGCCATTCCCCTGTGCTTAAAAATTACACCAAGTACAACAGCCGGAGGCTCAGGTTTTGATTCTATAATTCTTGTGTATATAATCTGGGCTTTATGAAAGTTGCCCATATTATGTTCATGCAAGGCAGAAAGTACCAGGTCGTCAATACTGGCATTTTTATCAATTGAAATCTCTTCCTCTTTAGGAACTAAAACCTTTCCAACTGCAGCTTCCGGTAAAAGAACTTCACTTGTAAGATCATCAGCCTTTTCGTAAAAAGTATTTCGCCTTGTTCCAATTTCATACTGAAGTTTATTCTGATAGTCACGGATTTCCTGAAAAATCATATCCGCAAGGGTCAGACTGGCATTGATTGAAGCAAGCTTACGCCTTAAAGGTTTATCAAAAGGGTTAAACTCTGATTTATAAATAAGTTCATGTTCTACTTCTGCCCATGCATCCTGAAGAATTGTCCTGATTTGAATTTCGCATACAACTTCTTCCGGTAATACAGGTTCTGTAACTTCCGGCATACAGTCCTGGGGAATCTTTACCAGAATGTGAATTGATTCATATCCAAACTCACGGAAAGACTGCTCTGCCCCTTTTTTTTCTATTTCTTTAACATCAAAATTCTGACAAATCTGTTTTTGAACTTCTGATAAGTCTTCAAGAAAAGCACATATTACCCTTATACCCATCATATCTGTCAGGGTAACAAAATTTTTATTATCATCACCAAGCTGGTCATTTTTTTGCCGGAGAATTTTTTTGTAATAACTGCCAAAAGACTTTATACGGGTCTTATATGTAGGCTTTGAATTGAGCTGTATTA
>NZ_JAILGZ010000046.1 GCF_024696245.1 Treponema sp.
TGTGTTCTTTACAGTCATGAAGATTTGGATTTTGTTACAGGTTCACCAGAAAGAAAAAGATTTTTTATAGACCAGTCTTTAAGTATGTATGATGTCATGTACATAGATATTAACAGGCGTTATAAAAAAGTTCTCAAAGAAAGAAATATTTCACTTAAAGAAAAGAAATACGAAATGCTTGATATCTATGACATGCAGCTTGTTCAGTATGGAATGGAAATGCAGAGTAAGCGTAAGATGGCAATCTTTAAGTTTAATCAGATTTTTCCAAAACTTTATGAAGATATAACCGGAATTGACGGAGTTCATATAGTTTATAATCCGTCCTGGAATATGAAGGATAATTCACTTGAAAGTGCAAATGATATTCTTAAGCAGGTTCGTTCCAGGCTTGAAGTAGAAAAAATTATGAATACTACGATGACCGGGCCTCACAGGGACAAGATTGTTTTTGTAAGAAATCATGCAGCCTTTGTTCCGGAAGCATCTACTGGTCAAAGAAGATTGATTGCCCTGATTTTAAGAACAGCCCAGGCCGTTTTTTATAGTCAGGCTACAGGTAAAAAGCCGGTTCTTCTTATGGATGACGTACTCCTTGAACTGGATCCGGAAAAAAGACAGAAAGTTACTGCCCTACTCCCTGAATATGATCAGCTGTTTTGTACTTTTTTGAATGGTGAACCTTATGAAAAGTATAAGAAAAGCACAACCAGAGTTTATAAAATCAATAATGGCCAGTGGACGGAAAGTGTATGAATGATGAAGCAATTCCAGTAATGGATCTTATAAATCAGACTTTTAATAATATTAGTGTTTGTGATGTAAAAAATGCATCCAACATGTTTTCTGTCTGGAATAAAGTACTTAACCGCATCAAGGGAAAGATAAATCCTAATGAAGGAAAAAATATGGCTTCCCACAGCAGGATAATTGATTTAAAAAATGGCGTTTTGCTGGTTGAAGCAGATCATCCCGGCTGGATTGAATTGCTGCAGCTGCATAAGAACTATATTCTTACAGGCCTTAAGATGGAAATTAAGGATATTGAGATAAATTCCATGGCAATAAAGCTTAAGGGTAAAAAAGGTGAAATCTTTGATTTTGAAAGAAAGGAAGATGACTTTAAAAAAGCCCAGGAAAAATCTATGGAAAGGTTAAACAGGCAGGAAGAATCCTTAAAAAGGATGGGTTATGCAGAAAATACTAAAAATTCAAAGGAAATGCCTGAAGAATTGAAGAATTTGTTTGACAAACTTAAATCTGATATGTTGACCAATATTAAAAATAAATGATATAGTCTAGCACTACTATCGTATATAATTTTTAGGAGTTGTAAATTATGTTACGTACATATCAACCAAGTAAAGTAAAGCGCAATAGAAAGTTTGGATTCAGAGCTCGCATGGCTACTAAAGGTGGACGCAAAGTTCTTGCTAGAAGAAGAGCTAAGGGTCGTCATAAGCTTTCAGTTTGTTCAGAAGGCAAGAAATACTAATTCTTTAACTGGGGATGGAAGCTTACTTGTTAAAAACAGGGCGTTTTAAACGTGATGAACATATAAAACGTCCTGCTGACATCCAAAGACTTTTTAAAACAGGGAAAAGGGTTAGTGTATACGGAGCAAAGCTCTTTTACATGCCCAATAATTCTGATTTTAATAGAATCGGATTTCCTATTCCCCGTGGTTATGGCAATGCAGTTCAAAGAAATGCATCCAAACGCTATAGCCGGGAAACTTATCGTTTATTCAAAACACACCTGAACACCGGATATGATATGCTATTTTTTGTATATCCCGGAAATGATTCGTTCCACTCGCGGTGTGAAATATTCAAGACTTTATGCCAGAAAGCAGGATTATTAAAGGATTGCGAAATTTCTTTATAAAACTTTTATGTTTACCTGTACGGTTTTATCAAGTTTTTATTTCACCCCTCTTTCCGCCATGTTGTAAATATGAGCCAACCTGTTCTCATTATGCAATTGAAGCATTACAAAAGCATGGTCCAATCAAAGGATTTTATTTATCATTAAAGCGAATTATAAGATGTAATCCCTTCAGTAATGGTGGTTATGACCCTGTTCCTGAGGAATTTGTCTTTTTTAAAAACATAAAAATAATAAGGAACGACAGAAAATGACTAAGAATGCAATAATTGCAATTGTGCTTTCGGCATTAGTTTTGTTTGTTTCTTTGTTTGTGCAGACTGTTTTTATTGCACCTCAGAATATTAAGAATGAGGTTGATCGTGAAAATGCAGAACTTGCTGAACAGAAGAAGCAGGCAGAAAAAGAAAAAGAAGTTCAGGCACTTCTTTCTGAAGAAGTAAAGGAAGAAGAAGTAAAACTTCCACAGGAATTTGTTGTAGAAACTGACAAAGCCATTGTTACTTTTACAAGTAAAGGTGGAGATTTAGTAAGTTACAAGCTTAAGCAGGAAAAATCTGATAAAAGCATAGAACTTATTGAAATGGTAGAAGAAGTAACAGAAAAAAACCGTGCTCTTGCTATCGAATTTGACGGTAAAAATACAGTAAATGATGTATTTGATACTTCTTTTAAGGGATTTAAAAAAGGTGAAGACAATAAAGTCATCGTAGATCCTGATACACATAGAATTTACCAGAACGAAGACACTTCAGATTTTGCAATTCGTTTTGAAAAGAAATATCCAGCTTTTAATTTTGTTAAGATTTATAACTTTAAGCAGAATGAAAATGTATTTAAACTTGATATAAAGCTTGAATATAATGAAGCAGACCATGAAGTTGTAAATTATACTCTCCGCACTTCTCCACAGATTTATCCAAAAAATTATAAAGATGATAAATATGAAATCCGTGAATATGTAGCTGCAAGAAATAACAGTAAGGAACGTAATTCCCTTTCAAATAAAACATACAAAAAGGCTTATGACTGGGCAGGTGTTGCCAGTAAGTATTTTGTATTCCTTATCAAACCGGCAGATACAGACAGTATGCGTGATATTACTGATACTTATGTTAACGGTAATAAATCACAGCTTTATCTTACAAGAACAAATATTAAATCTCAGTCAGTAACAGACAGCTATTACATTTATATTGGTCCTAGAAGTGAAAATGAACTCATTAAATACAATGAGGCTAAAAATAACGAATGGAACCTTAATGACTGCAACTTTAATAAGGCTGTAAAAACAAGTGGTATTCTTTACTGGATAGAATTCATTCTTAAATGGGGAATGGAAAAAATATTCCTGGTTGTTAAAAACTGGGGTGTTGCAATTATTATTCTTACCCTTATTCTTAAGATTATTCTCTTCCCTCTTAACAAGAAAACTGCAATGGGTTCAGTTAAAATGGCAGAACTTCAGCCAAAAATGCAGGAACTTCAGCAGAAATATAAGGATAAGCCACAGCAGTTAAACGTAGAAATGGCAAAACTTTACAAACAGGTTGGTTATAACCCTGTAAGCGGATGTCTTCCTATGATTTTCCAGATGATTATCCTTTTTGCCCTTTATAATGTATTCAATAACTATTTTGAATTCCGTGGTGCAAAATTTATTTCAGGATGGATTGATGACCTTTCAAAGGGTGATATCCTCTTTACATGGAAAGCAGATATTCCTTTGATTTCATGGTTTACACAGTCAACTTTGAGACTTTTACCATTTATTTATACATTCTCACAGCTTGTTAGTGGTAAAATTACTCAGTTTGGTAATCCAGGTTCTTCTGGTGGACAGATGAAGTTTATGATGTACGGACTTCCTTTAATTTTCTTCTTCCTGTTCTATAATGTACCAAGTGGACTTTTACTTTACTGGACAACAAGTAATATTCTTCAGATTGTACAGCAGCTTGTTATTAATCAGATTATGAAGAAAAAGCGTGCAGAACTTGCTAAAAACAGGCCTCAGATTGATGCCAACACTCTTAAATTTAAGGGTGGAAAAAAGAAGACACGCTAAAATATTAAGAATTTTTTTATAAGAGGTATATAAATGACTTACGAATACGAAGGTAAGACAGAAAAAGAAGCTATTGAAAAGGCTGCACAGGAACTTGGTCTTGAAAAGGATCAGTTTGATGTAGAAATTCTTGAATCTCAGAAAAAATCACTTTTTAAGACTGGATACGTTAAGATTCGTGTTCATACAGTAGATAATTCAGGTTCATCAAATGTTTCTTCACAGTCTGCATCATCAGCTTCAAAGACAGAAAGCAAGGCTGCTGTTGCTAATCCACTTCCACAGGATGATTTTGAACAGAAACTTCTTGCTTTTGTTACAGAAACAGTACAGAAAATGGGTTATGAAGTTACTGTAGAAATTATGTTCAGGGAAGATAAAAAACTTGGTCTTAAGCTTACATCTGACAGTTCTGCAATTCTTATTGGACGCAAAGGAAAGAATCTTGATGCCCTTCAGCTTCTTGCTAACGTTTATGCAGGTCATCTTGGACGTGAAGATATCCGTGTAATTCTTGATACTGAAAATTATAGAATCCGCCGTGAAGAAAGCCTTGTTCGTCTTGCTTATAACACAGCAGATAAGGTTCGTCAGACAAGAAATTCAATTCTTCTTGAACCAATGAATCCTTTTGAAAGAAGACTTATTCACACAACTTTAAATGATATCCCGGATGTTGAAACCAAATCAGAGGGAGAAGGTTTATATAAACAGGTACGTGTTTTTCTTAAAAGCATGTATTAATAAATCTCCTGAAAGGAAGGTATACTGATGAAAAAGACTTTTATTAAGTTGATGGCTGCCTGTCTTTTTAGTGCTAGTGCAGCTCTTGCATCAGCCTATTCTGTTTCTGATTTAGTAAGTTCTGATGTTCTTAAAGCATTAAAAAAAGACGGTACTGTTACTTCTAAGAAATTTAAAGAGAATAATACTGATCTTGTTTTGCTTCCGACATCAGAATCTTCATCTTATGTCAGTTCAATGTGGACTTATAAAAAAGACCCTGTTCTTATACAGGAAAATCTTTATCTCATTTCTAAGTCTTCATTGAATGAGACAGAGCCTGAAGCTGTTAATATTAAGAAGGCTTCCAAGATTATTCGTTCAATAAGTAAAATGCAGGGTATGAAGTATTTTTCACATAGCAGTGAAGATTATGAAACTCTGTATAAAGAGGCTTATTGTGTTTCTGGACCAAAATCTAAAACAAAGGTTATAGATAAAACAAGTGGTTCTGCAGACGGAAAGGTTTTATATGCTTATTTAAACGATAATTCTTTGGGAAAAACTATTTATGAACTTAAATATCACCAGACAGAAGAAGAAGTAAGCGTTACTTTTGAAAATACTACTGATGTTGATATAGGTCCTATAACTGCAGTTGATGATGGAAATCTTCATATAGGTCTTGTGATTTATGATTGTGGAGATGATTTTCTTGTATACACAGTTGTAGAAGCAAGGTTCCCATCTTTGAGTTTCCTTGAAGACAGAATGAATGAATCACTTTCTGCAAGAATGATAGCGATTTATGAATGGTTTATAAAACAGTTTTAAGGTGGTAAAAAAATGAAAAAATTAATTGCTGCACTGATTTTTGGTGCTGTTATAATTTCTACAGGAGTTTGTAAAAGTATGAAAGAAAATGTTCTTAATGGAAAAACAGGTGTATTTGCCATTATGGATACAGATAAGGGAGAAATTGCTCTTGAACTGTATTATAAAAAGACACCTCTTACAGTAACAAATTTTGTTGGCCTTGCAGAAGGTACACTTGATGCAGCTAAGGGAAAACATTTTTATGATGGTCTTAAATTTCACCGTGTAATCGCTGATTTTATGATTCAGGGTGGAGATCCAAAAGGTAACGGAACAGGTGGTCCTGGTTATAAGTTTGCTGATGAAATCGTAGATGATCTTAAGTTTACAGGTCCTGGAATTCTTGCAATGGCAAATGCTGGTCCTGGTACAAACGGAAGCCAGTTCTTTATTACACATGTAGAAACTTCATGGCTTAACGGAAAGCATACAATTTTTGGACATATTGTAGATGATGACAGTCAGACTGTTGTAAATAAGATTGCTGTGGGAGACAAGATTAAGTCTGTAAAGATTTACCGCCTTGGTGCAGATGCAGAAAAGTTTACTGCAACACAGGCAGATTTTGACCGCCTTGCAAAAGAAGCTGCAGCAAAAGCTCTTGAAGCAAAAAAAGCAGCCCTTAAAGAAAAGATTGCAGAAGTAGAAAAGAAATTCCCTGGATATCAGCAGGATTCAAATGGTATTTACTACAAAATTACTAAAGAAGGTTCTGGTGCAAAGTGTGGTTCAAATAAAAATGTAACTACAGAATATAAGGGATACTTTGTAAATGGTCAGGTATTTGACGGATCTGCAAAGATGGTTAAGGGCGGACACGAAGCTCTTGATTTTACAACAGATGTAGGAATGATGATTCCTGGATTTGATATTATGGTTCAGGACATGAAAAAGGGAGAAGTTCGTACAGTTGTTCTTCCTCCTGATATGGCTTACGGTGAACGTGGTATTCCTGGTGCAATTCCTGGAAACTCATTTCTTGCCTTTGATATTGAACTTGTAAATATTAAATAATAACCTACTTTTTTGAATTAAAGCCGTTTGATGTTTTGTCAGACGGCTTTTTTGTTTATAATTGCCTGAGTTATGCTTGAAGAATATCCTGAAGAAATTAAAAATCTACCGGTCTACCCTTTTTTAGATCAGATTTGTGATAATTTAAAAAACAATCCTTATCATTCCCTTGTGCTGACTGCCGAAACTGCAGCCGGTAAATCTACAGCTGTTCCTCTTGCTTTGCTAAAAAATTTTAGCGGAAAAATTTATATGCTGGAACCAAGAAGAGTTGCAGCTTTTAATATTGCCAGTCGTGTGTCTGAATTACTTGGGGAAGAAACAGGTGAAACTTGTGGATATTCTGTTCATTTAGAAAATAAATCTTCGGATAAAACTCGCTTTGTGGTTATGACTGATGCTGTGTTAACAAGAAAGATGCAGTCAGACCCTCTTCTTGAAGGTGTAAATGTAGTTGTTATAGATGAATTTCATGAGAGAAGTATTCATGTGGATCTGGCCCTGGCCTTGTTAAAGGAAGTTATGGCTTTAAGGGATGATCTTTATGTAATAATCATGTCAGCTACAATTGATAGTAAAAGGATTTGTGAGTATTTAATGGGTACAGATAAGGATGATAAAACTGTACCCTTATTATCGGTTCCTGGAAGAACTTTCCCTGTTGATATTGAATATAAAAAAGATTTGCCTGTGGAAAAGGCTGTTAATATTGAAGCAGCCAGCTTAGAAGCAGCTGGAAAATATGGATCTATTCTTGTTTTTTTACCAGGTTTAAGGGAAATAAGACAGGCAGAAAAAGCTATTAATGAATTAAATCCTGAACTGAAAGTAGAAATTCTCCACAGTTCAGTAACATTAGCAGAACAAAAAAAGATATTAAAAACAGAAGCCAGGGATTATATACGCATAATTTTAAGCAGCTCTATTGCTGAAACTTCTGTTACTGTTAAAGATGTGGTGTGTGTAATAGACAGCGGTTTATGCAGGGTAAACATGTATGATTTATCTACTGGTATGAATCGTCTTGAAACAAGATATGTAAGTGAATTTAATGCAAAGCAGCGATCAGGTCGAGCAGGTCGCATTTGTGCTGGAAAATGTGTTCGTTTATGGGGACAGAATGAAGTACTGGCTAAATCTGTACCCCCGGAAATCCTTCATAGTGACTTAAGCAGTCTTGTTCTTGAATGTTATAAATGGGGAGTAAAAAGCCCTTCTAAATTAGAGTGGCTGGATTGTCCGGGAGAAAGTAACTGGGCTAAAGCAGAAGAATTACTGGAATTACTGGCTTGTATAAAAGATAAAAAGATAACTGTTTTAGGAGAAGCCTGTTTGTCTTTAGGTCTTGGGATAAGGGTTACCTGTCTTGCTTTAAGCGGAGTTATCCACAATCAGCTTGAATTATCCACAAGTTATGCACTTGATAAGGTTTTATCTCGTTATGAGAGCGAAAGAAACCTCGAAAAATGCGGGTTTCTCCTTAAAAAAGGGGTACAGAAATATAAAGAGGATACAGATTTACGGAAGTGTTATCCACAAGGTTTTCCACAGTTTTCCACAAGTTATGCCTTTTTATGTGGATATCCAGACCGTCTTGCCCATAAAGAAAGTGATAAGACTTATATGCTAAGTTCAGGAAGAATTGCTTCTTTAAAAGAGGATAATGCAGCTGAATATATTATTGTCCTTGATGCAGATGCAGGAAGTGATAAAGCCTTTATTTATGAATTTGAAAATATCGATTCTGAATCTGCCCTGCATTTTATGAGGGAAAGGGCTGTAAACCGGTTGGTTTATGACTTTAACAGGGACAGTTATAAGCTTTTGGTAAAAGAATCCCTGTGTTTTGGAAAAATCCAGCTTAAGGAAGTAAAAAAGAATCTTACTCCGGGGCTTTATTTTGAATATATAAATAAACAATTAATTAAAGAAGGTCTGGATTTTCTGCCTTTATCACAAAAAAGCCTGTCTTTATTAAAAAGGGTACAGTTTTATTGCCAGAATAAAGGTTCTGATTATGAAAACCTTGAAGAAAAGCTTAATAGTCTGCATTTAAGGGGTACAGATTGGCTACAACCTTTTATGTTAAATGAGGTTCAGATAAAGGAAAATACTTTGTATGATGCTTTATTCTGGTATCTGGAAGGGGATAAGATAAACAGAAATGTTCCGGAAGAATTGATCCTGGAAAATGGAAGAAAAAGAAAACTTATATATGAAAGTCAGAACGGTATAATTATTCCTGTTCTTGAAGTAATAATTCAGCAGATATTTGGATGTTTTAAGACTCCGGAAGTAATGAAACAACCTGTTTTAATTAAGCTTTTATCTCCAGCCAGGAGACCATTGCAGGTAACAAAGAATCTTGAAGGTTTTTGGACAAATACCTGGCCGGAGATTTGTTCCGAAATGAAAGGCAGATATCCTAAACATAACTGGGATTATCGTATTGTGGATAACTCTGTGGATAAGCTGTGATGAAATGTGCATAACTTGTGGGAAACTTATAGTATTTAGAGGATAAAATGATGAATAACAAACAATGGGAAGTTTATTGTAATTATAGAGATGAATATAAAAAACTTTGTAAGGAGTGGAATAAATTTGCTGAAGAGTTAAGGCCGTTACAAATAGCAGCTGCTGCAAAAGATACCCCGCCCTACCCTTTGGAAACTGCTGTAGTATATAACAGGTTGTATGATGAAATAACTAAAGATGACAGAATTTCTTTGATTGTTGTTGGTGATAATCCAGGAAAAGAAGAACAACTGTTAGTTAATAATAAATACCTCGTGGGACAGAGTGGCAGAATAGCAGAAGGTTTTTTTAAGAGAAATCCAGAGTTAAATATTGATTTTAGAAAAAATGTTGTAATTACAAATAAAACTCCCGTTCATACTGCAAAAACCAACCATCTGAAATATTTGTTAAAAAACGGTAGTAAAGATATTCAGGAACTATTGTTAGTTAGTCAAAATAAAATGGCTGAATTAACAGCAGATTTACACCAGGGTTTATGTGAATATAGTGATAATGAATTAACGAATGTTAGTTTGTGGCTTGTAGGTTATTCAGAATTAAAGGAAAAAGGCATTTTTAAAGAGTATAGAAAGGCCTTGCTGAATAAATATAAGAATCAGGATGGCACATTTAATGAATACTGGAACAGGGTTTTTATTTATCAGCATTTTTCAATGAACAGGTTTTTAATAGATTTAAAAGAATATAGTGAAAAGGTAACGAACGATAGTTTAGAGTGTAATCTTCAGGAAAGAATTAATAAACTTGGTTGGAAGCATAGAGATGAAATTCTTCTGTGAAAAAAGCTTATAAGGTTTTTAAGTTGTCCAGGTAAGAATAGAGTTTACCTGAAATAATTAAATTAGAAAGAGTAAGCTGGTTTATAAGAGGAAGCATACAGCCATAACAGCGGTATTTTTCTTTATATTCTTCAAGAAGATTCTGGGGTAAAATTGTACAACTGGAATTTAGGCCTTTGGATAAAATAAATTCCAGTGACTTAATAAAAATAATCTGAGGGTTTGATTTTATTGCCCTGAAGGTAGGATAGAGCTTTCTATTCTCATTTGGAATAAGCGATGAATCATGTTCTATCATCAGGTGATTTTTATTCTTTAACCATTCGTGGTAATTTTTGTATCCGTTTTTAATCTGCCATTCAGGGCGGCCAATAATATCAAGTGGTGAAATAAAGACTATTGTAACATTGTGTTCTTCCATAATAGAAAGACCATTGTCCTGAAAAATTGCATCACTTTCAAAACATTCAAAACCTGCATTTTGAAATATTTCTTTTATATGCTCGCCTGGATTTTTTGCAAATAAAATAGAAGGCTTAACTTTTTTTGCAGGTGAAGATAATTCTTCTGCTACTTTAAGTAAACCCTGCCCTCTTTGCATTTTTTCATTCTCTTCTTTAAGTTTTTTTATATATGGTAAATCCAGAATGTTTCTAAGCTGGTTTTTTATTCCTGAATCAATAATAAGGTCAGATGGATTTACATCAATATTTGTCTCTTTATAAAGGAAGGCAGAAAAACTTATACGAATGCTTTCATCTCCAAAAGGATCACTATTTTGATTTAAACGATCACGTTGATTTGTAAGAACATTGTTAAAAGATTCTTTTAAATAAGCATCAAGGGATGAAATATTTTTTTCAAGGTTTTCTCTAGAATAGGTATCTCCACTTGATAAAATAACAGTATTATTTTTTTTAGTTTCCAGGGCAGAGGCTTTTAATGTTGTTTCTTCAATATGGTGATTGGAAAATGCATCTGAAAGAATAATGGTATTACTTTTTGAATTTTCAAGAAGAGAATTTGCGTCAAATACATCTCCCGAAGGTACATATTCTTTACAAATAGAATCTACTGTTGGAATTTCGTTTTCTGGATTTTCTTCTTTAATAAGTTCGGAAACATTTTCGTTTGGACTTTTTGCATAGTAACCGCTTTTTGGAATTGAATAAATGTATCCATCCTTTTCCAATAGTTCATAAGCTTTTGTTACGGAATTTTTACTGGCCTGAATTGATGTGGACAAATTTCTAATTGAAGGCAGCTTTGTACCTGTTTTAAGACTTTTAGAATCTATTGCTTCTACAATAGAATTATAAATCTTTCGATAGAGTTTAATCTTACTATTTGCATAGAGCTTAAAATTTTCGAAAATGTCCAAAGGAATTATCTCCGTTTTTGAATAATCCTATTATAAAGTCAGAATTCTAAATTTGCAAATTTTCTATTGGTTTAATATTGAATCTTGATGCAAAATCCCTGGCTTTCCATGCATTAAAAATAACATCAGCTGGAGAATGGGCATCGGCATTGCATATAATTTTAATACCCTCTTCTGCTGCAATTTCCCAGAATTCAACTACAGGATACTGATAGCGCATTCCTCTGGTCGTATTGTTTGGCATGCGTGATGAGCCAAGTCCGTTTATTTCTAGAGGCATATTTAATTCTTTTGCAGCTGTGATAAGGGCTATTGAACAGGATTTTGCCTGCGGGGTCCATTCTGGATTGTGAGCAAGAAATAAATCCGGGTGAGCAAGAAAGGCAAAGTTTTTACTCTGCATCGCATCAATTGTCTGGTCTATATATTTGTTTAGTAATTTTGCATTGTCTATATCTGGTGCATAAACATGGTTTTTTCCATCGGTAACCCAGTGGGAACCTAAAACCAGGTATTGTGCTTTGTAAGTTCCTTTTAATTCATCTGAATACCAGGAAGAAATATTTTTATCCCATTCACATTCATAACCGGTATATATAGGAAAGTCTGCATCTTTTTTACATTCTTCTATCCAGGATAAATACTGAGGTATTTCTTTTACAGCCATTCTGATATGAGGCCAGTAGTCATAAAAAGATTCTGGATAAGGACAGTGATCACTAAAGCCTAAGGCAGTGCAGCCTTCTTTTTTTGCCTGCTGAACATAGTCTGCAGGAATACCTTCTGCGTGTTTACAAAGTTTTGTATGTGTATGAAAGTTTGAAATAGAAGTCATGTTTTTATTATAAAGAAAAAGGGCTGCATGATAAATCATACAGCCCTAATTATCAGCTATTTACGCTAAAGAAAAATTATTTCTTTGTTGTCTTTTTTGCTGTTGCTTTTTTAGCTGGAGCTTTCTTAGCTGGAGCTTTCTTAGCTGGAGCTTTTTTTGCAGTAGCTTTTGTTGCTGCCTTTTTAGCTGGAGCTTTTTTTGCAGGAGCTTTCTTTGCTGTTGCTTTCTTTGCAGTAGCTTTTGTTGCTGCCTTTTTAGCTGGAGCTTTTTTAGCAGTTGCTTTCTTTGCTACAGTTTCTTTCTTAGCTGTTGCCTTTTTAGCAGTTGCTTTCTTTGCTGGAGCTTTAGCAGCTTTTGCAGCGAGAGCAGCCTTGATGATTGCCTGAGCACCTGCAAGACGAGCTGCTGGTACACGGAATGGTGAACAAGATACATAGTTAAGACCGAGCTTGTAGCAGAGAGCGATAGAAGCTGGATCTCCACCATGTTCACCACAAATACCAAGGTGAAGGTCAGACTTAACTGAACGACCCTTAGCTTCTGCGATTTCCATAAGAGCTCCTGGACCATCTGGATCGAGAGTCTTGAATGGATCTACATCAAGAACATGCTGGTCAAGGTAAGAATCAATGAACTTACCATAGTCATCACGGCTGAAACCGAATGTTGTCTGTGTAAGGTCGTTTGTTCCGAATGAGAAGAAGTCAGCGTACTGAGCAATCTGATCAGCAGAACAAGCTGCACGTGGGAATTCGATCATAGAACCGATCTGGAACTTAAGGTTAACATTCTTTTCCTTGTTAACTTTTGCAATTACAGCTTCAGCCTGAGCACGAATCTGCTTAAGTTCGTTTACAGAAGTTACGTTAGGAATCATGATTCTTACATCAGATTTGCAACCTTCTTTCTGTGCACGTGCTGTAGCAAGAGCAATTGCTTCAACCTGCATTTCGTAGATTTCTGGATATGTGATAGCAAGACGGCAACCACGATGACCAAGCATTGGGTTGTGTTCGTTAAGATCAGCGAACTTAGCCTTGATAGTATCTTTGCTTACACCAAGCTTTCTTGCGAGAGCATCAGCTTCTGCATCTGTAGCAGCCTGGATGAATTCGTTAAGAGGTGGGTCAAGAAGACGGATAGTAACTGAACGTCCTTCCATTGTCTTGATGATTCCGTAGAAGTCTTTTTCCTGAAGTGGGAGAATTTCAGCAAGGTTCTTCTTGCGAGCTTCTGTGTTTTCAGAAATGATCATCTTCTGGAATGAAGTAAGTTTTGGTTCGTCGAAGAACATGTGTTCTGTACGGCAAAGACCAATACCGTTTGCACCAAAGCGGAATGCGATTGGAGCTTCGTTCTGTTCAGCATTTGCAAGAACATCGAATCCCTTAACTGTTTTTCCTGAAGCAGTCTTGCGAACTGACTTAGCACGGATTTCATCTGCCCAACCAAGGAATGTTTCAAGGTCGCCGGAAATCTGAGCTGGAACTACAGGGATAAGTCCACCGTATACTCTACCTGTTGAACCGTCGATAGAGATGTTGTCACCTTTCTTGAATACTTTTCCACCGATTGTAACTTCGTCTTTTCCTGTGAATACAACTGCAGCACAACCACAAACACAAGGTGTACCCATACCACGAGCAACTACAGCTGCGTGTGAAGTACGTCCACCAGTAGAAGTAAGGATACCTTCAGCAACGTACATACCTGCAATGTCATCAGGTGATGTCTCTTTGCGAACGAGCATTACTTTCTTTCCAGCCTTATTCCATTCAACAGCTTCTTCTGCTGTGAATACGATCTGACCACAACCTGCTCCTGGTGAAGCGTTAAGAGCTTCTGCGATTGGAGATGCAGCCTTGAGAGCCTTTGCTTCGAACTGCGGGTGGAGAAGCTGATCAAGCTGATCCGGCTTTACGCGGAGAAGAGCCTGTTCCTTTGTGATGAGTTTTTCACCAACCATTTCAACTGCCATGCGAACAGCTGCTGGTCCTGTGCGTTTACCGTTGCGGCACTGGAGCATGTAAAGCTTGCCTTCTTCAACAGTAAATTCCATATCCTGCA
>NZ_JAILGZ010000030.1 GCF_024696245.1 Treponema sp.
TGGTGCCCTTGCTTCTAATGAAGGTGATGCTATTGAAGCCCTTAAATACGGAGACCTGGCCTTTACCAGAGTTTCTGCATCTTCTGTTTCTGCCTATGTAGATCAGATAAATGCAATTCAGTTTCCTTATCTTTATAAAAATTCAGAACACATGTGGAAGGTTCTTAACGGTGATATAGGTCAGACAATTTTAGGCGGAATAGAAAGTTCTGGTTCCGGGCTTGTTGGTCTTTGTTACTATGATGCCGGCTCAAGAAATTTTTATGTTACAAAACCTGTTTACTCTGTTGAAGATATGAAGGGACTTAGAATCAGGGTTCTTGGAAGTCCTATCATGCTTGATATGTGTACAGCTCTTGGTGCAAAGGGTGTTACAGGTTTAAGCATGACAGAAGTCAGGGGTGCAATAGAAAGAAATAAGATTGATGGTGCAGAAAATAACTTCCCTACTTATCAGAGTAACGGTGACTATTCAATTGCTCCATATTTTATTCTGGACCAGCACACCCGTGTTCCGGAAATTCTTATTGCATCAAAAAAAGTTTTAAGCAGACTGGACCCGAAGGATGTAGAAATCATCAAAAGAGTTGCAAAGCAAACCCAGGAATACGAAATTCAAAAATGGCAGGAAAGAGAAGCTTATTCAGAAAGAGTTGCAAGAGAAAACGGCTGTACCGTAATTCAGCTTTCGGATTCAACCTACTCTGACTTTCAGAAAGCAATGGAACCTGTTTATGAAAAACACGGAAGCAAATACATGAGCATTATAAACTCGATCCGTGCATTACAGTAAAAAAGATTTTCTATTTTTATAGAATGCCTTATTGCAAAAGTTTTTATGCTTTTTGCAGTAAGGCATTTTTTTTTAGAAAAGCATATCCTTAAGGCTCAGGGCATTTAAGGCACCGCTTCCTTTTGGATGATTGTTAAAATAAATCTGCACTTTTTTATCTTCATGTACAGCCTGATTTATTACAGGAATAAATGACTTTAATTCTTCCTGAGAGTAGTCGTAATCATAGCGGGCACTTCCATTTACACTGTCACCGCAAGCATACCAGGCAGCAGCATTTCTTCCATGGAGCCTTATATAAGCAGTGCTTCCTGTAAAAGGAGTGCGGCAGATTTTTCCATCAGGCAGATATTTTAACTGAGGCATATCACAAAAAACTATTGAAGTATTTCTCTTGTTTAAGCCTTCAAAAAGACTTTCCCTTATCCATTCCCTGTGACGGAATTCTACAGCAGAAGGAAGTCCTGAAAATTTCTTTAACAAGGCCGCAAGATAAAAACGATTATTTTCTGTGTAATGAAAACTTTGTGGCAGCTGAAACAAAATAGAGGCAAGACATCCTTTTTCTTTAAGAGGCATAACTGCAGAAATAAATTCATCAGCAGCTGTCTGCCAGTTATAATCAATCTGGTGGGTTAAAAGTTTATTTGCCTTTATACTGAATTGAATTTTTCCTTCTGTCCGATCATACATACTGATCATTCTTTTTGAATCAGGCATATTATAAAAAGTATTGTTTACTTCAAGAGCATTAAATCTTTGTGCATAGTAAGAGAGAAAATCTTTTCGTTTTATATCAGCGGGATAAAAGACACCCATCCATTCAGGATAATCGTAACCGCTTGTTCCAATAAGTATTTCTTTCATCTTTACAAGAAAGTGTTATGCCTGCTCCCAGTCATCATAACTGCGGTTTATGTTAAGGGATTTTTTTTCCGTACGCTTCCCTTTTGCTTTTGGTCCCCTGCCTGATTTTCCACTAAGGGCATTTTTAATATCTGCTTCCGTTAAAAGAGTCATGGACTTCTGGCTGGACAGGCGGCGCTTTCTGCTTTCTGTATCCAGGAGGGATGTATTTTCTGCAGCCTTTATAAGCAGGTCATTTGCAGAATTTGCATGAAGGGAAAAATGAAGGTTATTATTTTCTTCTATAAAGCTAAGGGCTTCTTCTACATCAGTAAAAGAAAGTCCTGCTTTATTTTTACTTTCTATTTTTAAGTTCTGGCGGATTTTTTTTGTAAGTATTGCTTCTGTAATAAGGGATTTATCCGAAAGCTGGGTTAAGGCTTTTGCAATTTCTTCCTGTAACTTATTCATTTACTTCTCCTGAATTTTTTTTAATTGAACTTACAAACAGACCTGCAATTGTAAGAATACTTCCTGCTGCTCCCATAAGAGTAATTCTTTCTCCCAAAACAAAAAAAGCAAATATAATCGTAACAACAGGAATAAGGTATATTCCAAGACTGGCTTTTATTGTTCCCAGTTTATCACAGGCAATACTCCAGGCAGAAAAACAAAAGGCACTTGCTCCTAATCCTAAGAAAGAAAGATTAAACCAGTTTAATGGATCAGAAAAACGTTTTGCATTAGTCCCTGCATCAAGAAAAATCTTTAAGTTGTCAGATGGATTATTCATTAACAGAGAAATAATTGCTATTGGAATCATAAAAATAATTGCCCAGTGAAAAACCCTTCTTGTTACCAGCATGGAAGAAAAGCCCATGGCATTGAGTTTGGAAATACAGATTGAATAGATTCCCCAGCAGACAGCAGCAGAAAGTGCCAGCAGGTCTCCCTTTGGACTTAAATGAAAGACCACTACTCCGTTAAAACTGACTAATGCAATTCCGGAGATAGAAAGAATAAATCCCAGCATAAATGTAAGTGTCAGATGTTTTTCTTTAAGGATAATCTGTGAAAGTATGGCTGCAAATATAGGACAGACAGAAACAATAATACTTACGTTAGAAGCCGATGTATAGGCCAGAGCCATGTTTTCTAAAAGCTGATATGCTGCCACTCCGGAAAAGCCTGCCAGCATAAAATAAAGTTCTTCTTTTTTTGCCTTAACGTGAATTGAATCCCGGTGAAGGAGACGTAAGGCGAGATAAGCCAGAATAAACCTGATAAAAAGAATCTCAAAGGCAGAAAAGCTTTTTAAAAGATATTTTGTACATACAAAGGTTATTCCCCAGATAAATATTGCAAGGCTGGCAAAAAGCAGGCCTGTGATATGATTAGTATTATTCATGCCGGATAGTCTAGCAGAAAAAGACCTTGCTTGCTATTACATAATTAACCATTGCATAAGTTAAACTAAAATGTTATAACTCGATTCATAAATTAAGGGGAGCTGGCGTATCAAGCCGGCTGAGAACAGAATGAATGTCTGGACCCATAACCTGATTTGGATAATGCCAACGTAGGGATATGAACTTCGCATATACAGCGGATATATCTGATAGTGGTATATCCGCTTTTTTTATATTCCGGTATAAAAATGCGGGTACAGTTCCTCCATGGTTAGTCCTGGAGAGTATTCATGAATATCATTAAAAATGTAAGGGAAGCCCACCCTCTGGTTCACTGTATGACAAATTACGTAACAGTGAATGACGTAGCTAATGTAGTTCTTGCATCTGGTGCAAGTCCAATCATGTCCGATGACAAAAATGACGTTAAAGACATTACTTCTATCTGTAATGGACTTTGTATAAATATCGGAACCCTTAACAGCCGTACAATTAAGTCCATGTTAATTGCCGGACAGCATGCTCAAAAGCTGGGACATCTTCTTGTCCTTGATCCTGTTGGTGCAGGTGCAAGTAAACTCAGGACAAAAACAGCCCTTAAACTTATTAAAAAAATTCACTTTGATGTAATTCGTGGAAATATTTCAGAAATAAAAACCCTTGCCGGCAGCAGCTGTTCTACACAGGGTGTAGATGCAAATGACGCAGACCAGATAAATGAAAACAACCTCTATCAAATGATTGAATATCTTAAAACCTTTGCCATTAAAAGCGGCAGCATTATCGCCGTTACAGGAAAAACCGATATCGTAACTGACGGAAAAATCTGCTACGTAATTAAAAACGGTGACAAGGCAATGAAGGATATTACAGGAACAGGCTGCCAGCTCTCTGCTCTTCTTACAGCCTTTATCTGTGCAAATAAAAAAAATAAACTTGAAGCTGCAGCAATGGCTGTCTGCACTATGGGTCTGGCAGGACAGATTGCAAAAAAGAACCTTGCTCCTTATGAAGGCAATGCAAGTTATGCAAAAAGAATAATCGATGCAGTTTACAACATGACTGACGAGATGCTGCAGGAAGGTGCCCTTTATGAAATTAAATAGGGATTCTCTTGCATTATATGCAGTAACAGACCGCCACTGGACTCAAAATAAAAGCCTCTACGAGCAGGTAAAAGAAAGTCTTGAAGGCGGAGTTACCATGGTTCAGCTGAGGGAAAAAAATATCAGCGAAGAAGATTTTAAAAAAGAAGCTTTGGAATTAAAAAAACTCTGCTCATCTTACAAGGTCCCATTTGTAATTAATGATAATGTTCTTCTTGCAAAAGAAACTGATGCTGACGGAGTTCACATTGGACAAAGTGACATGGAACTTATTAAAGCAAGGCAGCTGCTTGGTAAAGATAAAATTATCGGAGTATCAGCTCAGACTCTGGAAGAAGCCCTGGAGGCTCAGGAAAACGGAGCAGATTATCTTGGAGTAGGAGCTGTATTCAATACTTCGACAAAAGATGATGCCATTTATGTTAGTCCGGAAAGCCTTAAAGAAATATGCAGTAAGGTAAAGATTCCAGTTGTGGCAATCGGCGGAATAAATCAGCAAAACCTTAGCCTTCTTAAAAAAAGCGGAATTGCAGGAGCTGCCATAATCAGTGCAATCTTTTCTGCCCCTGATATAAAGGAGGCCTGCTCTAATCTTCTTAAAAAGATAAAGGAAGTAATATGAAAACCGCTTTAACAATTGCAGGCAGTGATTCCTCTGGTGGAGCCGGCATTCAGGCTGACTTAAAAACTTTTACAGCCCTTGGTGTTTACGGAATGTCTGCAATTACTGCAGTTACCGTTCAGAATACCAGGGGAGTTTTTGCAGTTCAGGATATGGATCCGGAAATTATAAGGGGACAAATAGATGCGGTTTTTACTGATATAAGGCCCGACAGTGTAAAGATAGGCATGACCAGCTCTTCTGAAGCAATTGACGCAATAGCAGAGTATCTTGTTTATCATAAGGCAGAAAACATTGTTCTTGATCCGGTTATGGTTTCTACCAGCGGGTCACAGCTCCTTCTTCCCTCTGCATTAAAGGATTTAGAAAATAAACTCTTTCCTCTTGCCACTCTTATAACTCCAAATATTCCGGAAGCAGAAAGACTTACAGCTTTAAAAATCACCAGCAGAAATCATATGGAAAAGGCTGCAGAAAAAATATTTTCCATGTTCGGCTGTAATGTGCTTTTAAAAGGAGGTCACTCTGTTAATGATGCCAGTGACTGCTTTTACGGAAAAAACGGCTTTGTATGGTTTGAAGGAAAAAAAATCAATAATCCCAACACTCATGGAACAGGCTGTACCCTTTCTTCTGCAATAAGTGCAAATCTGGCAAAGGGTACTCCCCTGATTCAGTCTATAAAAAATGCAAAGGGCTTTCTTACCAGCGCATTAAATGCCGGTCTTAATCTTGGGCAGGGTCCCGGGCCATTAAACCATATGTGCAGAATAAAAGAAATATAAAAATAAAAAAGGAATATTACTATGACAAGAAATTATACAACACAGATGGATGCTGCAAAAAAAGGAATCCTTACAGAAGAAATCAAGGCTGTTGCCAAAGAAGAAAATATGGAAGCTCAAAAATTAATTCAGCTGGTAGCAGAAGGTAAAGTTGTAATCTGTGCAAATAAAAATCATAAGTGTATAAAAGCCCAGGGTGTTGGCAGCATGTTAAGGACAAAAATAAATGCCAACATAGGGATATCAAGAGACTGCCGTGATTATGATATGGAAATGGAAAAAGTAAAAAGCGCAGTTGCCCTTGGTGCCAATGCCATTATGGATTTATCCAGCCATGGTAATACTCAGCCTTTCAGACAGAAGCTTGTAGAAGAATGTCCTGTAATGATTGGTACAGTCCCGGTTTATGATTCAGTAATTCATTATCAGAGGGATCTTGCAACTTTAACAGCACAGGATTTTATTGATGTAGTAAGGCTTCATGCTCAGGACGGAGTTGATTTTGTTACCCTTCACTGCGGCATTACAAAAAAAACTATTGAACAAATAAAAAGCAATAAACGCAAAATGAATATTGTAAGCCGTGGCGGAAGTCTTGTTTTTGCCTGGATGTCCATGACCGGTAATGAAAATCCTTTTTATGAATACTTTGATGACATTCTTAAAATCTGCCGGGAATATGATGTTACAATTTCTTTAGGAGATGCCTGCCGTCCGGGTTGTCTTAGTGATGCAACAGATGTATGTCAGATAGAAGAGCTTGTTCGTCTTGGTGAACTTACCCGCCGTGCCTGGGCTCAGGATGTTCAGGTTATGGTAGAAGGTCCAGGTCATGTTCCCTTAAACCAGATTGCAGCAAATATGGAAGTCCAGAAGACAATTTGTTCCGGAGCACCCTTTTATGTTCTTGGGCCTCTGGTTACTGATATTGCTCCCGGCTATGATCATATTACAGCTGCTATTGGTGGTGCCATTGCTGCAGCAAACGGTGCAGCCTTCCTCTGTTATGTAACACCTGCAGAACACCTTGCCCTTCCAAATGTAGAAGATGTCCGCCAGGGAATTATTGCTTCTAAAATAGCCGCCCATGCCGCTGATATAGCCAAGGGTATTCCTGGAGCCAGGGATATAGATGATAAAATGGCTGATGCAAGAAGAAATCTTGACTGGGACAAACAGTTTGAATGTGCCCTTGATGCCCAGAGAGCTAAAGAAATAAGGGATTCAAGACTGCCGGAAGATGACCACAGCGATACCTGCAGTATGTGTGGAAAATTCTGTGCCGTAAGAAGCATGAATAAAGCCTTAAGCGGTCAGATGATTGATATTCTGTAAAAAAAAAGCATTCCTTTTACTTAGCAGCTAAGTCTTAAGGAATGCTTTTTAATGGTGATTTTCCTTTCTTACTTTTCTTTAGATTCAAACCAGTCTTCGATTTTTATGCCTGGATTGTTGTGAAAAAGTTCAAGATAAACCGAATTATGAGTTACAACTGTATATTTATTAAATAATGCAGTTGCAAAAAGCTGACAGGCCTGTGGTGGCACAGCATCAGAAAAATCTGCAAAGTGTGCAGTCATATCAGCAGCTAAAGCGGCTTCATCCCTTTCAAAAGGAACAACAAGAAAATTCAAGCCAAGAGTTTGCAAGCATTCAGACAGAAAGCGTTTTCTGCTTTCATCTTTTTCCAGAATTACACTGGTCATAAGCTCCTGCCAGGTGATTACAGAAATGGCGCACTTACTCTTAACTTTTTTAAATGCAGCCATTACATTTGGATCAGGATTCTTTTTTGAAAACTCTGCAAGTATACTTGTGTCAAGAAGATATTTAATTTCCATATTTACCTCAAAGAATTATTTATTTTTCTTATTTCTTACATTAAGAAAACCATGCCATTTTTCAGAACCAGGGATTTTAAATCCAATATCATCTGGTGCATGATCATAGCAATTCTTTAATTCTTTCAAGTCTGGATTAATTGGAGTGTATTTAGCAACTGTATCGTAATACACCATCGGCTTGAGCACATAACCACGGATTCCCTTTGATGAAAGAAGCATTACAATTTCTTTTTCATCACTTACTTCGAGAATCTTGTCTAAATCTTTGTTGATTTCTTCGATATTTATTTTTTCCATAAAATTTCCCGCCTAAAATATAACACTGTAAATGCTATAAATCAATTTTATTTCAAAATATTCTGCTATATTAAGAAATTTTTTTTTATATTATAATTATATCATGAAAATTATTAATTTAGTAGAAAATACTTCAGGAAATTTTGCCTGCAGGGCAGTTCACGGACTTTCATTTTATATTCAGACTAAAAAGCACAGGATCCTCTTTGATGCCGGTCCGGACAGCGCCCTTATAGAAAATGCTGCTCATTTAGGCATAGATCTTTCCTTAATTGATACAGTTATTTTAAGCCACGGTCATTATGATCATTCAGGAGGCTTAATGGAATTTGCCAGGCTTAACAAAAATGCTGTAATTTACATGCAGTCATCTGCCGGAGAGGATCATTTTGCCTTTGACGGGCCGGATAAGGGCTACAGATACATAGGAATTGACCGGGATATACTTTCCCTTCCCCAGGTAAAACTTATTGATGGAGACCTTAAAATTGACGAAGAACTGTCTTTATTCAGGATAGATAAGCGTACCTACCCCCTTCCTTCTACTAATAAAAGGATAATGCTCCGTAAAAAAGAAGGAGAAACTTTTTCTTACATACAGGATGATTTTGTACATGAACATTGTCTTTTACTGGAAAGCGAAGGTAAAAAAATAATAATTTCAGGCTGTGCCCACAACGGTATCCTTAACATTATGGATGAATATCAGCGCAAACATAAGGAAGAAAAAGCTCCTGATGCAGTTATAAGCGGCTTTCACCTTATGAAAAAGTCGGGTTATACAGAAGAAGATTATAAGGAAGAAGAAGAAATAGCAGGTCTTTTAAAAGCCTGGCCCTGCAAATTTTACACCTGCCATTGTACCGGAGAAGAAGTGTTTGAAAGAATGAAGGCTGTAATGAAAGACCAGCTGCTTTACGTTCACTGCGGAGATGAAGTTACCCTACTTTAAAGGATCGATTTCATAAGTTCCGTTTTTAATTTTTTCCAGCAGCTCTTCTTTTTTCATTGGTTTTCCAAAGAGGAATCCCTGCAGCCTCTGACAGCCAATTCTTTTTAAGAATTCACTGGCTTCCTGGGTTTCTACACCTTCTGTAAGAGTCTGCATTCCTATCTGGGAAGCAAGGTTTACAATGCTCATTAAGATAGGCTGGGCTTTATAATTCTCCGTAAAGCGGGACAAAAAGGCCATGTCTATTTTCATCAGGTCAAAGCTGAAATCTTTAAGTACATTTAAGCCGGAATAGCCTGAACCAAAATCATCCAACCATAGGGAATTACCGTTTTTGCGGAATTCTTCAAGGGCGTGTTTAAGCTTGTCATTACTGTTGCTTAAGGCACTTTCCGTAATTTCTACATGAATATGTTTTTTTGAAAGCCCGTATTTTTTTAAGCATGCTTCAAGTTCCTGAGCCGGATCTGCAAGTTCAAAGTCCAGTCTTGAAAAATTTAAAGATATTGGAATTATATCAAGTCCGTCATTCAAAGCCTTGTTCAAATCACTGCAGGCTGTGTTCATAACGCTAAGGTCCAGTTTATGAATCAGATGATATTCTTCAAGAACAGGTACAAATATTCCCGGGGTAATCATGCCGTAATATGGATCTTCCCATCGGGCAAGGGCCTCTACTCCGCATATCTTTCCTGACTGAGCCCATACTACAGGCTGGTAATAAACCTGAATGTAATTATGTTCTATAGCATGATCAATATTGTTGATGATGTACTGCTTAAGTTTAAATTCTTTTCGCATTACTTCATCATATTCAACTAAGTCACGACCATAGAATTTTTTAATTGTATCGCAGGCATATCTTGCCCGGTCACAGGCCAGGTTTGGAGAAGACATTCTTTCTTTTGGACGATAAATACCTGCCTTAATCCTTAGCTGAACAATGCTTTCTTTTTTCTTTAATTCTTCATTTACAATTTTTATTTTTTCTTCAACAGTATTAACATCTGTCAGGGCAACAAAATGATCATCAGAAAATCGGGAAATAAAATCCTGACCAAAGCCTTTTTTTAATATTCCTGCCAGAGTCCTTAAGAAATTTGTACCTTCTTTAAAGCCATACTTTTCGTTGTAGTTTTTAAAATTAAATAAGTCCATGTAAACAAAGCAGATATTGCTTATGTCATTATTGTCGTTGTTAAGATATTCAATTGAATACCTGTAAAAACTGTGCATGTTAGGCAGCTGGGTAAGTTCATCGACCCGGGATTTATGTTCAAGATAAAGATTTACTTCATTAAGTTTTTCATCTTTTCCTGCTTCTATTTTTTTCTGATGATAAGTGTTAAGGGCTGTTACAAAAAATGCCAGCCATGTGGTAAAGGAATTAACCTTAACGCTTAAAGTAATAGGTCTTATGGTTGACTGAAGGTAAAGATATATTCCAAAGATTGCGCTTAAACCAAAGAAACTAAAGAAGGGATGCCAGATAAAAAGGCTGCCGATTATTGTTAAAACTGTAATAAAGGCAAAAACCTGTCCTGCCATATCTTTACTTGAGTAGGAAATATAAAGTCCGAATACAAGCATTGTGACAGAAAAAAAGAGCCTTAAAAAAGCTCCCAGTTTGTACGCCACGATTTTTTTCTGTAAAAAAAGAATTGCATATATGAACATGCAAACTGCCGTAAAAAGCAGGGTGCTGTAAGCAATGGTATGAGACAAAAGCCAGGCTAAAGTATAGTTGCCGGAATTTTTAATGACTCCGGAAAACATCATAACCAGCATCCATATTTCAAGGACGGCAACAATTACAGAAACAAAAAGACTTGAATATATGTTGGCGGTAAATATGTATTCTCTTTCA
This sequence comes from Treponema sp., assembly GCF_024696245.1. Lineage (GTDB taxonomy): Bacteria > Spirochaetota > Spirochaetia > Treponematales > Treponemataceae > Treponema_D. The sequence continues at coordinate 10,522 of NZ_JAILGZ010000030.1, forward strand.
AAAGGAGAATTCCTGAACCAGGAGAATATTCTTTTAACAATACTTTTTAATCCTGTAATAACATTCATTTTTCTACTTACAACCTTTCTATTGTTTCAATTTTACTACAGGAATTTCGAATTTCAATTTTTTTTCAGAAAAAATAAAAAATTTTTAAGCTTATTATAATTTATTGCAGATTTTTACAATTTGTTTTAAATCCATTCGGTATTTCTTTTTTTCACTTTTAGATTTTTATGTTCCCCTTTTTACAAGTAAGAAGAACTTTATTCAAATAAAGTGATGCCATAAGTTAATTAACTGAGCCTAAGAAATTATCTGACAGGAGAAAAAAATGGAGACACAAAGAATATCAGAACATCCTATCCTTGGGATTCCGGAAAAAGGCCAGCTTGTAACATTCACAATGGATGGTAAGGAAATGCAGGGATACGAAGGTGAACCCATTGCCGTAGCTTTACGTGCTGCAGGTATTCTTAAACACAGGGAAACTTCAAGACAGCATAAGCCAAGAGGAATCTTCTGTGCAATCGGCCGCTGTACTGACTGTGTAATGGTAGTAGACGGAGTTCCTAATACAAGAACCTGCATTACTCCGTTAAAGGCTGGAATGAAAGTTCAGACCCAGTATGGCTGTTCAGCAGAAAAGAGCTGGTAATTTTTTATAAAGGAGAATACGGACATGGAAAGATATAACTTAATAGTAGTAGGTGCAGGTCCGGCAGGTTTAAGTGCAGCTATAGAAGCAGCAAAGCTGGGCATGTCAGTAATGGTCTTTGACGAAAACCATAAACCAGGTGGACAGCTTTTTAAGCAGATACATAAATTTTTTGGTTCAAAAGAACATAAGGCAAAAATCCGCGGCTACAATATTGGAAGCCAGCTTTTAAAAGAAGCAGGGGATGCCGGAGTTCAGGTAAAACTAAATGCAACAGTTACAGGTATTTTTGATAACAAGGAAGTAACTGTTAAACATGATGATGAGATTCATCACTACAAGGCAGACAGTGTAATTATTGCAACAGGTGCTGCAGAAAACATGGTTCCTTTTGAAGGCTGGACTCTTCCTGGTGTTATAGGTGCAGGTGCAGCCCAGACCATGATGAACCTTCACGGAATTAAGCCTGGTAAAAAAATACTTATGCTTGGAAGCGGTAACGTTGGTCTTGTTGTAAGCTTTCAGCTTTTACAGGCAGGCTGTCAGGTTGCAGCCTTAGTTGATGCCGCTCCAAGAATCGGAGGTTACGGTGTTCATGCAGCAAAGGTTGCCCGTACAGGTGTTCCTTTTTATCTTGGTTACACTATTAAGAAAGTTGAAGGGACAGAAAAAGTAGAAGGGGTTACAATCGGCAAGGTTGATGAACACTTTAAAATTATTCCTGGAACAGAAATTCATTTTGATGTAGATACAGTTTGTGTTGCTGTCGGCTTAAGTCCTATGAGTCAGCTTTTAAAAATGACCGGCTGTAAAATGGAAGACAATCCAAAAAGAGGAGGTCAGGTTCCTCTGGTAGATGAATACGGAGAAACTTCAGTGCCATGTCTTTTTGCTGCAGGTGATGTAAGCGGAATAGAAGAAGCAAGTTCTGCAATGATTAAAGGAAGAATGGCCGGCCTCAGGGCAGCTTATAAACTTGGCTTTACGGAAGAAAGTCAGATGGCAGAAACAGAAGAGACTTATGCAAAGGATCTGGACAGTCTCCGTCAGGGAATGTTTGCTCCTGCCAACAGAGGAAAGCTTATAGAAAAAACTGACGAAGGCATTCCCGTTTCTAAGTGTCTTCTTACAAAAGGTTATGTAGCTGATGACGAAATTGAACGCTACCCTGGCGTAACAAGACAGAGGGGTATTCATCCTGTAATTGAATGTACTCAGAATATTCCATGTAACCCATGTCAGGATGCCTGTAAGAAAAACTGCATTAAGATTGGTTCCTGCATAACAGCCCTGCCTGTAGTTGCAAAAGAAAACTGCGGATGTACAGGATGCGGTATGTGTGTAGCCAGCTGTTCAGGTCAGGCAATCTTTTTGGTTAACGAAGATTTTGAACCAGGCTTTACAAGCATTACCCTCCCTTATGAATTCCTCCCTCTTCCGGAAAAAGGAACTGTGGGAAAAGCCCTTAGCCGCAGCGGACAGATTCTTTGTGATGCAGAAGTTGTAAGTGTAAAAAGTGCGGGCGCCTTTGATCACACAAATCTTCTTACAATGAAGGTTCCTTCTGAATACACAATGACAGCAAGATTCTGGAAATATAAGGAGTGCTAAAATGATGAATGACAGAAGCAGAGATATAGGTGAATTTGTACCGGGACCAGATGACGACATGATCATCTGCAGATGTGAAGAAATCACTAAAGGAGAAATCCGCCGGGCAGTACATGATGGAATGTTTACCATGCAGGAAATCCGCCGTTACCTTAGAGCCGGAATGGGATTATGTCAGGGACAAACCTGTGCCAAACTTGTAAAGAGCATTGTTGCTGCAGAACAAAAAGTAAGCCCTGCCCAGATTACTCCTGCAACAAGCCGCAGTCCTGTAAGACCAACAGAAATGAAAGTTCTTGCAAAGGAGGTACTCTAATATGATGACAAAAGCAGATGTAATTGTAATAGGCGCCGGAATCGTAGGAAATGCTACAGCTTACTATCTTGCAAAAAAAGGAAAGAAAGTTATTGTCCTTGAAGCAAGTGATTATATTGGCAACGGAGGTTCCAGCCGTAACGGTGGTGGTGTAAGACAAAGCGGAAGAAACCCTAAGGAACTTCCCCTTATGATATGGGGTGTAAAAAATATCTGGCCTGGTTTAAGTGAAGAACTTGGCGTTGACACAGAATACACTCAGGGTGGCAACCTTCGTCTTGGCAAAACAGAAGAGCATCTTAAAATTCTTCAGAAGCTTGCTGACGGTGCAAATAAGTGCGGCGTAGAAGTTAATATGATTGATGCTGCAGAAGTTAAAAAAATAAATCCTTACATGAGTGATGAAGTAATTGGTGCCAGCTGGTGTCCTACAGACGGCCATGCAAATCCCCTTACTACAACCCTGGGATTTTATAAATGCGCCCGTGCCTTAGGAGCAGATTTTATTACAGGTGCTCCCGTAAGTAAAATTCTTACAAAGGCAGGAAAGGTTTGCGGTGTAGAAACTCCTGAGCAGATTTTTGAAGCAGACACAGTTGTTGTTGCAGCAGGTTATGAAAGCAATGCAATTTTATCTACAGTGGGAATAAACATTCCTATGAAAAAGCATGCCCTCACCTGTCTTGTAACGGAAGCAGAACCACAAATGTTCAAGCAGATGCTGGGAACTGCCATGGCAGACTTTTACGGACATCAGACAAAGCACGGATCTTTTGTAATGGGAGGAACAGACGGCTTTGACGAAGTTCATCCACGTATTGATGACTCCTACCCTCTTATAGGTTCAAGTATGGTCAGTGCTACCAGCCGTGGTATCCTGGGATACTTTCCTGTATTAAAGGATGCAAAGGTTGTACGTGCCTGGGGCGGCTATGGTGATTTTTCTGTAGACGGAGTTGCCACAGTTTCTAAATGTGACGAAGTTCCCGGACTTTATATTGAATGTGGCTTTACCGGCCACGGTTTTGGTATAGGACCTGCAGCCGCCTTTAACATTGCAGAACTTATAACTACAGGACAGTGCCCTGCAGACATAAGTCCTTTGCGCTACAACAGATTTAAGCCATTTAAATAAGAATAATTCTCTATTTGACAAAATATTCTCAATAAGATAGAGTTAAATTATGACTCAAAGACGTGTCGCCTTAACGGGCAGTCTTTGGGTC
>NZ_JAILGZ010000049.1 GCF_024696245.1 Treponema sp.
TATGTAGCCCTTGCAGCAATTGTAGACAATACAACTCCTGAAAATTCCGGTTCAGAAATCCAGAGCGACGGTTATTACGAAAGTCCTGCTTATGATGACGGTGACCGCATGATAGAAAGTGTAGACAAGAGCGGAACTTCATTGGTATGGGAAGCCAACATCTGTTCAAAGAATATTTCTGATGGTCCGGTAGAACTGGTATATGTGGTATTTGATAATGCAGGTAACTGTGTATCAGACAGTGTAAGCGGAACTGTATGTAACTACAGGCCGCGTCTTGCAGGCTTTACTCTTGCAACAGATTATAACGGCGACTTTACAATGGATGAAACCCTTACTGATTACAATGCAGCAAGTATTTCTGCAGATTATGTAACCGGAACAACTACTGTTAATTCAGAAACTGTAAATGTTTATGATCCTGATGCAAACTCTGTAACTCTTTCTAAGATTTATCCTTTGCCAACAAGTATGACAGCCGGTGATGAAGATAATCCTGTAATGAAGGTTCGCGGATATACAACCCTTACTCCTGAAATTGTAGGTGGTAATGGTGCCCTTTATTATTCATACTCAGTTACAAACGGAAGTAATAGTATTTCCGGTCAGAATGCAACAGCTATTGTAGATTCTGCAGCAACTGATTACACAATAAATGACAGTGATGCAATTAACATTCAGACAGGAGACCTTATTGCAATAGGAAACAATTCTGATGGTATTCCATTTGAATTTAAGTTCTGGGATTCTGCAGAAGGAACAGAAGTCTTTACAAACGAAACTCTCTGTGCAAGCCTTACGGTTTACATTGCAGTAAATGCTTCTTCTACAGATACTCCTCTTGTAGAAATCAAGCCTTTCTACTGGAATAGTCTTACAGATAATTCAGTTTATGATTCTTCAAGTGCATCTTCTTATGCTGCTCTTAAGGGACATATTGAACTTGAAGCTGACTGGCTTAATTCTGACGGTTATGATTCAAATACAAGTGGAACTCAGTATGATGTGGATCCAAAGGTTTCCGGGGCTATTAATATAGAAGGAAGTGCTCATGATGATAACCTTATTGCAAGTATTGCAGTAACAATAAATGGAACTTCTTATACAGTTGCCAGCTTTGATGATGATGCAGCAGCCCTTGTAACTGCGGCAGCAAAAGCTGATTATGGTACAAATGGTTACTGGTTTGAAATTACAGAACAGGAATTCTCTGCTTCTGGCCATGATGTTGAATGGACCTTCCACTGGAATACAGAGTCTTATGGAACAGGTATTGATGTTCCTGTAACAGTGATTGCTACAAATTACGGAACACCTTCTGCTTCTACTACAGGAGGAAGTCTTGTAAGTATTGACGGTACAACTCTGTATGCAGAAGATCTTTCTTATTCAACTCCTCTGTCAAATACACCGGTATCAACATCTACAGCCAGCGATGCCCTTACAGATTATTACTGTATGGATATTGTTCCTTATGTAACAAAGCTTACAACAAGTCTTTCTGATTACAATACTGTAGCAAGTATCTATAACAGAACTGCTCTTGGACACTATCCTGTTTACATGTCCTTTGCCGGCGGAACAACTGCTGCTAAAACGGCAACAAATTATGCAGCTGCTGAATATGAAAGCGTAACTGTAACAGGCTTTAACTTAAGCGATGGAACAATGACCTTTAAGGGTGACTCGGATAATACTGCAGACCTTACAGCTTCCGGTTCTACAGATAGTGACAGCGGTGCTGCTGAATACACCTTTACAATTCCAGCAGGTGCTCAGTCAGGACAGGCTTATGTAGTTGTAGGTTCGATTTCTTCCCTTAACAACAGCAACAATAATGATTCCCGCGGTGCTTATGGTTACGAAACAGATGACGAGGGTAATGTAAGTGATACTGTAGGAGTAGTTGATCTTGCAGGAAATTATAGTACTTACAGTAATTACTATAACCGTATTCCTAATAAGAAGAATAACAATATTCTTACAGATGACCTTTACTTTGATATCTGGGATATAAACAGTGGTGCAGCTATCCCTGAGTCAGGCAAGGCTGATAACCTTGAAATGAAGATTAATCCTGCTACCGGAATGATTGGTTTTGCATTTACAAACGGAAGTTCAAGATTCAATATGGCTGCTGCTGATACATCTTATACTCAATGGAACAGAGCTTATGATGTAATGAAGTACAATGCCTTTGCTTACGATACAAATGGTTATACTTATGGTTCTTCAGTAGGTGGAGATATTAATAATAGTTCAACTTATGGTGATAAGTATTCATTTATGACTAGCCGTTGGGATGTTGTAGGTAATGCTGAGTCATCAAATGCGACTACAACTGCCAGCCGGCATATAGAAAATATTGGTCAGAGTAATGCCGGATATATTAATAATACAGATGTACCTGTAGATGTAAGCGGAGCTTCTAATGTAACTAAGTCCCGTATTAAGAGTCCTTGTATTGCAGCTCATTATAATGATGATGGTTCAACAGATGTTTATCTTGCATACTTTGACAGTCTTAATGGTGAGTTAAGGTTCCGTCTTGGAAATATTAATGGAACAGTTGGTAATTATGGAAGTATCAGAACTGATGGTTCTTCTTTAACTACTTATACAACAAGTGCTAATTATGTTCAGGTTGTAGCAGCTTCATCTGACAGCTCATCATCAGTTTATAATCTTAATGATAATAGTGATGAAGATAACAGGCTTTATGCAGAAGATTATGTAAATATTGCTGTAACAAGTAATAACGTTCTTGTAATGGTATGGTACAGTGGTTCTGATTTGTATTACAGCTATTTTGATGCCTTTAAGGATGGCAGCATTGATAATGAGACTGTTCTCAGTACTTATATTGCGTCAAAAGCATGCGGAAGAAACGGATGGTCAGAAGCTGTCTGCCTTAAAGAAGGTGCAGGAGTAAATTGTCAGATAGTTACAGGTAATGATAATTCTGTTCATATTGCAGCTTATGATGGAACATCTTCAGATTTGTACTATGTATATATGAGTTCTTATGACGGCACACCGGTAGAAGCTACTGTAGATTCATACCTTGATGTTGGTGAGCATTTGACTATAGACGTAGCAGAAGATGGAGATGGAAACCAGATTCCTTATATCGGATACTGGGGCTCTTATCCTGAAAAACCTCGTTATGCATATCTTGCAGATCCAGAAACCTTTTATGCAGGTACAGAAACAGATGGTACTGACGGTAATTACTACACTGGTGTCTGGGAATGTACTATTGTACCAACTCAGAGTACGGTAAAAGACAGCAGAAAGATAAATGTGGGTGTATGGAAATATGCAACCGATGAGGAAGACGGAGTTCTTGCATATTCCACAACAGGAACAAATTACGGTCTTTCTACCGGAACCACAAGCTATACATCATCTTATGCAGATACAAGTGAAGGTATCTGTTATGGTAACGGTTCAAATAATGGTGTAATGGCCTATGTTGTTGCACCTTCTTCTTCTGAGTACAACATAGAAACTGCCCAGATGCGTCAGAAGGTAGAATAGTTTTAATTCAGCTCTCCTTATATTTACATATGGGCTGTCCGGTAAAGGTTAGTTGTGAAACCTTTACAGGGCAGCCTTTTTTTTGATCATTTTTCTTCTATTAATATAGTCTTAAAAAACATTTTTTTATAGAAAGCCCCTTAAAATAACACTAAAAAACTAAAACAAAACCACTAGACAGATTGGAGATATTTGAGATAATTAATAATTAAGAGTATTTTATTATTTTTAGGGCTTTAGACAATTTTATATAGTTTGCAGCTTATACAGGAGATTTTTATGAAAAGGTTTTCATGTTTTTCTTTTGTTTTAATCAGTTCAGTTTTTCTTACCCTGTCCTGTGATATTGGTCTTGGTGCTTCTGTAGATACACAGCCTCCTTTGCTTGAGGTAAATAATCCGGAGCCTTCCCAGGTATGTTCCGGAGATATTCTGGTATCAGGAACAATGTCAGATGATAAGGGTGTTGCCAGGGTAGATATTACCTTAAAGAACACTGATACAAACGAAACAATAGGCCAGACCTTTCATGCAGAATTGCTTGATTCAGAAAAATGGCAGCTTAATTTATATACAGGCTCCTCCCTTTCTTCTCAGGAAGGTGACATGATTCTGCCAGACGGTAAATATGAACTTACAGCTACAGCCTACGATTCATCCGGCCATTCCTACAAAAGAGACCGTGCCTTTACAGTAGATTCAACTCCGCCGGTATTTGTAATTTCCAAACCGGGTACCCTTAATATTTCTTCACCGGATCCTTTTGGCCGTACAATTAAAATCAGCGGTAAGATTTCTGATGACAACAGCGTAAAAACCATGAAGGTCCGCCTCTATAAAGAAGACGGTACAGAAATTCAGCTGGCAAAAAATGAATTTACAGGTTTTGATACAGCAGATACAGCAGTTACTATTGCAAAATACTACGAAAGCGAAGCCGTTGCTGCAGCAAAGGGAGAATCAGACTTATATCAGAACTATAAAAATATTTATGGGGTAAAGGGTGATTCAACTTTTGATACTGAACAAAAATACTATGCCTTTGTAACGGTTACAGATACAGCCGGCAACGAAAGCCAGACAACTTATATTGAATCCTACCTTAAAGAAGAACTTACAGCTCTTGGTGAAAGCCTTGAAATGTACGAGATTAAAAATCTTCTTAACGGTTCATATTCAGGTTCCCTTAGTCAGGAAAAACAGGCAGCCATTCTTCAGATATTAAAGGGAGAGGGCAGTTATGCACTTCCAAACTCCTACCTTGCCAATTCAGAACACATGCTGGCTTTTTCCGTAGATTCCAGGGCTAATCCAAGTTATGCCCTTGATTATTCATACACTCCGGGGGATTCAGATTCATTTACGGAAATTCTTAAAGACCAGGCCCTTAACATAGAAGTAACAGCCGGTCTTGATAAGGCATACATTAAGCCGGACACCCTTAAAGTAAAGATTTATGAGATTCCGTCTACAGGATATGTTGATGACAGTGCAGAACCTGTTGTTACAATAGAAAGCCAGAATATTTACATAGGAAGTTCTGATAACCATATTACTTCAGAAACAGCAATGACAACTTCTGCAAAATACCGCGTAAGAATCTCTGAGTTTGGTACAAGCCTTATTGCCGGAAAATCTTACTGTGTTTATGTAGAAGGTCAGGATCAGGACAATAATGAATTTATCGCCGCTGACGGTAAGAACTACGGATTTAAAATCCAGACAACAGCCAGTGCCCCAAATCTTTCTTTCAACGTAAAAAATGGTGAATATAAAAAGGCAGCTGATTTTGCAGCAGCTTCTTCTAAGGCTGGAGTAAGCTTTACTGTAAGTGACGAAACCGGTGCTGCAATGAAATTTACCCTTCTTCAGAAAGTTTTTGACGGAATAAAGGAAGAATCAGAAATTGCTTTTGAAGAAGGTTCCTATACTGTTATTAAAGATGAACTTCAGCTGGAAGAAGGTCCGGGGCCTCACCAGGTAGATGTAGACCTTGTAATTCCGGCAGAAAAACTTGCTGTCCTTAAAAACTATACTATTGCGTTAAGGGCAGTTGCAGAAAACGACGGTAACTCAACTTCAAGAACATATTTCTTCTACGCAGACAATGCTCCTCCTCAAATCAGTCTTACCAATTCGGAACTTGCAGGCTGGGATGGTCAGAGAAATCTTATAATTACAGAAGAGACAGCTTCCATTTCAAAAGAAAATGGTGAGTACAAATACAAGGTTCAGGGTACCTGGAGTGACGAAGAAGGCTCAGGAACAAAGACTGTTCATTATGCAGTAAAGACTGCTTCTATGTCAGAATATTCCCAGTGGTTACATCTGGACAGCCTTGAAGCTCCACAGGTTAAGAACCTTACTTACTGGTCCAAGACTTTCCCTGTAGAACATGGAGAAGGTAAGGACATAAAGATTAAATACTATGCAGAAGATCAATCTGGTAATAAAAGTCAGGTTTACGAATTTACAAATGTAATCTTTGACTTTTCTTTGCCTTCAGTTTCTGTAAAAGAAAATACTTCTCCACTTTCTGCTTATTGCAAAAAAGGAGATGCAGCAAAACTTGAGCTTACAGCATCAGATTCCAATCAGCTGGCTTCTGTAGAAGTTACTCTTCTTAAAAAAGCTTCTGCCTCAGATAAAAATCCTGTAGAAATTAATCCTGCAGATTATGGCATTACTGTTACAAAAGAAGAGACTCTTGCAGACGGTACAAAGGAATCCCCTGTAACAATTCAGTTTGCTACAGATGGTGGTAAAACAGGTCAGAAAAATCATGACGGCATTTATGTAGTTCAGGTAAGGGCAGAAGATATTGCCGGCCGTCAGTCATCCCTTTATACAGCAGAGACAATTGTAGACGGAACCCTTCCTGTACTTAAGGACAATATTATTTATGCAGGCTCAGAAGTATGGCAGCAGGAAAAATATTTTAACGACACCCGCCTTAATATTTCCGGCAGCTATAATGAAGAAAGTCTTGATACAGTTTATTACTACGTAAAAGCTTCAGATAGTAACGAAGCTGCTCCTGCGGATCTTTCCAAAAAGTATACGGGAGAAACTTCAAGCTTAGAAAATGGCAGCTTTAAATTCAGTTCGGTAGAATTTAAAACAAATCATATAGAAGGTTCCCTGGTTAAGCCTAACGTAATTTATATTCAGGCTAAGGATAAGGCAGGTAACCTTTCTGCAGTTTCTTCTTTTGAAATTAATATTGATACTTCTGCTCCGGAAGTAAGCGGCCTTTACTATCAGGTTGGTTCATCTCAGATTCTTGATGCAGGTGGAACTGTTTATGTAAACGGAACAGAAGCAGTAACTCTTTACGGTCTTTATTCAGATAAAGAAAGTGGTGTAGATGAACTTGCACTTAATGCAGCAGGAACAAAAATCTGGTATTCAGAAGAAAGCCTTACTTCTTCTGATGATGTAGAAAACCTTACATGGAAGTCTTACGGAGACCTTGAGTCAAAGGAACTTATCCGTTCATGGAAGGCAAGGTTTACTCCTTTACAGGCATCAGCCCTTTCTCTGGAAGCAAAAAATATTGCAGGTACTTCAAGAAACCTTAATCTTTTCCCACTGGCTCTGGATACAAGTAATCCTGTAATCAACAGCAGCGAACTTTACATAATAAGTGATTCTTCAGAAGAAGCAGCTTATACAGATGACTCTTCTTTAAGAAATAAATACTACATTAATCCTGACAACAAAACTTTTGCATTCAAAGGTACAGTTACAGACAACTACGGTCTTGATTCAGTTGCCCTTACTATAACAAGTGGAAGCAGCACAATAACTAAGCTTCAGAACTTCAGTACAGCTTCCGGTAACTATGAGTTTACAGATCTTGATATGTCTTCATGGACAGAAAATGCATCAGCAACAATCAGGGTAAGCGATAAGGCCGGTAACTTTACTCAAAAAAACATAAGCATAATTATGGACCGCAGGGGACCGGAAGCTTATCACCAGATAGATGCAAATGGAGAAGACCTTTACTTAAGGCTGGGCAACAAAGGCTATGATGAATTAACTTCTTCTGCTACAAACAGCGGCCGTAAAAATGGCAGCCAGGTATTTGTTAACTCAAGTCAGATAGAAGTTCGCGGTAAAATTACAGACGGCAGCGATGGTTCCGGCGTAAAGAAAATTTCTTACATGGTATTTGATAAGCCTGTAGAAATTGCAGGTACTTCTACAGAACCTGTACTGTCCGGGGATAAATATCAGATAAAGGATACTGATTCCCTCAGGGACTATGTAATTACCAATGCAAGGGCTTCATTTAAAACAGGAGCAGAAGAAAGCGCAAGGGTATTCTATAGTGTTCTTGATGGGGAGCAGGCTTTTGAAGGAGAAAAGGATACAGAAAGTTCAACCCTTCTTTCTCAGACAGCTGCTGGTGTAAAGGATGGAAAAAATCTTTACAGATATTACAAGACTGTCCGCACTAATTATCACGAAAGCCTCTCTGGTTTTGACAACAATGTTAATTACCTTGTTATTGCAGCAGAAGACAATGCAGGCAACACAAGTATAGATTATGTAAATACTGGAGACCAGCAGCAGTACTACACTGTTGTAAAAAAGGATTCAACTCCGGCAAATATTTCTCTTGATGAATCTTCCGGCGGAATTAAATACGTAAGTGTTTACTCTGATAACGGAAGTTACAAATATAAGAACGGAGAAAAACTCATACTTAAGGGAAGTGCTTCTGATGATGCTTCCGGTGTAAATGAACTTTCCCTCAGAGTTGGCAGTTCAAATCTTATTTCCCTGACAGATTCCCGCTATGGAAAACTTACAGTTACAAAGTCAGGACTTACAGCTCAGTGGCAGGCAGAAATTTATGCTTCGGCCTTTGCTTCTTCTACAGGTAACGAAGTAATTTTTGGAATTGTAACTGACAATGCAGGTGAAGGTACTGTAAACGAACTTCCTCTTACTACAGTTCTTGTAGATACAAAAGCTCCGGAAGTTTCTCTTGATATAGGTGAAGCAACAGTTGTAAACAAAAAGATTTCTATTACAGGCAGCGTAAGTGACGATAACACTCTGCCACTTACTTCTGTAAAAAGTCTTGAGTATTCCCTTAAGGGAGAAAACTGGAAGGCTTCTTCTGCAACATGGACAGCTCTTGTCCCGGAAGAAAATCCTGGAGAAGGGGACTTTGCAATAACAGGAAACTACAGTTTTACCATTAAGAATTTTGATACGGAAAATCTTGCTGACAATTCATCTTATATGATTCGTGTAGCAGCTTCTGATGTTGCAGGTAATACAGGTTATTCTGAACCGGTAGAAATTAAAATCAATCAGGATTCAGACCGTCCTGTAGTAACCCTTACAAATATGAACATTGCTGCATCAGGAAACGTAAGTTACTTAAAGAGTACAACAACCCTTTACGGAACAGTAAGTGATGATGACGGAAACATTTCTTCAATTGAATATTCCCTTGACCGTGGAACTACCTGGACAGCCCTTACACTTTCCGGAAGTTCATGGACAATCTCCGGCTTTAACGAAGGAAGCAATCTTCTCTGGTTCAGGATTAAGGACAGCGCAAATACTGTATTTACAACAGCCGCTTCCAGCCAGCCAAAGATTTGTGACAGTGGCAGCGGAGAAAACAAACATTATGTTTCTTCTGAGATAGTTGCCCTTGCCTTTAATGTGGCAACTGAATCACCTTCTGTAAGTCAGATTAAGTATTCAGTATTTAACTCTAAGGAAAGTACCTGGTCTCCTTATTCATCAGAACTTAGGACTATGGGCGGAATCTATACAAAGTTCAGGGTTTCACTTATGGCTAAGTCTGCCCAGATGATTGGAAGTGCAAAGGTAGTTTACGGCGGAAAGAATTATGCCTTTACCTGTTCTGACCAGCACTATAACGATGTAGATGATCATAACTGGATTTCTGAAGACATTATTCTTGCATCTAAAGATAGCTTTGACCTTAAGGTTTATGACCAGGTTCCGGATCCAATGGTCTGGGAACAGACACTTAAATTCTCTATTGATAATGTTAAGCCTCTGGTAAAGATTTCAAAACCATCAGCTACAGTTGGTGTGTCAGAAACAATGAGGGGAGAAGTTACCAACGAAAGCGGCTTTAAGGTTTACTATGCCCTTTCAAGAAGTCAGGACGATGTTCCTCAGGATCAGGTTGTAACTTCTGCAGGAAAAGTCCGCTCAACAAAATGGGTAGAACTTACAGATACAAATAACGGTACAAGCTGGTTTGTTTATTTTGATGATGACCTGGATGCTGTAGACCACACTGATAAATTTGCAGTTTACCTTACAGAAAAATATCTTGGCATTACTACAAAGGCAGAAATAGAAGCTGCCCTTAATCCTTATGATACAGTAACACCGGTTTACTTCTGGGTTAAGGTACTTGATGACTGCGGCAATGTTACAGAAATGTCACAGCTTGTAAACGTAGACCCTCAGGGTGAACGTCCTTCCCTTGAACTTTCATATCCTCTTGATGTAAATGGAGAAGCTCCTACTTTAGGTGGTGCAATCCGTATGACAGGAACTGCAGTAGACAACAATGCAGCTAAATATGTTTATGTTCAGATTGCAGACGGAAGAAACTCAGCCTTTACTCTTGCAGATTTAGAAAAGATTTATAACTTTAAGGATTCTGCAGGAAGCAGTATTTACAAAATCGGCGACATGAGGACAAACACTCTTGTAACAAGCCTTGCCGGAATTACGGAAGCAGATGTTTCCAACTACGGTATCATGGTAGACGTAAAGGGTACCGGCTGGAACCAGACAATTAATACAAATAAGGAACTTAATCCTTCAAGCACAGGTAAGTCTGTCTTTACATTAATTTTCCATGCTACTGATGAAGAATGTCACAGAAGTATTCCTGTAAGTCAGGTAATAGAAATTGATGCAAAGAGTCCTTATGTAGATGCCAGCAGTCTCTATCTTGTTCAGTATGATGGAGAAGGAAATGTTTCTGCCCGCCAGCCATATTCTGACGGTAAAAACGTAAAGGGAATCTGGTATCTCACAGGTACATTTAAGGATGATGACTCTGGTATTTCCCTTATTCAGTACGACGGCAAAAAAGTAGTTTCTTCTGCAGGTCAGTCTTATACAGAACCTTCAGACAGTAACTGCTGGTTTAAGGCTGTAAGTGACACTTATAATGGAAAGATTATTTACCATTACGATTTTAGTGTTCCAATGGGAAGTAAAGAAGCCGGTAAGGTTGGTTCTTCTAAAGTTGAATTCTATGTTGTAGAAAATACAGACAATGAACTTCCTCTTTCTCTTGAATACAACATTACTTACGATAATAAGGCTCCTGTGTTCAACACAGACAGCAGCAATATTTTTGTTAAGCTTAACCAGAAGATTTACAATCAGCACGGTTTCTATACTTTTGGAGCAATTGCTTCAGAAGACGAGATTGAAACTTCTTCAGGAGAAAAACTTCAGCAGTCTGGTGTAGAAAGAATCGCCTTCTACTTTACCCGTGACCTTGATTATTCTCTTGGTGAATTTGATGCAGAAACTTATCCGGAACATGTAAACGAAAAGAATGCAAAAACAAACGACCTCTTTGATGTAATGGTTTATCATTCAAACAAAGAAGCTGATGATATTTCTTCCGGAAACATGATTATAAATTATCAGGGAAGAAGTGACATTCTTTATCAGCAGGGACTTTACTGGAAGAAGTATTCCGGTACAGTTGACGGTACAACCTTCTCTTATACAGGCAGCCCTGATGCAAACATTCATCCAAGGGGACTGGTAAAGATTAACGGAACCATTTACCTCATCAGCAATGTATCCGGCACAACAATTCAGCTGGAAGAAAATCCTGGTGACGGTAGTGCAGATGCCTGGTTTGCCCTTTGTAATGTAATCGACCACGGAAGCGAAAAGAACGGCAGTGAAATTGTTTACAGCCACGGTTATGGTTATGGCTATTACAAGAAGAGTGATACTGATGACGGCGACCTTATTACAGAAACATTCTCTAAGCAGGGTACTGAATGGATTTTTGATGCTTCCATTAATTCAAAGAATCTTCCTGACGGTCCTGTAACCCTTCATATGGTTGTATTTGATGCAGCAGGTAACTGTTCAGATACACCTTACACTCTTGATTGTGTAGTTTCAAATAATGCACCACGTCTTGCCGGTCTTCTTGTAGGAACAGACGAAGACGGAAACGGCACAGTTGATGAAAGTGAATTTAATACAAACTATCACACAGCAGATGTGAGCAACTTTGATCTTGAATCAGCACCGGATACAGTTACTTATCCAGTACAGACTTCAGAAAAAGTAAGGTCAGCCCTTACTGTAAAAGGTGTAACAGAAGTAAGGCCGGAAATCGTAGGTGGTAACGGTAAGATTTCTTATGAATACACAGTTTATCAATATGATGAAGCTCAGAAAAAGTGGACTGATCAGGAAAAGTGCGGAACTGTAAGCGGAAAGCAAATTGCTTCAGGCACAACAGATTCCATAGCTCAGCTTGATGAATCAATTATCCTCCAGGTAAAGGATTTTATCGGAACCCTTGATGCTGTTGATGACCAGCTTATTTCTGACGGTAAGTATAAGAAATTCCAGTTTGACTTTGGTGATTCAACACCAGGTAAGAAGAGGGCAGATGCAGTTAGTAACACTGCAACCCTTAACGTAATTATGGATGTTTCCCTTAGAAAAAATACCAGCGCTCAAAACTGGGTACTTCCTTTCTACTGGAACACAGCTAATGATAATTCTCTCTTTGAAAACTCTGTTAAGAACGGACATATTGAATATCCTTCTGACTGGGTAAGATCTGCAGGTTATGATGTTTCTGATGGGGAACGTGACGGAGATCCAAAAGTTTCAGGCAAGATAAAAATAGAAGGTATTGCCCATGACCAGACCCTTTTAAGTCAGATCAGGGTTAAGTTCAGCAAGGCAATGGCTGCTATGGGAACAAACGAAACAGTAATTGCTTCTTATAATGCCAGTGGTGAACCTTCATGGACAGCAGCATCTGTTCTTGATAAGGGTGCTCTTCCTGCAAAAGGCTGGGCTGCAGAAATTAAAAAGGCAACTTACGGAGAACTTATTCAGGTTGGCCTTATTGAATCCCTGCCTGCAGGTAAGAAGTCTTCTGACGAAGTAGACTATACATCTCAAGAATACGGTCATGTTGTTCACTGGATACTTTATCTTGATACAGAAAAGGTAAATGGTGTTTCTGTAACAGATGTTCTTGTAGAAACAAAGGCTGCTGACCGTGGTAAGCCTGTATGGAATGCAGGACTCCAGCAGGTTGTTTATTCATCAAATCAGGCTCTTGTAACAGGCAGCGGATATTCAGGACAGGTAAGTGTATCCGGAAGTGGCAGCAATATGACTGTAAATCAGGGTGACCTTACAGGAAGTATCCGCATGGATATTGTTCCTTATGTAAGCAGCATAAAAACAGGTGCACGTAATTACAGCGGCCTTAAAGCCAACAACATCAGGTCGGCAGAAGGTAAGTACAGTATTCTTGCCAATATTGCTAATAACGTAATTACAGTAAACGGCTTTAACCTTGCACCGTCAGCAGCATGGATTGTAAATGAAGATAATTTAACAGCTGCTTCATTTACAAATGCAAATGCCAGCTCAATAGGATTTACTGCCGGATCAACAAACACCTTTACTCTTACAAACAGCAATATAACAAAGAGTGGTTATCTTGAAGTAATCAGTAACGGTCAGCGTACCCTTAACAACATTAACTACAATGATGCAAAGGGAAGCTACACTTACACAGGAACAGGTGGAAAGCGCCAGACAGAAGATTACAGGCAGATGCCTAACCGTGAACCGGACTTTAATTCATCTAAGAACGTAATTCTTACAGATGACAGGTACTTCAGGTTCTTTGACATGACGGCTACTCAGATTAAAAACGGCTATTATCCAAATATGATAATGGACGGAGATGATCCTGTATTCGGCTATATCGATCTTAACGGTGTTAATGCAAAAGATAATTTTAATGGTTATGTTAGAGGCTGTTATCAGGCACAGAGAACTAAGTTTAACGGAAGTACCGGAACCTTTGATGAAATTGAATATCTTTTAGGTGCAATTTCTTCAGACCAGATGGCTATGGTCAGGGATGAATCAGGTAAATATATCCATGCAACAGTTTATAATTATGCCGGTGCATCAATGGATGTAGTTTACAACGATTATGCAGAAGATCATTTTTGGGATGATGATTCCAGAACTGACGGATGGGCTGGAGGTACAGGTTATCAAGGTTATGGCGGTGTATATTCAACAGATGGCTATAACAATGCCATCGCTCTTGAAAAAACATCCTTTGGTGGATCAACTCTTATTGGCCGCTATCAGAATATCCGTATGGCAGTAAAGGGAAATTCCGGAACAAATACCGGTGCCAGCATTTATATGGCTTACTATGATGACAATACTGCAAATAAGGACATTATTTTCCGAACCTTTAAGATTGGAACAAACAGAGCCTGGCGTAATACAAATACCCTTAATAATACCCAAATTGGTACCAGGGGAAGATATTCAAACCTTGCAGACAATAATACCAGCGGACGTATTACAGCCGGCAGCAGTGGTTCAAAATATCTTGATATGGCAGTTACATCAGAAAATATCGTAGTTATCGTTTATTACGATGTAAATGATGCCTGCCTTAAGCTCAGGTATTCCAGCGGGGCAGTGGATGGCTCTACAATTACACCAGACGTAACCTGGCAGAGTGCAAAAGTTGACTTCCCTGCTTATGTTGGTACAGATGTTTCTATGGCAATTGACAGTAATAACGGTATTCATATTGCAGCCTTTGATGCAAATGACTCAGACCTGGTTTACATGTATATGCCTTCATGTGATTCTGGTACCCTTAAACAGGTTCGCGTAGATCAGGCAGCTTCTGTAGGTAACTGGACTTGTGTACGCCTTAAGGACGACATTCCATACATTGCCTACTACAACAGTACAGAAGCCGGCAGCCGTGAACCTGTTAAACTGGCATACTTTACTTCTAAAGATGCAGAGGGAGAGGCCCTTGCTATAAAAACAGCTGAGGAAGAAAAGCTTCAGGGTGTAGATTCAGACGGTTATACAACCGGTGTCTGGGAATACATGACAGTACCAGCCCTTACCCCTCCACAGGGAAGTGACAGTAAATTCCGTCAGGTTAACCTTGATTTTGACAGCAGCGGTCATCCGGTGCTTGGTTATCTTGGTACAACCCTGGAATTTGGTACCTATATGGATGAATAGGCAAATCCACAGTTGAAAATTTAAGGGCTTTTTAGCTTTAAGGCTTCTGTACAGACTGAATGAATTGTCCGGTTTGTGCAGGAGCCTTTGTTTTTTGTTGATAAAAACTCTGATTATTAAAGAATTTGTGTGTGTTTTATTTAATCTCGTGTTAAAATAAATAATAAGAGGGAAGGAGCTTTAAGGAATTAGAAATCACACATAAATTTAGATATTAACTAAAAAAATCTGATATCATTTTTAAAATTACTTTACAAATATCATTTGTGATGTTAATATTTTGAAAAGGTTTTCATAAATTTAGACGAGGAATTGTTATGGAAAAAGTAAAAACAACTTCCGGGGGGCAGGTTTCTGCCGGCGCTCCTGCTGAAGTTACTGTATTAACAAGAAGAAAGCGTTCCGGAAAGGTTGGTACTTTCTTCTCTGAATGTGGAAAACATTATTCACTTATTTTGATGTGTATACCTGCAATTGTATTCTTTATTGCATTCAGTTACGCACCGCTTCCTGGTATTTACGTTGCTTTCGTTAAATATAATTATGCAACTGGTATTTTTGGCAGTCAGTTCATTGGTCTTGATAACTTCAAGTTCCTTTTTGAATCCGGTCAGATGTGGAAGCTTACCCGTAATACAATTCTGTATAACTTTGCCTTCCTGATTCTTGATAATCTTGTAGCTATGTTCATGGCAATCCTTATCAACGAAATTACCAACAGAATCTTTAAGAAAGTTACACAGACCATCATGCTTCTTCCATACTTTATTTCTGCCGTTCTTGTTGGTCTCCTTGTTTATAACGTACTTAACTATGACTATGGATTCCTTAACAGTATTCTTAAGAGCCTTGGTTTCTCAAAGTGGGCACCATATTCAAATCCAAAAGCATGGCCTCCTCTTATTATCCTTATCCAGCTCTGGCAGTGTACCGGTTATAACACAATCGTTTACTTTGCAGCCATCATGGGTATTGATTCAGAAACTATTGAAGCTGCCCGCATTGACGGTGTAAACGCTTTCCAGCGTATCTGGTACATCGAACTTCCTTTGCTTAAGCCTACACTTGTTATCCTTATGCTCTTTGCAATGGGAGGTATCGTTAAGGGTAACTTCGGTCTTTTCTATAACATCATTGGTACTAACGCCCTTCTTTATTCAACTACTGATATTCTTGAAACCTACGTATACCGTGCAACAATGCAGGACTTTAACTTCTCAACAGCGTCTGCCATCGGTTTCTATCAGTCTGTAATCGGATTTATTATCGTTATGATTTGTAATACGGTAATTAAGAAGATTGAACCAGAATATTCATTGTTCTAATCAGTAAGGAGAATAAATAATGTCACAGAAAACAACGTCGGATTTTTTTGTAGAACGCCTGGCAATGGTAATTGTTATTATCTTCTCTTTGCTGTGTGTGCTTCCGTTTCTTTTAATTATCGGTACTTCATTCAGTTCTGAAGAAATCGTTCGTGTAAAGGGTTTCTCTCTCTTCCCTCGTGGAGCAACTCTTGAAGCTTACAGAATGATTTTTAAGGCAGGATCAAACATCCTTGGTTCTTATGTAGTTACAATTTCCATGACTTTAACCGGAACTCTTGTAGGTCTTGGTGTTATTTCCATGACAGGTTATGCGCTTAACCGCCATGACTTTCCTCTTAGAAATATAATTTCATTCTTTATCTATTTTGCAAGTCTTTTCAGTGCAGGTCTTGCTCCTTACTACCTTCTTATGACACAGGGATATGGTCTTAAGGACAACTACCTTGCTATTCTTCTTCCACTTATGATGAGTCCATGGCTTATCATTCTTATGAAGAACTTCGTAAAATCAGTTCCTTATGAACTTACAGAAGCTGGAAAAATTGACGGTGCCGGAGACTTTGCTATCTTTGCCCGCCTTATTCTTCCAATGCTTAAACCTGCACTTGCAACAATCGGGCTCTTCCTTGCCCTTGGTTACTGGAATGAATGGTATCAGTCATCACTCTTCCTTTCAGAACGTGTAACTTACAAGCCATTGCAGTACATGCTTTATCAGATTATCAACCAGCTTTCTTATCTTAAGAATTCTGTAGCAGGAGCTTTCGTAACATTCGATAACTTCCCTGAAGAAACACTTAAGATGGCTACAGCTTGTGTTGCAACAGGACCAATCATCCTTGTATATCCATTCGTACAGAAGTACTTCATCAGCGGTATTACAGTAGGTGCTGTAAAAGGCTGATTTTATAAAAGGTTTTTTCAGCCGGAGATTTGTGGCAGTCATAGGTCTCCGGCTGTAATTATAAAAAACAAAGGTTTTATTACTGATTTGGTGCTTTAAAAAAAGTAAATAGTTGGAGGAACTAAATGAAACGAATTTTAAAGGGTTTGGGATTTGCACTTGCATCTCTCGCTACAATCGGTTCACTGGCATCATGTGGAAACAAACTTCCAAAGTTTTCTGATGATGACATGAATGAGTTTGCAAAAGTTGTTTACATGACAACTGGTAACAAGCCAAGCGACAATGAAACACAGGATATGTTAAAGGAACTTAACAAAATCCTTAAAGAAAAGGCAAACGCTGAGCTTGAAATCTATTATATTCCTTGGACAAATTATCAGACACAGTACAACCTGACTCTTGCTCAGATGGACGGTACTGTAGATCTTATCGGTACAGCTTCTGACTGGCTCGATGCATGGAAGAACTCAAAGAACGGTGCTTTCTGTGAAATTCCGGAAGAAGAAATCCAGAAATGGGCTCCAAAAACATGGGCAAGTGTTTCTAAAGAACACTGGGATATGTGCCGCTATAACGGAAAAATCTTCCTTATGCCGGAAGATAACTATGCACAGTGGATTAACCACGGATTTATGTACCGCGGTGACTGGGCAAAAGAAGCTGGTCTTGCAGACGGTGTACACTCATGGGAAGACATGACAAAGTACTTTGAATACCTTACAAGCCTTAAGAAGTCAAACTTCTACGCATGGGATTCAACAGGTGCTCAGTCAACATGCCATGCTGACGGATACATTCAGTCAAAATCAGACTACATCGCTCTTGATGGTATCAATACTTTAGGAACATTTGGTGTTCGCCGCTCTAACATCAACAAAATCTATTCACCATTCATGGAAGGTAATGAACTTGTAGAATATGCTAAGCTCATGAAAGAATGGGACGAAATGGGTGTTTGGAAGAAAGACGTATTCAACAGCACTGGTGATACACGTGAAGAACTTTATCTTGGACAGACTGGTGTAGATCAGCATCATACACAGACATGGTACACAACTGTTCGCCCACAGATGGACGAAAAACAGCCTGGTTCAGATGTTGGCTTCTTCTGGTTCGGTGAAGAATCTGGAAACGTAACAACAATGACAATTACACACGGTGCTATGGCTATTTCTGCTGCATCTAAGCACAAGAGACACGCACTTGCTGTATATGACCTTCTCCGCAACGATCCAGAATGTTACCGCCTCTTCAACTACGGTATCGAAGGAAGACAGTACGAAGTTCTTGATGCAAACAAAAAAGTTATCAAAGCTTCAGAAATCAAATACACAAAAGACGAAAACGGAAACCTTAAGCTTGACGGTGAATACTACTACAGACCTGTAGTTGACGAAAAAGGTGAAGCAATTGCTAAAGCTATCGTTACTGACTACTGGTGGGGACGCAACGACAATCTCGAAATCCGTAACGTAAAGGGTGCATGGGACAAGTTTGACGAAATCTGTGCAGTTTACGACAAAGTAAAGGTTGACTATCCATACGGACAGATTGTATGGGATGTAGATTCAATCCAGTCTGAACTTTCTAACATCAGCGATGTTTGGTCACGCTATATTGGAAACATCTGTTACGGTAAGATGGATAATCCGGAAGCTTACGTAAAAGAATTCAGACAGCAGCTTAAGCAGGCAGGAATCGACAGAGCTATTTCTGAACTTCAGAGCCAGCTTGATGCATTCAACAAAAAGAATAAATAAGCTGTCTGTTGTATAAGCAGATAGCGTGCTGCTAAAAAAAGAGGGATGTGATTCGCTCCATTCCTCTTTTTTAGTAAAAGTTATGAAAACCTTTTCATAAAAAGTCCAGGTAAAATACAAAATAGTATTTAAAAATAAAGTCTGAACTTTGTATGAAAAGATTTTTTTGTAAAATCGTAGGAGTAAAGGATGAACAAACTGTTAAAGGAAGGCTGGCTTTTTAATTTACAAAGCCCCTCGCAAAATCTGCATTCGCTTATTAAGGCCGGTGATTTATGGGCCAGAGACTATGATGATTCATCCTGGAAAAAGGTAAGCGTACCATTTGACTGGGCAACTTCCTATCCATTCAGTAAGGAAAATTCCAGCGGAACAGGTTACCTTCCTGGAGGTACAGGCTGGTACCGCTGTCACTTTAATTCTGACGACATGAAGGGTAAGCGTGTACGTGTATGCTTTGACGGTGTATACAAGCATGCCAGGGTATGGTGTAACGGTTATTTCTTTGGAAATCACCAGAACGGCTTTACTTCCTTTGAGTTTGATATTACAGAAAGCATTAAAACAGACGGAACAGAAAACGTTCTTGCTGTACGTGTAAGTCACGAAGATATTGCAGACTGCCGCTGGTATACAGGAAGCGGTATTATGCGCCCTGTAACCCTTAAAATTACAGATGACTGTCATTTAACTGATGACGGAGTATTCTTTTATTCAAAAGACAATAAACAGATTTATGTTGATACAACTGTAGCTAACGACGGTTATAAAAATTCAGCAATCGAAGTAACTGTGACCCTTACAGATAAAGATGGTAAGACAGTTTATACAAGAACCCAGAAGGGAGACCTGGCAGCACAGGAAAAGGCAGTATACAACTTTACTTCAGAAATAAAGGATGTACATGTCTGGTGTCCTGAAGATCCATACCTTTACGATCTTACCGTACAGGTACTTGCAGACGGAAAGGAAAGCGATGTTTATACAACAAAAGCCGGTATCCGTGACCTTCGCTTTGATGCTGATAAGGGCTTTTTCTGTAACGGAAAGAGCTACAAGTTTAAGGGCCTTTGTGTACATGAAGATGCAGGCTGCTGGGGTAATGCTGTACCAAAAGATGTATGGGCCCGCCGTCTTAAAAAACTTCAGGATGCAGGCTGTAACGCAATCCGCATGAGCCATAATCCTCATTCAGATGAACTCTATCAGCTTTGTGATGAAATGGGCTTCTTTGTTATGGACGAAATCTATGACGAATGGCAGGAGCCTAAAAATAAATGGTGGCAGGGACATAATGTTTATCCACCAAGCCATCAGGGTATTACTGATGACTTTATCAGCTGCTATAAAGAAGACTGCCGTTCCTTTGTTGTAAGGCGCCGCAATCATCCTTGTGTAGTAATGTATTCAATTGGAAACGAAATTGATTATCCTAACGATCCATACTGTTCACCAAAGTTTAAGGAAATGACTGGTAACAACGATGCCTCTAAACCGGCAGCAGAACGCCAGTATAATCCAAACCACCCTGATATCGGACAGATTGCAGGTATAGCAAAAATGCTTTCTGCTCAGGTTAAGCTCTGGGATACAACCCGTCCTGTAACAATGGCTCTTGCCTTCCCGGAATTGTCTTCTGATACAGGAGTAACAGATGCCCTTGATGTAATCGGCTATAACTATAAAGAACAGTTCTATGCAGAAGACCATAAAAGATTTTCTGACAAGATGTTTGTAGGAAGTGAAAATTCCCACAGTATTGAAGCATGGCATGCTGTTACTGATAACGAATATATTGCCGGCCAGTTCCTCTGGACAGGTATAGATTATCTTGGAGAAGCTCATGGCTGGCCTATTCACGGAAGTTATGCAGGTCTCCTTACCCTTGCAGGCTTTGAAAAACCAATGTACTGGTTCCGAAAAGCTTTATGGACAGAAGAAAAGTTCTGTAAGATTTTTACAGCAGTATCAGAAAAGGATTACTGGAACCGTCCATGGCTTGCTAACTGGAACTATGCTGCCGGCAGTAAGGTAGATGTTCGTGTATATACCAACGAAAAAGAAGTAGAACTTTTTATTAACGGAAAGTCCTGTGGTAAAGCAGATGCCGTTAAAAAAGGTTATGCAGAGTTCACCGTTGATTATGAAGAAGGTGAAATTACTGCAAAAGCCGCAGAAAGCGGTGATGTAGTTGTTACAACTGGAGCAGCAGTTGCTCTTAAAGTAAATATTGTTCCTGGTGATGAAGTTCAACAGCTTGAAGTCAGTGTGGTTGATGATTTGGGAAACGTCGTTTCAAATGATTCGTCCCTGATTAAAGTGGAAGTTGAAGGTGCAGAACTCTTCGGTCTTGAAAATGGTGATCTTGCTGATGTTACCGAGTATTCTGCTAGTTACCGTCACGTTTATAATGGCTGTTTGATAGCTTATGTGCGCGGCCTCAAAGACTCCGTCGCTCATGTAAGCTTCAAGTGTGCTGGTAAAGCACCTGCCATAGTAGACGTGAAGTTGTAACCTCCTGACAACTGGCTGCCATCCGGCAGCCTTTTTTTTTACCTTGTATTTAATTTTAAAAACCGATGTACTACTTCCGCAAAGGTTTGTGGAGTAATTAAAATATCAGAAGCAGGGAATAAGCCCTCCGGTAAATAACCGGAGGGCTTATTTTTTTCGCCATTACTATAGCAATGGCGGAGTAGAGAACTTGACAGTTCTCTACTAAAGAGTTCCTGTTAATCCTTTTGAGATGAGGTAAGTGAATGATATGGAAAAAGCACATCATAACAATGAAAGAGATTTTGAAGAATTAACTTATGCAAAGCAGTCAAGTTCAATAAATGCGCAGATAAATAATATAAAACACAGATTCTTACAAATGCAAGAAAAGTGGCTGAAGAAGGAAAAGAAAATCCTGTTCCATTGAGAATAGAAAGATTTAAGAAACTTATTCAGGAGCTGGATGCAGAATTATAAATAGGTGTTTATATGATAAATGAACTCTTTGGATACACAGAACTAGAGCTTAGGAAAAAAGTTAAAGGAGGATATATATGAAACTTTTTAAAAAATTAATGGGAGCATTTGCTTGTGTGATTTTATTTACAGGGTGTCAGGAAAAAGTAGAAGATAATCCTGAGAATAGTTATGAGTATATTTGCGGAGAATATGAAACGTCTTATGGTACGCTCGTGATTACTCCTGTAGAGAATTATCTTCTTACTGATTCTGATGAAAAACTCGATACTGATGTTTCTTATGATTATGACGGTTGTGCAGAAGTTCGTTTGGTTTCCTCAAGAAAAACAGAAACCGTAGCAGTGTCTTCTTACTATGCGGATAAAACTACAGAGATTCATTTTGAGTTACAAAAAAATCGTGGTAGATTAATTGAAAAATTAGAAACTATTTATGGTGATACTTTATATACTGATAAAGACAAGACATCACCTAAGTTTACATGGTATTTTTCAGAAAAAGTATATGGGTGTTATGAGAGTAATAATTTTGTAACCTATACAAGTGAGGGTGGTGAAAGATTTTATTCTGAAATAATAAAGATAAATCAATTTGATTAAATGTGAATCTGATAAAAAAAAGTACAGCTCCCATAATAAGGGGATGACCAAAAAGTATCGTCATGCTGAACATGTTTCAGCATCTACTCTATATCTAGGCCTATAGATTCCGAAACACACATTCGTAGCAGGTGCGTGCGAATGTGGCGTAGCAGGTGCGTGCGAATGTGGCGTAGCAGGTGCGTGCGAATGTGGCGTAGCGTTCGGAATGACACTAGGAAGTAAACTTACTGGTCAGCCCCTTATTCTTTATCAGGTGTTTTCATTTGAAAAAGCAGTGATTTAGCTTTAAAATGGAAGTATGGATTTTCAGGATTTAGTTGATTCCTATGAAAAGGCAAGTGCTGTCATATCAGTCAGAAAAACTGAAGACGGGCATTATGATGAAATACGAATTGTCTGTGTAAATGATAGTTACAGGCAGATAATGGGTGGTGGTTTTAAGGATAATATTCTTTATTCAGAGCTTATTCCTAAAGAGCCAAACTTTGAAGATTTCTGCTATCGGGCTGCCGTCCTAAAACAGTCTCTTCACTCTTATGTGGATACCAAATCTCTTGATGTATGGACAGACGGTGTATATTTACCTTTGTCCTCTAAATTAGATAAAGACAATTTATGCTATTTTTTATTTTCTTTTGAATTTACCAAAAAATCAGAGTCAGAAAGAATGTCAAATGTTTCTATGGAAACAGCATCAAATGTTATTCAAACCTGTATTAATTTACGTGGGACTGATAATTTTTATGAAAGCATGAATAAGGTTATTACAGACATTCAGAAAATTACTGATTCCTTCTGCAGCTGTATTATTATGATAGACAGCGCACAAAAAAAATATGCTCCCCTTTGTTCAAAATTCAGGGACGACAATATAACAATAAATGATTTTATGCCTTATCTTACCCCGGATGTTGTTTTAACCTGGGAAGCTACAATTCTAAAGCATGATAACATCATTATAAAAGACGAATTTGACATGGCAGAATTAGAAAAGATAAATCCTGTCTGGGTAAAAAGTCTTAGGGATGCAGGAGTAAAAAGTCTTATTCTGGCTCCTCTTACAAAAGGGAACAAATTAATGGGTGTTCTCTTTGTTACAAATTTTAATACAGACAAAATCGTTGAGTTTAAAGAGTATATTGAACTTAGTGCTTTTTTCCTTACAGCAGAAGTTGCAAGTAATGAACTTCTGGAACGCCTGGAATACATGAGTAATGTTGATACACTTACAGGTGTTAAAAACCGTAACTCCATGAATGCCAGAGTAGACTGGCATGTTAAAAAACATTACACGGTTACAGTTCCTTATGGGATAATCTTTGTAGATTTAAATGGACTTAAGCAGTGCAATGATGCAGGTGGTCATGAAGCAGGTGATGAGCTTTTAATAAATGCAGCCAACCTCCTTAAAAGGCACTTTGAAAATTACGAAATCTATCGTTCAGGTGGGGATGAGTTTGTTATTATTCTTCCTGGATGTAAAAAAGAAGAACTTGAAGAAAAAGTAAAGAAGCTCCGGGCAGAAACAGGCTATGGCTCAGAAGTATGTCTTGCAATTGGTTACGCCTGGACTCAGACTGAACAGGAACTGCGAAAGTGTATGCATATTGCTGACGAAGCAATGTATGCAGATAAAAAAGAATTTTACCGCCAGCATAAAGAATTAAAACAACGCTAGCTCAGTGGACGCTATGTAAAAAAAGACGGCAGCCGAAGCTGCCGCCCTATGAGTACGTTTATGTAAGTGCTTTACAGCATTTACTACAATTGTTTAGCGCAGGTCCTGTGTTTTAATCCAGTCCTGGTCAGTATAAGTACGGTTTTCTCCAGCCATAC
>NZ_JAILGZ010000050.1 GCF_024696245.1 Treponema sp.
GCAACAACTGCAGCTTTAGCAGGTTTTTCTACGTCTTCATTGTAGCTTTTCTTCTGGTAAACTTTTACATAGTCTACATACATTTTTGCATCATCAAGGGAAGGATCAAACTTTGTAGTTTCATCTGGATAACCAACCCAGCTTCCACCTACTGCCACGTTTAGTATGATGTAGAAGTTCTGGTCAAAAGGAGCAGGGTAGGTTATTTCTCCAAAGCCCGGTCTTTTTGTAAACCAGTCATTTGCTTTTTTGTAAAGTTTGCCGTCACAGTACCAGCGGATTTCTCCAGGTTCCCATTCCACAGCAAAGATATGAAAGTTATCTGCAAAGTTTTCTGCTTCTGTAACTTCATATGTTCCCTGTACCATGGCGTGGGGTTCTCCAAAGTGAAGGGTACCGTACAATTTAGAAGTGTCATTACCTAAAACTTCCATGATGTCAATTTCACCACACTTAGGCCACTGACCATAGTAGCTTTCATCACCCGGCATCATCCAGAAGGCAGGTAAGAATCCCGGCCCCTTTGGAACTTTAAGGCGGGCTTCAAATCTTCCGTAGGTAAATTCTTGTTTACCCATGGTGTTAATACGGCCGGATGTATATTCTACAGTGCCGTCTTTGTTTTCTTTTTTTAATGCCTGAATAATAAGGCAGCCGTCTTTTACATAAGTATTTTTTGTTGAATCATCATAGGACTGAAGTTCTGCATTAACCCAGCCCGGATCATGAAACTCATAGTTCCAGTTTTTAGTGTTAAGTTTTTTTCCGTTAAAATCTTCCTGCCATACAAGGTCTGCATCAGTGTATGCTGACTGACCAAAGGCTCCTGCAAAAGAGCTGGCAAGAAGGGTTGCTGAAAAAAGTAGTATTTGTTTTTTCATATTTACCTCAAGGTTTATCCTTAAAATTCTAGTAAAGCTTTTCTAAAAAAACAGCCGCCGCAGAAATAGACGAGGAGGAGACTGCGGCGGCCGGACAAAGTTTTGTTTAATAGAGTTCTTTATTCAAGAACGATTTTTGTAATGGTTGCTCCGTGGCCGATAAGTTTAAATCCGTCAGTCTTAATTGCAGTCCATTCATCAGCTGATGGTGTATAGCTGAAGTTTGCAGGAGTTGCAGAAGGAGCAGTTTCAAAAGAAACTCCATGAAGATCATCTGCGCTTTCAGAAGTTAAATCGATGGTGATACCGCTGCCACTTCCTGCATAAAGTTCAGTTGTTCCAGAAAGCATCTTAAACTTCTGGTAATCGCTTGTGCCGTCTGTAATGTAAGTAACTGTAATTTTTGATTCAGCAGTTGCAGTTGCAAACTTATCTGCAGAAACAGAAACAGCAGTACCCCAGTCAAGGGTTGCTTCTGAAGAAATAAGTCCGCAGTCAACAACTTCTTCTTCTTCTTCAGAAGCCTGTGCATTTGAATTAAGCAATGCCTGATATTCATGTTCGCTGGCTGACAGTTCTGCATAATAGCTGTTTTCTACTCCACCAGCATTCTGGTTTGTATCGATAAGTGCTACAACAATACTGCTGAGGTCTACAACATTTTTTCCTGCACCTGTAATCTCACCGCTGATAAGCTGGAAGGTTACTGTGTCTCCAACGCTGAGTGTCTGGTTAAGGGAAGGCTTTACCTTGTATTCCTTAAGGTTCTGGCTTTCTTCAAACTTAGCACCGTATTCATCAAGAGCAAATGTAAGGGTCGAAGAAGACATTTCTACTTCTACACCATTGACAGTTGCTGTCATTACTGCATCTTTGATTTTGATTGATTCATCTGAAGTATCATCTGTAGGTTTGTCATACTTAAGACAAAATACAACCTGATCTCCAGTTCCAGCAGAAGCAGTTGTAATAGGGAATTCAAGAAGGTTTCCTATTGGATCACTTGTTGAATTGTTTTCATCTTCACCACTTCCACTGCAGGCAGTAAGTCCTGCAACCATTGCTGTCATAGCAGCAAGTGTCATGATTTTGTTTAAAGCCTTTTTCATATTTTCTCCTTATGTTTATGGGTTTTCACCCAGAATTACCAGTTTTTCTGTCAGGTCTCTTTGTTAGAATTCAATAGAAGCGCTGAATGGAACAGACCATGTTACTCTTTCAGAAGTATCGTCTTTTGAATGAATGTCAACGCATACACCTGTATCAAGATTTACTTCGCCAATTTTAAGGGAAGTTCCACCCTGTAAAGTAAGGGCAAGGCTGTCGCTCAAATTGTCATCAAGGGTTACTGCATTTTCATCCATGTTCTTAACTAAAAGATATGGACATACTTCATCAGCAAGACCATAAGAGCCAAGATTGTATGCTCCCTTTACAAGGAACTCCAGATAATTTGGATCACTGTCTTTTCCTGTTGTACGGATTGTTACAGGAAGATGGGCTGTAAGTTTAAGGGCATCGATTGTGTATTCACAGTAAAGATCAATACAGCTTCCGTTCATTTCGTACTTGTCCTTGCTTGCTATGTAGTCAATTCCAAATACCGGCTGAATGAAGGCGTAAAGATTTTCGCTTTCGTAACCGGCACCAAAGCGTATTACCTTCCAGCTGTCCTTTCCGTTATCCCTGTAAGATGCTTCAAATCTGAATGGGCTAAAGTCATAGCTGGCTGTAAGACCCCATGCTGCATATTCAATGTCGTTGCTTCCCTGTTTTGTAATTCCACTTGAACCGATTCCTGGTGCAATAGCTGCAGAGATGGTAAGTTCTTCAAGAGGACTATAAGCAAGGGAGAATCCCATTTCATCAGTGTCAGCATTTGTAATGTAAGAAGGAACTGCGCTTCCCCTTGAAGAAAGGGCAAATGGGTTTCCTACTTTTTCTTCGTCTACACGTTCAATAAAAAAGTCATTGCGTCCTACATAGCCCAGGCGGACATTAAGTTCATCAAGAGGCTTAAACCAGATGTAAGTATTTCTTGCACTTGCGTTCCAGCCGTCTTCTGCCTTTGAGCTTCCTTCCAGTTCAAAGAAAAGTTCAAAGTGAGCTCCTGCCAGTCCCCCATCTACATCAATTTCAAGTCCGTTTTTGCTGTGGTCTTCTACTGCATCAAGGGCAAAAATATCGTAAGAAGCATCTGAGCCTTTTGTTTTGGATTCTTTTACAATGCTGCCTTCCATTGTTACTTTTGCAGTAGCTTCGTAGGCGGTTGCAAAAGATAATGCCAGTAAAGAAATTGCAGCACCTGATACTATTTGTTTTATTTTCATTTTTTCCTCCGTAAAATCTTTCTGATAAAAATATGTGACTAGAATTTAATTTCTGCCTTAACCGGAATCTTCCATTCAACTTTGTTACAGTTATTTGCATCTGTATAAAGTTTTGAATGAATTAAAAGTTCGTAACCAATATCGATTGTGCAGGGACCAATATTAAATTCAGCACCAGGTGTAATATCAAAGTTAACTGAATCCTTAAGCTGGTCATTTAAGCGGATAAAGGCATACTTGTTGTCTCCGTCATGATTCATGCTGCCGATTTTGATGTAAGGACTAAAAGAATCCATGTTTGCGATTTTGCCTGTGTTATATTTTGCTTCAAGAACATATTCAAAATAATCAGGATCTTCATCCTCATCTGTAAGACGGAATGTTAAAGGAAGGTGGGCAATAAAAGTCCATGCATCAACTTTGTATTCACCGTATAAATCCATACAGATACCGGAGAGTTCATATTCATCACTTTCAGATTTGTAATCAATTCCTAAGCAGCTCTGGGCAAAGGCGTAAATACCATTGTCTTCATAACCAAGGGCTGCACGGCAAACCTTCCAGCTCTGGCTTCCGTTGTCTCTGTATCCTGCCTGAAAGCATAACTTGTTGTAGTAGTAGCGGGCTGTAAGACCCCAGGCATCGTAAGTGCTGTCTGCATCTCCTGACTTGTTCCAGAAAGATTTACCAAAGTTTCCGGGACTTCCCCAGCGGCGGGCAATTCCTCCAGTTAATACAAGTCCTTCAATGGCACGGCTTTCAAAACCAAGACCCATTTCGTCAACGTCAGAATAGTTAATGTAGCCGGGATGTTTTGACCAGTCACGTTCGTTAAGGTTAAAGGGATTTCCTACTTTCCATTCGTCAATGCGTTCCTTATAAAGCTGATCGCAGCCTGTGTAGCCAAGTGTGATTTTGAGGGAATCTAAAGGTTTAAACCAGATATTGGATCTGCGGAAAGAAACATTTGAGCCGCTGCTACCCTGTAAAGATGAATTGACTTCATACCAGAG
The DNA here is from genome assembly GCF_024696245.1 of Treponema sp. Lineage (GTDB taxonomy): Bacteria > Spirochaetota > Spirochaetia > Treponematales > Treponemataceae > Treponema_D. The sequence goes on from NZ_JAILGZ010000050.1 coordinate 4,225, forward strand.
GGCAAGGCGGCCACCAAAAGAGCCTTCGCTAAAATCGATTACGATACCGTCGTCATCTTTTTGCGCTTTGGAATTGAGTTTGAAGAATTCATATTTTGCATCTTCACCCTCTTGTTTTGTTCCCTCAGCAAGGTTACCGCTAAGAATTGCCCGGGCCTGTGTTGTCAGAGAAAAGGCCCCGCTTCCGGCGGTAATACTTGTGAGGAAAATACATAAAGCTTGTTTGAAATTCAATTCTTTATGTCCTCCTTTCTTTGAATCTGAAAAAGATTATCAGTCCGAAAGTAAGGGGGACATATCAAAAAAATACTATTTATTTCAAAATAATATTTTTTTTAATAAGGAAGGATTTATTTTATTGTAAGGGTAAGCCTTGAAGCGTCAGAAGTTTTTATCTGAAGACGGTAAATAGTCTCCGGCCAGGTTCTTCTTAAGCGGGAATCTGTAACTTCTATAGCTTCGCTTTCTACCATTACGCTGCTGTCACAGTCAATTTTTATACTGCCTTCATCAGCAACTTTAATTGTAGAAGTATTTGCATCGTAAACAGCCTGGTCTTTAAGCATTAGGTTCATCACTATTGAAGATTTATTTTTATTCTTAAAGGCAAAGCTGTCTTCTATAACAACAGCAGATTCAGAAGTAGAAATCTTTCTAAGGTAAGAAGTAAGCCCCGCATCTTTTGTATAGGCTTTTGCAATATCCATGCTTATGGAATCGCCGTCTATTTTAACATCAGAGGCTGCATATTCTTTTCCATCATGTTCCATTGCACCGTTGATTTCAGCAAGGTTGTGATAGGAACTCTGCATTGTCCATATTTCATAACGCTGGGGAGAGAAGGTTTTCTGAGTATAGTTTTCTACACCAACATCAATAATAAAAGGTTTGCCATTTTTATAAACAATAAAACTGCCGGTATCGTTGTGGTTGTGACTGTCTGCATTGTTTCCGGCTTTAGAAGCTGTAGAATAGATTCCCTTGTGAACAATAAAGACACCTATACTCTGATACCAGATGTTTTTGTTAAAGCTATCTTCTTTACTGTGACAAACTGTGGCACTGTTAATTTCTTTATCTGCAAAAAGGGATTGTAAAGTGTAGTAAAGGTTGCTTTGTGAAAGTTTATTTGCAGCAAGATCAAAAAGCTTTTCTTTTACGGAAGAAGCCTTCCACTGTTCAGCTGCAAAAGATGTAAGGGCAGAAGAGTTTACTGCTTTACCAAAAAGGTATTCCCTGGCTCCGGATTTACCGGCTTTTGGGGAACAGTCAGCAAAATTAAAGAAGTATTCCGAGTGGGGAATATTCATATTTAAAATGTATTCTGCAATATTTTTTATTTTACTAAGTTTATAAATGTCATCTGTAAGGCCGCCGCTTACCCTGCTTATTATGTCTGCAGCATTGTAAAAGGTAAGGCCTGCATGGCGGTAGTATTCAGCACCTTCAGAACAGCAGCCGTCTTCTCCGTAGTCTTTAAGAAAGCAGTCCATGCTGTAAAAAGCTTTCTTTAAAACAGCTGTCCTTATTTCATTACTGTGGGGAAGAATAAAGGCAGCAAGCAGGGCATTCTGTGTACACCAGGGAGTCCAGTTACACATAGGTTCATCCCCGTCACCCATCCACCAGAAGTGTTCATTAAGGTAAGGAGTAATGATACGGCGTTCAAGTTCCTGCTCTATGCGCTGACAAATCATTGGAGAATCTCCGTCCAGTTTTTCTTTAAGAAGATACCAGGTAAGGGAGAGAAGGTTTGCAGTTTCTCCTGCAAAAAGTTCAAAGATAGGACGGCTGGCATCAGGATAAGGAAGCTGGGGAGTGTCTCTTGTGTAAGAGTTGTGGGCAGGAAGATGCCATGCACTTTCTTCACAGATTAAAAAAATTCCATCTGTAATAAGTTCAAGGTATCTTCCTTTGTTTTCAATACATTCAGCAAGAACAAGAATTATAAGAAGGGTACGTCGGTTAAAATGATTGTTTTCAAAATTAACTCTGTTTCCGTTTTTATAAAAGTCATGCCATAAGGAAATAGGAAGAAGAGGCCAGCCTTCACTTCTTATTTTAGTAGCAGCAAGTTCTGCCTGCTCAAGTATGTAGTTTTTTAATTCTCCATTCATACCATCCCAGGCTTTTCTGTCACTGACTTTTGCAAAGGGAGTAAAGTCTTTAAGTAAAGAAGGTATTTTGTCTGAATAAGAAGTAAAGGTTGTTTCGTTCATGATTTCCTCTTGTATTTTAAACGTTCAGCATTGTTCCGATTTCACTTTCACCGGCAGCCCTGTCAAAAACAGTTACGTTTCCAAATCCTATGCAGCCGTCAACAAGATAGGTATCTGTTGGTGTTGCATATTCTTCATGGGCTACAACAACAACATAATCTTTTTTACCCTTAGTAATTTTAAGTGCCTGAATTTGTGAATCATTAAAGGTCCAGTTCTTAAAATTAGAGCGGAGTGGAATAAGCTGGGCTTTTACTTCTTCAAATTTTCCGGCTTTGTTAATCGAAATTACCGTAAACATAAAGGTAGAAGCTTTTGCCTTCCATTCAGTTTTAAGGCTTTCGTTGTTTTCTACAGCGTTGTAGTGGCGGGAAAGTCTTGTAGCAATTTTTTCTGTTTTTCCATCAGGGCAAAGTAAAAGAACCTGAGCTTCGTTTTTGCTGCTCTTGTACTTCCAGTTGCCAGCAGAACTTTCTGTAAGCTGTCCCTTGTTGTTAAAGTGAAGGAAGTTCTGGTAGCTGTGATTTCCGTTTGTATAGAATTCGTCAGCAAGAATAAAAATATCCGGCTTAATGTAAATAACGCGGCGGTTTGCAAATACTCCGCCTTTGCTGCTTGTCATGTAGCCGATATGTCCGCCTTCTGCATAGGCATATTTTTCAAAGTCCTTAAACTTCTGGTTAACTGCCCTGTCCAGATGTGAACATTCCCAGCTGTCTATGTAATTGTAACAGCTTGCTCCGTCAACAATAGTTGTGTTATGGGCTGCTGCATCCTTAAATTCAAAACGCTCAGGTTTATTTACATAAGTGTAGCGTCCTGAATCCATAAGGATATCTTCTTCGTTGGCATAAAGGTCAATGTGAAGCTGGTCTGAGTGACCGTGGCCTGCACCTAAAGTACCGCAGTGAAAGTGAAGGAAAGTATCTTTGTCTGTCCATCCGCTTCTCATGTAAATGTTGCCAGATTCAGCAAGTGCTACAGTAAGTGAAGAAGGATGTTCAGTCTTCATGTTTTTATATTCTTCTGCAAGTTCTGCTCCAACTTCCCAGGCAGAATCAAAGTCCAGTTCAGGGTATCCGCTTCCCTTAAGTACAGGGTCGTGGAAGAAGGCAGCACCGATTGTAGTAACATCCCTTACGTCAATTTCGTCACTGTCACCGTTAGAGATTTCTTCTCCGTTTGGTTTCTGCCAGTAAACATTTGCAAGGGCCATTTTATGAACTCTTTCTGTAAATCCTTCAGGCAGCTGAATATTGTTTCTTTCTGCAAGAATAACAACAGTGTAGAAAAGCTGGGTTACTTCGTTGTGGTACATAGGGCTCTGTTCCCACTGGGCACCATCATCATAAACCTGAAGGCGGATTTCTGTATCAAGACGTTTAATTGCTGTCTTTACATATTCCTTAGTGCGTTCAGTTTCCGGCAGCATAAGGCCTGCTACAAAAAGACCGTGGTTGGCCATTACACCCCAGTTACTCATCATGTTGTACCAGTTCCATACAGACATAATGAATTCTGCGTGAACTGTCATGCTTTCTACAAACTTATCCATTACTTCTTCTGTAATGGCAGGGCTTCCCTTAAAGTACATCATTGCCTTAATCCAGTATTCCATACGGAGGCCTGTTTCAAGGGTACGCCAGGCTTTGTCATTTTCTTCTGTATGAGGAACGCTTTCTATCCATCCGAGAAGCTGATTAACAAAAGCCTTTGCATATTTTTCATCTTTAGTAACAGCATAAGCCTGACCAAGACAAATCCAGAATCTCATTCTGTTAAATGCAAAAATAAATTCCGGATCATCACCAGGCATGTAAAGCCAGTCAATTTTATCTTTAAAAATTACAGGCTCTGTTGTTTGTTCCATATCCCATCTAAGGTCAAATTTAAATTCCTGACGGCATACTTCATCTGCAACACGGAGAACATGTTTAAGTTCATCCTTGCAGTTTTTCTTTACATATTCAGCAGTAAGGTCCCTGTCATTAAAGAAAAACTTGCGGCCCTGATTAAAAAATTTGTTAACGTCCATTTTACCAGTATAACTCCCAGCTTGGATTTACAATGCGGGTAAGGGCTTCCATGTAGAAGTAGTCACCCCAGGATGTACATTCATCAACACCTTCCGGTGTACATGTATTGTAAGGAGATTTCTTGCTGTATGTTCCATGAAGAAGAAGTCCGTTTGATTTAGAAAAATCCTTTACTGCATATTTATCAACAAGAGCTTTAAGAAGAACCCTTGCCTTGCGTTCAAGTTCCTTGTCTCCTGTCTGGGCAGCCATGTCTAAAAGACCACAGGCAACGATACAGTCAGAAGAAGAATCCCTTGGTTCAGTTTCTCCATCATGAGTAGCATTGTCATCGTTAAAAATCATATCCCAGTAAGGAACATTGTCTTCCGGCAGGCGGGACAGATAAAAGTCAGCTGTGCGGTGGAAGGCTTTAAGATATTCTTCGTTAGGATCATAGCGGTATGCCAGTGAAGAGCCGTAAACACCCCAGCTCTGTCCTCTTGCCCATACAGAATCATCTGCGTAACCCTGACAGGTTCTTCCGTAAAGTGGAGCACCTGTTTCGCTGTCCATAAAGAAAGTATGGTAAGTAGAACCATCTGCACGAATAGAATTTTTCATACAGGTCTGTGTGTGAAGGCGGGCAATTTCTGCATATTTTTTGTCGCCGGTTTCTCTTGTTGCCCAGTAAAGAAGTGGTGTGTTAAGAAGACAGTCTACGATGTAGCGGTAGTTTTCTTTTTCTCCAAGAGCACCCCATGCCTGAATAAAGTTTCCTTTAGACTGAAAGCGGGAGATGAGCTGGTCTGCAGCCTTAATTGCAGCACTGCGGCCCATGTCACTTTTAATAAGTTTCCATGCAGCAACACAGCTTGGAGAATATAAAAATCCCATGTCATGATGATCTACAGAAATCTTGTTTTCGATTCTGTGGTTCATGCTTTTAACATGTTCAAGGGCGGCATTCTTAAAAGCTTCATCTTTTGTGTATTCATATGCGAGCCAGATTTCTCCAGGCCAGAAGCCCGTTGTCCACTGATCATTCTTACACTGAGGATAAAAATTGTTTACGCTTGAGTGATTCTGGGAACTTGTAGTGAATTCACCTAAATTGCGGCGAACCTGTTCAATGCATTTTTCTAAAGCAGCACGTGCTTCATCGTCGGTTAAAACCGGGGAATTGTCTCTAATCATAATACTTAACTGTAACCCTAAATCTACAGTAATGCAAGTGTGATATTAACTTATTAAAAGTGATATCAGATTAGCGACCGCTATTCCTTTCCCAGAAAACACCTTCGCTGTAACCCTGAATGCTTTTGTCAATGTCTGCATCAGCCAGGCGTTTTTCTGCCCAGGTACAGTACTGGGGGCTCTGTTCAATACCCAGATAGTGACGCCCCAGTTTTTTTGCAGTAACACTGCTTGTTCCGCTTCCAAGAAAAGGGTCAAAAACAAAGTCTCCCGGATTACTTGAAGCAAGAATCATTTTTGCAATAAGTTTTTCCGGTTTTTGAGTAGGGTGGGCTGTGTTTTCTGCCATACTCCAGAATGGAATTGAAATATCATCCCAGAAGTTTCCGGGGCAGGTATCCCTAAAGTTACCATCTTCGTTTTCATTCCAGTCTTTAGGAACGCCGTTGACTTTATAGGGAGCAATAACCTTACGCCTGAGTTTTACGGCATCAAGGTTAAAGGTAAATTCATTATTTATAGTGCAAAACCAGATATCTTCCATGGAATTTTTCCAGTTGGCTTTTGCACCCCTGCCTTTTTCCCTCTGCCAGGTAATACGGTTTTGTATTATGAGTTTTTTCTGATCTTCAAGGGAACAAAGCACGTCAGCAATAACCATGGAACTTTTCCAGTCACAGCAGATATAAAAGGAAGCATTTTTTTTAAGGCAGGGAAGAAGCTTTGTAATCCAGTTAAGAGTGTATTCAAAATAAGTCTGTCTGTCTTTTGCTGAAAATTTATTCTCTGCGTAAGTTTTGCTAAGGTTATAGGGAGGATCGATTATGGCAAGGTCAACAAATTCTGACGGAAGCCTTTCCATAATTTTAAGAGTGTCACCGTTAATTGTTTTGTCGGTAATTTTTTCTATACTGTCAGTAAAAGTAAGCTGGTCATCTCCAGCCCCCTGAAGGCATCTGTCAAAGAATTCTTTTCCTTCTTCAACAGATATGTCCAGGGTTTTGTTTCGCTGGGATTTAGCCATTATTTTTTGCTTCGATTTCGTTATGCTGCTTTTCAAGAAGATCCATTACGTGATCAATCATCTTCTGTTTTGGGTCAGCTTCATCAGCAGGAAGGGAAGCAAGATATTCATCTCTGAAAGGTTTGCATTCAATTACTTCGTGAGCGCCAAAAATAGTTACGGCTGGTGCACAAAGGTCATTAAGCATGTTTTCATCCTGAATCTCAAGAATTGAACCATTGATTGAAACAAGAAGTACTACATCAAAAAGACGAAGGTAGCTGTCTATTTCTTTAAGCCCCCTCTTTGTCTCCGGATGTCCAGGGCGGTAACGGGTACCACTTGGGAATACAAGAATAACTTCTCCCCTCTTTTTACATTCAGTCATTGCCCTCATGGCAGCCATGTTGATTTTGCGTGCCTTCTGTTCTTCTGCCTTAGCTTCTTCTTCTGATGCAGCGTCGGCTTCTTTTTTATCAAGAGAGCGGGTAGGGTAAATAACAACGCGGGTAAAGCTTTCTGCAAAAGCGCGAACAGTTGGGTCAGCTTCGTTAAGCTTCATACCTGCAATTGCTACAATTCTTTTAGAAAGATCTGCTACTTTTGGGTTGCCTGATTTTTCCAGCATGTAGCAGAAAGAAGGAAGGTCTGTATTGGAATAATGTTCCATAAGAATAAGACCGCTTTTTCCTGACTGAACAAGGTCATAGAATTTTTCAAAATTCTCTATGCCCTCCAGATGGCTTTCTGGAAGTGTATTGTCCTCTACAAGCATATCCATGATTTTTCTGGTGCCTGGATTTGCAACCTGATAAACATTTGTTTCATCAATTTTAGCTGCAGCGTGTGAAAGTTCACCAAGTTTCTTAAAAGAATCGGCATAACGCTTGTATAACGGAATTTTTTCCATAGTGTCCTCGAAATTTTGTTAAATATGGTACCTTTAATTTTAAAATGTTTAATCCCTCAATGTCAATTATCCTGAAGAAGTTAAATCATTTTATCCAGATATGCAAAGAAGTCTTCGTCAGACCTTGGTTTAGAAAAATAATAGCCCTGAATGGCATCGCAGTTGAGCTTTTTAAGGAAGTCCAGCTGTTCCTTAGTTTCTACACCTTCTGCAACAACATTCATTTTCTTAAAGTGGGCAATTTCTATGGTATGACGTAAGATTTCGTCTCCTCCTTCATTACCGATGTAGTCTATAAGACTTTTGTCCAGCTTAATAACGTCAAAAGGAAGAATATTCAGACAGCTTAAAGAAGAAAGACCTGTTCCAAAGTCATCCATGTGAATCTTAAAGCCTTCCTTTTTAAGGGTTTCGGTAAGCTCCTTAATTTTAAGGCCGTTGTCAGCAAAACTTTCCGTAAGTTCAAGAGGAACATAGTCAGGAATTATGCTTTTGTCTTTTATAATATTCTTGTAGCGCTGAATCAAACCGCTGTGGTGAAGGCTGGCCCTGGATACGTTTATAGAAACAGGAACAATGCTTTTGCCTTCATTAAGACGCTTTCTTATATGCTGGCAGACTGTTGTAAATACATATTCATCCAGCTTTACGATAAGACCGTCCTTTTCAAAAAGAGAAATGAATTCCCCTGGAGAAATTATTGTTCCATTAGGCTGAATCCATCTTACCAGAGCTTCTGCCCCTACAATCTTTTCTTCCTTGGCAGAAAATTTAGGCTGATACCATACTTTAAACTCATCGTTTTCCAGAGCCTTAGGGAAAGAAGCTTCAAGAAACTGTTCCCTTATGTGAACTTTACTTACAGTACCGTCATAATTTGCAAAGTGAACATCATAATTGTGCTTAATGCTTTTAGCAGCAAAAAGAGCCCTGTCGCAAATAATGTTTATGGAAGTGCTGTGGTCTATATTGCCGTAAAAACCAAAGTTGATGTTAAAGTTCTGTATCGGGGCGTGGCTTATAATTCCTTTTATCTGATCAAGAAATTCATTTTCTGCCGAACGTCTGCTTGTAGGAAAGAGAACTATAAAGGAGTCTCCGCCGTAACGACCTATAATTCCGTAAGGTTCAAGCTTTTTATATTCAATTGCAAGGTATTTAAGTAAGTTATCTGCTTCTGTCGTACCATAAATGCTGTTAAGGAACTTAAAGTTTTCAATGTCCCCAAGAAGTACGTCAAAGCTTTTGTCCGGATTATTTTTTAAGAGTTTTGAAGCCTTGTCAAAAAAGGCCTGTCTGTTAAGAACACCTGTAAGCTGGTCATATTCAAAAAGATGAAGTTTTCTGGAAGTTTCCTGCATTCTCTTAAACAGCAGGAGAAAGACTGTTAAAACGATAGCTATGGAAATCAATATGTCAGGAATTAAATCCTGTACTGTTACCCAGCCTTCTACAGGTTCAACAGAAAGGTACCATACGTCATTAGGTACTTTTATCTTGATTTTTACACTTCTTGAAACATCTTTAGTAGTATCAGCAAAGATAAAGCCATGTTCGTTTGTGTAAGTGTGGTTGTTATTGGTCTTCCATACACCAAAGTTATATTCTTCAGAAGAAGTATCCAGCTGATTAATAATCTGATTTACAAATCTTTCCCAGTCCAGAACAACTGTGGTAAAGGCATCAAATTTGTCATCCTTAAAAATAGGGTTTCTGATAATAAAGCCAGGCTTTCCGTTTTTAAGGATATGAGGTCCGGCAACAGTAATTTTTCCTGTATTGATGGCTTTAATTGCCTTTTCTCCCTGTTCCGTGTCATTAATCATGTTAAAGCCTATGGTTGACTCTTTAATCTCTTCCGGCCAGGCATGAGTAATGGTTCCCATTGGTGCTAAAAAGAATTCACTTATGGAATCAGAGGATTTACTTAAGTCTATACAGATCATGTCAAAGTTTGTAAGAAAATTGTCCCTGTAATTAAGATAGAGACTTTTCATTGACTGGGTTATGTAAAGACTGGAGTTAACAATAACAGTAATTCCCGAAGCAAGACTTTCTCCATAAATTCTGGCTGTGTCTTCCTGAGCCTGTCTTCTGGATTTATAAATAAGGGAAAGTGAAAAAATTTGAACAATAATACATATGAGCATTATTACAGAAAGAATGCTCTTTTGAGCTGGGGAAAGTGATATTCTGGTGTTCTTTTTTCTGAAAATCACCTCTATATTATAATCCCACTTTTGATAAATTTCATTTTTTATGTATTTTTTTTAACCTGCTTGACATTAATTCATTTAAGTTTAGTATGCAGGTTTATTATTAATTCAGGATGCAGTTATGAGTGAAAATTCTGTAGAAAATAAAACATTATCAGTTGTAAAACTTGCCTGGCCAATGTTTGTACAGCAGCTTCTTTCCATGTTCCTGGGATATGTGGATACCATTATGGTAAGTCACTATTCTGACAATGCTGTAGGAGCTCTGGGTAATGCTAACCAGATAATCGGCTTTTTACTCCTTGCCTTTTGCGTTATCAGCAGTGCTTCCGGTGTAATTATTTCTCAGTATCTGGGTGCTGGAAAATCCGGTAAAGAAATGAATCAGATTTATTCCCTTTCCGTTGCCTTTAATATTTTTATCAGTCTTTTTATTTCTATAATACTGGCTTTTTTTTCAAGGCAGCTTTTATCCCTGATTAAAGTTCCTTCTGTAATGATGGATGATGCCTCTGCCTACATGAAAATCGTAAGCCTCTTTTTATTTGCCAATGCTGCTGTAGGAATTTTCAGCCAGATATTCAACTGTAACGGAAAAACCTTTTTTGGCATGATAATCATGTTTGTTATGAATATCCTTAATATTGCCGGTAACTATATGTTCCTTTATGGACCCCTTAAAAAACTTAATATGGGTATTTCCGGAGTTGCAGCTTCTACTTCTGCCAGCAATGTAATTGGTTTTGTTTTATGTATCTTTTTCTTCTATAGAATAATAGGCGGCCGTTTTTCCCTCAGGCATTTTTTTCCATTCCCAGGCAAGCTTCTTGCAAAAATGATAAAGCTGGGGATTCCTGCTGCAGGAGAAAGCTTTTCTTATACCGGTTCCGTTACGGTAATAGCTGTTTTTATTAATATGCTGGGGCCTGATTCAGTTACGGCAAAGTCTTACTGTAATATTCTTACAGGTTTTTCTACAGTATTTTCAAATGCCATAGCAAATGCTGTTTCCATAATTACGGGGCATGCTGTCGGAGCCGGCCGTTATGATTACGCCTATAAAAAAGTGTTAAAGTGTCTGGCCTGGGCAATGGGAATTACCCTTATAATAGCTTCCGTAAACTGGCTTATTTCTCCTTACACCCTTTCTTTATTTACTCAAAACGAAAGTATTATAAAAATTGGCAGCAGTGTAATGCTTGTAGCTCTCTTTTTAGAAATCGGTCGTGTTACAAACTATGTAGTTATAAGAAGTATGAGGGCAGCAGGGGATATTCTCTTTCCTGTTACCTTAGGAATATCTTCCATGTGGGGAATTTCCATTGCAGCTTCCTGGTTCTTTGGTATTTTCTGCGGTTTTGGTCTTGCAGGAATATGGATGGGAATGGCTGCTGATGAAATCTTCAGGGCAGTGGTTGTCTTTATTCGCTGGCAGAAGGGCAGCTGGAGAGGCCGCAGGGTGGTATAAATTCTACTCCATTGTCTAAAAATAAATTTATGAGTTTTTCAAAGTAATTCTTTTCCATGTCTTCAGTTTCTGTGTGGTCATGGATAAGGATTACCGGAATAAAATCCCTGAACTTTTCCTTATCAGCCTTCCATTCAGTAAGAAAATTTTCTGCTTTCTTGTAAATCTCACTGAAAGAGATTCCGCTGACTGGTCTTACCTTGTATTCCCTAAAATCAAAGTCCCAGAGGACGCTGTGTCTCTTTTTTAAGGCCATGGCAGAGTCTTTTAAAGGTGTAAAGCCCTGATTTTTAAGAAAATCATCCAGGGAATCTTCTAAAGCAGACCCGCAGTCACCGTATGGAAACCTGAATGCCTTAAAGGGTCTTTTGATTCCAGCCTTCTTGTAGAAGCTTTCTATTAATCTGTCGTTTTTTAGTATTTCTTCCCTGGCTTTTTCCATTGTAAGGGAAGTAAAGGCCGGGTGACTGTAGCTGTGGTTGCCAAGAACCATGCCTTTTTTTATTGCGTATACACAATTATCTGCAAAAGCATCGGCCCTCTGACCCCATACAAACATTAGAGCTTTAATCTGTCTGTCTGTAAGGTAGTCAGTGAGGATTGCCGTTCTTTCTGTAGCAATGTCGTCTACTGTCAGGTAAGCTTTCATTTTTCTTCTATAATCTTAAACATTGGGTCTTCCCCAGGGTGAAGTTCCAGGATGTGCTTTTCGCAGGGACGTACTTCCGAAGGATCATGGGTTACATGAAGAAGGGTGGTGGTTCCTGTTTCTGCAACAGTTTCTATTAAATCCAGAAGCTTGGTACGGTAATCTTCATCAAGACCGTGGCATGGTTCATCAAGAATAAGAACCTTTGGATTTTTAACGGCAGCCCTTATTATAAGAATAGCCCTCTGTTCACCGTAGCTTAAAGAAGAGAAAGTGTCGTTTTCCCTGCCTGCAAAACCTGCAAGTTTAAGCCAGGCTCTTGCCGTTGCCTTTTCAAAGTCCGTAGGAATCTCGTAAAGACCGATACTGTCCTTAAAGCCGGAAATTATTACGTTTTCAAGGCTTGTTCCACCAACCATGCGGTATTCAACATGAAGCCTGTAGCTTACGATTCCCAGTTTACGCTTAATATCCCAGATTGTTTCTCCGGAACCACGGCGCTTTCCAAAAATCTTTATGTTTTCCCTAAAGACCTGCATGTTGTCTCCGGTTATAAGTTCAAGAATAGTAGTTTTTCCGGAACCATTAGGTCCTCTTATAAGCCAGTGAATGCCCTTACGGATTTCCCAGTTAAGGTTTACAAGAACATGGTGATCTTCCCAGCCCACATTTACGTTTTCAAAGCTTATAAGGCTTTCTTCTGTTGAATCATCTTCCGGGGCAAGGGCATGGCTTTCTTTTCTTATAGTTTCCAGTTCTTCCAGAAAAGCCTTCTTTGTTTTTTCCCTTTCTTCTTCTTTTTTAGCCCTCTTTTCCATAACAAGAGCTTCGTATTCCTTTCTGTCACCGCAGAATGAAACTTTTTTGTCCTTAAACTCTATTACCTTGTTAATATTGTCTGGAATTTCATGAAAGCGTTCCATACAAAGTATGATTTTAGGAAAACCTGAATCCTTATCTGAATTTGTCTGCCTGTGGGAAAGGGTGTCAAAGAATTCCAGGAGTATGCGGCGGCTTTCTGCATCAAGACCGGCAAATGGATCGCTTAAAATTAAAAGTCCGCATCCTGACAGCAGGGCACGGCATAAAAGGGTACGCCTGATTTCTCCTGTAGACATGTAACGCAGGCCCCGGTCAAGGATTTTTTCTACGCCGCAAAGCTTTACCTGAGGAAAAGTTTCCAGTCTGGCAGCTATAGGGGGAAGGGGAGCACCTTTTTTAGAGGAACCGCCAAGAACTTCACATATATACTGTCTTCCCGTACGGCCAATATCTTCTTTATCCATGTATTCGCTTTCGTCCCTCATGCGTTCTTCTTCTATTAAAGAAGCTGCTACTTCAAGGGACACAGTAGCAACATTACCTGCAAAAGAGTTTTCTGCCAGTGAATCTTCTGCCAGTGGAGTAAAATCTGCTTTTCCTGACAGGGCATCAATAAAGGCTGCCTTACCACCCCCGTTAGGCCCTGTAATAAGCCATGCCTGAGAGCTGTTCATGGTAAAGTCCACATTATTAAGGATTGTTACTGAGTTTTTGCTTACGGAACAGTTTTTTATCTGAATTAAGTTTTCCATACTTCTGCCTTCTTTGAATGCAATAGATATAAGTTATTCAGATAATAATAAAAAAAAGCTGCCTCATAGTGAAGCAGCTCTAATAAAAGTTTTTAAGTCTTTTATAATATTTAGCAGATAACAACAGAGTTGTCTGTATGTGAGAAAGGAGCCGGAATGTACTTGTCTGCTGCCCAGTCGTTTTCCCACTGTTTGCCGTCAAGAAGATAGCGGAACTGATATTCTTTACCAGCTTCAAGAGGAATTTTTACGGAGAAAGTTCCGTCTTTACCCTTCTTGAGTGGTGTTTCAGTGCTGCTCCATCCATTAAAGTCGCCTGCTATGGTTACTGTTTCAGCTCCATGTGCAGCGTCCTGTGAAACGGAAAATGTAACATTACAAGTAACTTTGTCTTTGGAATAGGATTTTTTTAAAGCCATGCATAAACTCCTTTACATGATTACCTTTATTTAATTATAAATAATTATAAGTCAAGAATTTCCAATTTGCAATATTTAAAGTAATCTTGATAAAATTTTACGATTATTGATACTTTTTTACCCTTGATTTTAACAACTTACTGTATTATATTTCACGTGCACTAACTATCCGCCGATTTATCCAAATTGCAGAGCGGAAGCTGTCCTCGCAGGAGGTCAGTAAATCTTGCTAAAAGGGAGGCTCGACTATGAGCGCTGTCTTAAACAAAAATCATCACTTATTTACATCAGAATCAGTAGGAGAAGGACACCCGGACAAACTTTGTGATCAGGTTTCGGATGCTATCCTTGATTATGCCCTTTCTCTTGATAAGAATGCCCACGTTGCCTGTGAGACATTTTCTACTACAAATTTCCTTCTTGTTGGAGGAGAAGTAGGTTTTCAGGATCCAAAAGTAGACATTAATGTATTTAAGTCAAACGTAGAAAAAATAGCCCGTCAGGTTGCACTTGATATCGGTTATGATTCAGCAGAAAAGGGACTGGACGGTAAAAACTGTGTATTTGAAAACCGTATCCATGCCCAGTCAGCAGATATTAATCAGGGTGTAGTAGGAAAAGGCCTTGATGAATACGAAGGTCAGCAGGGTGCCGGAGACCAGGGAATGATGTTTGGTTATGCCTGCAATGAAACTCCTTCACTTATGCCTGCTCCAGTATACTATTCACATCAGATTCTTCTTAAAGCCCATGAACTTCGTCACTCAGGTGCCATAAAGTGGCTCAGGCCTGATGCAAAATCTCAGGTTACAGTTGAATATGACGGTTTTAAGCCTGTAAGAATCGATACTGTTGTAGTTTCTCATCAGCATGATGACGTTGTTTCTCACGAAGAACTCGAAAAGACTATAATAGAAAAGATTGTTAAGCCTGTTCTTGAACCAACTGGTCTTCTTGATGAAAACACAAAGTACTACATCAACCCTACAGGCCGCTTTGTAACAGGTGGTCCTGATGGAGATGCAGGTCTTACCGGCCGCAAAATTATCGTAGATACTTATGGTGGAATGGGCCGTCATGGTGGTGGAGCATTCAGCGGTAAGGATCCTTCAAAAGTAGACCGTTCTGCAGCTTACATGGCCCGCTATATTGCAAAGAACATTGTTGCAGCAGGTCTTTCTGACAGGGCAGAAGTTCAGCTGGCTTATGCTATTGGTGTTCCATTCCCTGTATCAATTATGGTAGATACTTTTGGAACAGAAAAGTATGACTGTGCAAAGATTGTTGCTGCCGTAGAAAAGGTTTTTGACTGCACACCTGCAGGAATTTCAGCAACCCTTAACCTTAAGCAGCCAATTTATCGTAAAACAGCAAGCTATGGTCACTTTGGCCGTGAAGGTTTCCCTTGGGAAAATACTGATAAGATTCAGGCCCTTCAGGAAGCTGTAAAATAAGAGGCTGTATAATAATAGTATGAAACTGCTGTCAGAAAGTCAGATTGAGGAAGTTTTTACCCGCTTTAAAAAGGCAAATCCCTGTCCTCAGTCTGAATTAAAGTGGACTTCTCCCTTTACTCTTCTGGTAGCAGTTGTACTTTCTGCCCAGGCTACGGATAAAAGCGTAAATATTGCAACAGAAAAGCTTTATGCCGTAGCCGACACCCCTCAAAAAATCCTTGCCCTTAAAGAAGAAGGGCTTATTCCCTACATAAAATCCATAGGTCTTTATAAATCCAAAGCTAAACACGTAATTGCCCTCTGCCGCAAATTAATAGAAGATTTTGACGGAAAAGTTCCTTCCACCAGGGAAGAGCTTATGACTCTAAGCGGAGTTGGCCGTAAAACTGCAAATGTAGTGCTGAATGTGGTTTTTCATCAGCCTGTAATGCCGGTAGATACCCACCTTATGCGTATCTGTCCAAAAATCGGTCTGGCCCAGGGTAAAAATCCGGAAGAAGTAGAAGCCTCCCTTGTAGAACGTATTCCCCAAAAGTATATGGAACATGCCCACCACTGGCTTATTCTTCATGGCCGCTATATCTGTAAGGCCCGTAATCCTCTTTGTGAACAGTGTATTATTAGTGATATTTGCTGCCATAATTAGTGTATAATTGAGAAAAATGACTTTAGAAAAAAAAGCTAAAGTTGATATGATTTTCTGCCGATATTGGTTAAGATATAATAGAATCTAATTACGAGGGTATCTATGAAGCAAATTGGAATTAAACTGGCGGACGGAACTTTTTACCCCATTCTTACTGAAGGAACTGCCGAGACAAAAAATCTCAATCTTACCACTGTTCAGGACAACCAGACTACAGTTCATGTAGACCTTTACCGTTCTGAATCAGGATCTATGGATGATGCTGAATATGTTGATACCCTGGAAATTAAACAGCTTAATCCCCACGAAAACGGTGAACCTACCCTTAATCTGGAAATATCCCTTGATGAAAAAAATGCCCTCAGTGCAAAAATAAATGACCCGGAAACAGGAAAAAACAGCCAGACTCAGGTAACTCTTGTTTCAAGAACTCTGCTGGACAGAAATACTGAACCTGTTAACTTTAATATTGACGATACAATTGTTCCTCTTGATACTGACGACAATTCCCAGACTGCAGAAGCTTCTGAATCTACAGATACAGAGATTCCGGGAGAAGCTTATGACAATACAATTGCAAATGACCTGCCTCTTACAGACGATGCTATTATTGAAGAACCTGTGGTAGAAGAACCCCTTATGGAAGAAACAGCCGTAAGTGACGAAGACCTGGCAGACTTTAACGAAGAAGAAATTACCCTTCCTGTAACAGATGAAAGTGCAGAGGGGAATTCACTTGATAATCCGGAAGAAAAAGATGAAGGTTTGTCTGCTGCAGACGCTGCCCTTATTGCCGGAGGAGCTGCTTTAGCCGGAGCTGGTGCCTATGCCCTGGCAAATTCAGATGATAATAAAGAAGAAAATAATGATTTTGAAATTCCTGCCGATATTTTAAATGATCTTCCTTCTCAGGACCAAAGTGAAGGTGACTCTGATTCAGAAAAAATGGATGAAGTGAGCCTTTCTATGGATGAACTTAATGTTCTTGGTGTAGGTGATAACGAGAAGATAGAAAGTAGTGAAGAGGAAAGTGCAGTGATAGGACCATCTCCAAACGACGAAGATTTTTCTTTTGATGAAGTAAATGAAGAAAGCCAGGTTTCTGTTGATGAATCAGAAGCTTCAAAAGAAGAAAAAAGTGATGATTTTAATTTTGACTCAATTTCAGAAAGCGATCCTGCTCTGGTAGAAACTCCTGTAGAAGAATCTGTTCCGGAAGAAGAGCCGGCTGCAGAGGATATTTCTGTAGAAGAAGCAGTTACAGAAGAAACTCCTGCAGAACCATCCCTTGATGACTTTAGCCTGCCTGATTTTGATGCTCCTGCTGATGATACAGTAACAGAAGATGTTTCCGTAGAAGAATCTGTTCCGGAAGAAGAATCTGTTACAGCAGAAGAGCCAGTTACAGAAGAGTCTGTCGTAGAAGAAACTCCTGCAGAACCATCTCTTGATGATTTTAGCCTGCCTGATTTTGATGCCCCTGCTGATGATGCAGTAACAGAAGATGTTTCCGTAGAAGAATCTGTTCCGGAAGAAGAATCTGTTCCGGAAGAAGAAGCTGTTGCAGAAGAGCCTGTCGTAGAAGAAACTCCTGCTGAACCATCCCTTGATGACTTTAGTCTTCCTGATTTTGATGCTCCTGCAGATGATACAGTAACAGAAGAAGAAGTTTCTGCAGAAGATTCAGTAGAAGAAAATCCTGCTGACGAAGAAAAGCCTGCAGAAGAAGATTTTAGCCTTCCTGACTTTGATGATGAACAGACAGCAGTTGCAGCAGCAAGTGCAAGTGCTGTAGGATTAAGTGGTGTTTTTGATGAAGATTTTGGGGAACCAGATCTTAATACAGAAGAAGAGTTTGACACCAGCTCACTGGATGACGATATGTATAAAACAAAAGATCCAACTTTCAGACCTGACAATAATATGTTCAGCGACCTTTATGACAAAGAAACCCTCGAAGGAAAGTCTACATACAATTCAGACTATCAGGATGCTGATGAAATTAAAAAGAAGACCCGCGTACCTGTAATTATCTGCATTATCTGTGCAATTATTTGTATCATCGGTGCCCTTCTTGTGCTTTTTGTAATTCCGTCAAAGATTAATATCTTCAATAAGAATAAAAAAGCTCAGCCTCAGCAGCAGCCTGTGGAAGAGCCGGTAGAAGAAGCTTACGAAGAACCTGTTGCAGACCTTGATGAAAAGGTAGTAATAGAAGTTGTTCCTCCTGCAGAAAAAGAAGTTGAACCTGAGCCTGCTGCTCCTGCAAAAGAAAACGAAATCGTTGTTGTAAAAGAAGCAGAAGTAGTTGTACCGGAAGTACCTAAGGCAGACGTAAAGAAGGAACCTGTTACATATAAGATTAAGTGGGGCGATACCCTTTGGGATATTGCAAATGCTTACTATAAAAATCCATGGCGCTATAAGTTCCTTGCCCGTTATAATGGAATCAGAAATCCGGATAAGATTGTTTCCGGAACATACATAAAAATTCCTAACGAATGAAACTTGTATCTCCCTTAATATTTCTTTTCTCAATTTTACTGAGTCTGCCTGTATCAGGCTGCAGGGCTTCTGAAGGAGTCCTCCAGAAAAAGTACGGGGTAGACGCAGCTTATTTTGAAGGCCTCCGCTGTCTTAAAAACAAAAATTATTCTGATGCCTGCCGTTATTTTACCAATGCGGCTCAAGAGTGTTCTCCGGTTATTGCCCGCTGTGCTTTAAAAGAAAGGGCAGAACTTGAAGATGTTTCTGCAAGAATCAAAACCTATGAAGAAATCTACAGAAGATATAAAGATAAGAAATCCCGCTGGGAATTGTGCGAACAGTACCTTAAATACCGGCAGCCTAAAAAGATTCTTGATCTGACTTACGGAATTAAATTTGAACCGGAATTTTCTGATGACTTGTATTACAGATATGAGGCTCTTTCTCAGTGTCACGAAAAAATAGGCAGTCAGAGTTTAAACAGATGGCTGACAGAGTTTCCTTTTACAGAATTTCATAAAATTTTTATAGAAGAACATGAACTTGAAGATGATGTTCTGCTTTTTAGAAAGAATGTTTATCAAAGAAAGTATTCCAAAGCCATAGATTATGTAGAAAAAGTTGCAGCAGATTATTCACTACCCCTTCTTTATTCAGAGATAGGAAAAACCCTCCTTTATGCTTCATCGGATTACAGGGCTTCTGCAAAAAAGCTGGAAGCTCTTCTTCCTGAGGTCTCTGATAATGACAGCAGTTTTTATTTATGTTTTTATATTGGTCGTCTTAATTCAAAAGCCGGTAATGTAAATGCTGCAATTCAGTCTTTTATTAGTGCAATGAAGTTTGCTTCTGATAAGGCCAAATATGATAATGCCCTCTGGTATTTATTAAATGAATCCCTTAAGCTGCCTTATACAGAAACCATTAACTTTATAGAATCTTATGCTCCTCAACTCCATGACCCTGCCTACTATGACGATTTTTTTGATACACTGTCTGCCAGTCTTCTTTCAAATCAGCTCTGGTCTGAATATCTTAAGGTTACGGAAATAATTTCTTCTTTTGCATCAGAAGAAACTACTTCAAAATATTTTTATGTAAGCGGCAGACTCTTAGAAGAAGGTTATCTTTTTAAGCCTTTAGATGAAGCAAAAAATCTAAGCCAGGATTATTTTAAAAAAGCTGCTGCCTGCAGGACAAACCTTTATTACTTTTTACTTGCCGGAGAAAAGGCAGGTATGAGTCAGGAAGAGATGGAAGAAGCCCTTTTTGATTTTGGCAGTAAAACTTCCATTAAAGTTAATAAGGATGCAGAACGTCTTTTAGAAGGTTATGCAGATTATGGTTTTGCAGAATATATTTATGACGCCTGGAATAAGTATTCATCAGAAATTTCCATGGAATGTGCCTGCAAGACAGCCCTCTTTTTAAAGCAGTGCGGCAGTAACGAAGAAAAGTTCTATCCCCAGAGTTTAAGGATAGCTTCCCGCAAGTTTAATTATCCAGACAGTAAGTTAAACCGTCAGATGCTGGAACTTGCTTTTCCCCGGGATTATACGGAAGATGTAGAAAAATGCTGCAGTGATTTTAATCAGAATGAATATCTTCTTTACGCCCTTATCAGAAGTGAAAGCTTTTTTGATTCTGCAATACAGAGTCATGCAGGGGCAACCGGCCTTACCCAGTTAATGGATTCAACTGCAGGAGATGTGGCAAGAAAACTTAAGGTAAAGGAATATGACCTTACTGACAGTGCCACAAATATTCGCTTTGGTTCCTTCTATCTTGAAGAACTTATTCACAGAATTGAAGAAAGTGAACTCAGGGCTTTATTTTCTTACAATGCAGGAATTACCAATGTCCGCAAATGGATAAAAACTGCGACCATTCTTTTTAAAAGAAAAGACTTCTCCAATGACCTTTTCCTTGAAGCCCTGCCTTTTACAGAAACAAGGGAATACGGAAGAAAACTTCTAAGTGCATCCTGTATGTACGCCAGCCTTTATTATGGAAAAACTTTCTCTCAGGTTATTCGCCAAATGATGAAATAAGTGTATACTTTGCATACAATTTATCACTTATTTAAGAGGTTGGTATGAAAGATCCATTAATGAATGTTCTTCCGGAATTCATGCATTTTTCAGAGCTGGGACCTCAGGTTGCAATTATATTAGGGCTTATGCTTTTTTTTGGAACTTGTGGAGGTCATCTTTTTCAGAAGCTAAAAATTCCCCAGGTTGTTGGTTATTTTATAGTAGGAATTATTATCGGAGATTCTGGTTTTCAGCTTATCCGTCCGGAAATCGTAAGCCTTCTTAATCCTATTAGTATTATTGCTCTTGCCTTTATCGGTTTTCTTGTTGGTGGAGAACTTAAGACTGATGTTATAAAAAAGATGGGAAAACAGTTTGTAAGTGTTCTTCTTTTTGAATCCCTTGTACCAGCAGTTTTTGTAGCACTTCTTACAGGATTTGCGTGTTATTTCTTTACCCGTGATGTTCAGCTTTCATTCTGTTTTGGTATTCTTTTAGGTGCCATCTGTTCTTCTACAGCACCGGAAGCTACTACAAATGTTCTTCAGGAATACAGAAGCCGTGGTCCTTTAACTACAATGATTTACGGTCTGGTTGCCATGGATGATGCAGTAGCCCTTATTCTTTTTGCAATCTGTTCTACTGTAGCAGCTCCTATTCTTGGTGGTCATGCAGTTTCTTTTGGCAGACAGATGCTTAATGTTGCCTACAATGTTTTTGGTTCAATTGCCTTTGGTCTTTTATTAGGCTGGGTACTTACCTTTATCATTAAAAAGCTTATGCACGAAGAAGGCCGCGTACTTTCTTTTGCCCTTGGACTTCTTCTTTTGTGTACAGGTGTATGTGACAGAATCGGCCTTAGCAATATTCTTGCAGCCATGAGTATCGGTTTTTACATTGCTAACTTTTCAGAAAAAAATGTACGTCCTGTATTTGAATTCACAAATAAGTTCACACCACCTATTTATGTCTTGTTCTTTGTTGTAGTTGGTGCCAAACTGAATATATGGGAAATGAAACCCCTTCTTATTGTACTTGCCCTTCTTTATATTGTAGGAAGAACTTTTGGTAAGGCTATAGGTTCCTGGTTTGGTGCTTACATAACTAAGGCTCCACTTACAGTACAGAATTACATGAAATACTGTCTTTTAAGTCAGGCAGGTGTTGCCATTGGTCTTTCACTTACAGCCGGCAACTACTTTAAGGACACAATCGGAGACAGTATCCTTCTTATCGTAACAGCTACAACTTTTGTTGCAGAACTTATCGGACCTGTTTTTGTTAAGTACGGTATTACTAAGGCAGAAGAGGCCGGCATGAATGTTACGGAAGACGACATTATTAAACGCAGCCGTGTTTCTGATGTTGAATGGGGTAGTGAAAAGGCCTGTGACCCTAAGAGCAATGCAATTGTAAATGATAATGAACTTATCCGTGATGTACTTACAAAATTTGAAAAACATCATTATCAGTCATTTGTAGTAAAGTCGTCCCTTGATGATACTCTTGAAGGAATCATTACCCTTGAGCATCTTAAGGAAACCCTTTTAATTGGAGAAATGGCAGAAACCCTTCTTGCCGTTGATATTATGGACATTCCGGTTTGTACTTGTAGTGCTGATACAACACTCCCGGAACTGTATGATATGTTCTCGGACAATGATACAGAAGCAATTCCAGTTGTAGACAAAGATGGAAAAGCTTTAGGTGTGCTTGAAAAATTTGCTGCAGACCATTACATTCATACACGTATTCTAGAAATAAACCGTAAGCTTGAGAGCTTGGGTTAATAAAAACAATGGAGGCATGATATGGCAGATGAAGCTTTAGTTTCAAAAGTAAAAGAGACCCTGGAAGCATTTAGACCCCAGCTTCGTGCAGATGGCGGAGACATGGAGTTCATTAGTATTGATTCAGACAATAAAGTCCATCTTCGTCTTACCGGAGCATGCGGCGATTGTCCAATGGCAATGATGACACTTAAAATGGGCGTAGAACGCTACTTAAAGGAAACTTGTCCTGAAGTTACAGAAGTTGTTCAGGATGAATAAGGAATAATAATGCAGATTACAAAGAATAAATTCGTACAGATTCATTACACACTTAAAGATGATGCAGGAGATCTTATTGATACTTCAGTAGAAAAGGAACCTCTCTGCTACATTCACGGTAATAACTATCTCCTTCCTAAACTGGAAGAAGAACTTGAAGGAAAAAATCCTGGTGATAAATTTACAGCTGTTCTTGAAGCTGCAGATGGTTATGGTGAACGTGATGAAAAAATGATTGCAAAAGTACCAAGGGAAAACTTTGATACTTCAACTCCTATAGAAGTAGGAATGCAGTTTCAGGCAGATACTCCTTACGGTCCACAGATTGTAAAGGTAACAGAAGTAAATGATACAACAGTTACTGTAGATGCAAATCACGAACTTGCCGGTGTAAGACTGCACTTTGATGTAGAAGTAATCGATGTAAGGGAAGCTACAGAAGATGAACTTGCTTCACTTTCACAGGGCTGCGGTTGCGGCGGTGGCTGTGGAGGCGGATGCGGCGGAGACTGTGGCGGCGACTGCAGCTGTGACGGTGGTTGCGGCGGCGGATGCGGTGGTTGTGCCGGCTGATCCTAAATAACTGCGATGATTTGGTCAGTGTTTACGTTTTTAGGAGCGTCCTTCATTATGACCTTTTCATCTGCAATTGATTCGTAAATACTGATTCTTTCTACATAAAAATCATGAAAGATAGTCCTTGCTTCCTCAATGGAGCAGGGATTTTTTTTTGCAATATAGGCTGGAAGATTTTCTGGTTTGCCGTCTTTTCCTTTTTTAGCTTCACGCATAATTCTGTCGGCAGCAGTTTTTTCCGGAGTACAGAGGAAGATAAATTTTCCAAGGGGATGAAGAATATCCAGGGCCTTTTTGTTGTTGCAGATTCCTCCACCGGTGGCAATTACAGCATCCTGTTTTTTTTCTGCAAGAAGGTCTGCAAGTTTTTTACAGGCATCAGCTTCTGCTTCCTTAAAGCCCTCTTCTCCTTTTGAAGTATAGATTTCTCTTGGAGACATTTTATTGTATTCACTTATAAGGTCGTCTATATCATAAAAGGGCAGGCTGAGTTTCTGACTAAGAAGTTTTCCCTGAGCGCTTTTTCCGCAGTGCTTTATACCCATAAGAATAATTGATTCCATTTGCATCCTCTTTTTTTTAACTTATCTGTAGATTAAAAATATAGCCGGTATTTTGTTTATATCCGGAGCTCCTTCTTTTTTCCATTCAGCAATAGTTTTTGTGTGAATGTATTCAGAAGGAGTTGTAATTCCGCAGGCAATGCAAAGCCTTGTATCAGGTCTGCAGCTCTGGAGAATTGTTTCAAACATCTTTATGTTTCTGTAAGGAGCTTCTATAAAAAGCTGGGTCTGTTTTTCTTTAGCAGCCCTTACTTCCAGCTGACGGATTTTCTGAGCCCTCTCTGCAGGTTTAACAGGAAGGTAGCCGTTAAAGGCAAAACTCTGACCGTTAAAGCCGCTTGCCATTACAGCCATAATCATGGAAGAAGGTCCCACCAGGGGAATTACATCTATGTTTTTTTTCTGTGCCATTTCTACAACAGCAGCCCCTGGATCTGCAACAGCCGGACAGCCTGCATCAGAAATGACTCCCATAGGTCTTTTATGTTTAATGAGGGGGTCAAGGTAGTGGGAGATTGTCTTTAAATCCGTATGTTCATTTAATTCTGTAAAATTAAAATCTTCTATAGGAAGGTTTTTGTCATTTTGTGCAAGGAATCTTCTGGCAGCCTTTGTACTTTCTACGATATAGTCTTTGATTCCCCTTATAATTTCTGTATTGTAGGAAGGCAGTACCTTGTCTAAAGGAGTGTCTCCAAGGGTAACCGGAATAAGATAAAGGGCAGCTTTTATTTTGCCTGCTGTATTTTTTTCTTCTGACATATGGATTTTAGTGTACCATAAATCAATTTAAAATGTACAATGAATAAGCAGGAACTTGTATCCGTAAAAAAAAATAATGTAAAACTATTGACAAATGATTGTATACAATCTATTATTTAATTGTACACAATCAGTTTTAAGAAGGAGTAAACAATGGAAGACGTTCAGAATCAGATTTATGACGTAGCAGTTATTGGTACAGGTCCCGGCGGAATATCAGCAGCCATTACCTTAACAGTCCGCAATAAGAATGTTCTTTTACTGGGAACTGCTTCTTTAAGCGATAAAATAAGTAAGGCTCATGGTGTCCGCAATTATCCCGGACTTCCGGAGATTACTGGAGAAGACTTTCAGAAAAAAATGCTGGAGCATCTGAAGGTTCTTGGTATAAAGATTACGGAAGATCAGGTTACCGCCTGTTATTCCATGGGAGAATCCTTTAGCCTTACCTGC
This sequence comes from Treponema sp., assembly GCF_024696245.1. Taxonomy (GTDB): domain Bacteria; phylum Spirochaetota; class Spirochaetia; order Treponematales; family Treponemataceae; genus Treponema_D. Next base: position 28,923 of record NZ_JAILGZ010000050.1, read on the forward strand.
CGTTCCGGAAAAAATTATTCAGCAAAGTCTGTTATAATTGCCAGCGGTGTAAACTTTGGTAAAGCATACGAAGGAGAAGAAGCTTTCCTTGGAAGGGGAGTAAGTTACTGTGCAACCTGTGACGCAGCCCTTTATAAAGGTAAAAAAGTTGCCGTAATAGGTCAGACAGAAAAAGAAGAAAGCGAAGCAGCTTTTCTTGCAGAAACTTGTGCAGAGGTTTATTACATCCCTCTTTACAAAAAGGAATCTTTTGGCTTTAATGCAGAAAATATAAAGGTAATTGAAGACTCTGTTCTTTCAATTAAGGGTGGTCTTAAAGTTCAGTCCCTCCTTCTTAAGAATCAGGAGATTGAAGTTGACGGTGTATTTATTCTTCGTGACAGTGTTAAACCTTCCCAGCTTATTCCGGGAATTGCACTGGACGGAAATCACATAGCAGTAGACCGTCATTTTAAGACAAATATTGCAGGCTGCTTTGCATGTGGAGATATTACTGGTACTCCATATCAGTATATTAAAGCTGCAGGTGAAGGAAACGTTGCGGCACTTAGTGCTGTTGAATATCTTAAATAAAAACAAGGAGTTACTTATGGTAAAACAGATTTCAGAATCAGAATTTGATGAAGCAGTAAAAAGCGGTGTAAGCGTTGTAGATTTTTCTGCAACATGGTGTGGTCCATGCCAGATGCTTGGCCCTGTTTTAGAAAAGGTTTCAGAAAAACATGCCGGCAGCATTAACTTCTATAAGGTTGATGTAGACGAAGCTCCAAATCTTTGCCAGAAACTTGGAATCATGAGTGTTCCTGCCGTTTATCTTTTTAAGGATGGTGTACAGACAGCAACAAATATCGGCTTTGTACCTGAAGCACAGCTGGATGCATTTGTCAGCCAGTAAGTCTGTTTTTTAGTTCCTGCTGCAGGAGGTGTTTACTTTCTGCAGCTTTTTTTTGTTTAAAATAAAAACGCCCCTTAAAGTGAATACATATCAATCCGCTTTAAGGGGCATATCTTTTGGCTTAATTCAGCTTATTTTGTTAAGCTTATTTACCAATAATGTCACGGGCAAGGATTTTAGCAATGTTAGGTCTCTTAACCAGGTCTCCCTTAAGTCCTTCTTCACGAGCCTTGTTTACATAGTCAGCTGACTGGAAGCTGTACTTAAAGTTTGTATGTACATCGTAAGTTCCCTTCATAAGAGCGTAAGCATCTTCTGTCATTACAAGCTCTTCATCTGTAGGAATTACAAAAATCTTTGTCTTTGAATCATCAGCGTGAATGTAAGTTTCTGCGTTACCAGTGAATGACCATTCGTTGCGCTGTGCATCAATTTTAATACCGTAGTTTTCAAGACCAGAGCAGGCCTTCATACGTGTAATAGGTCCTCTTTCTCCAACACCTGCTGTCCATACGATAGCATCAACATGACCAAGTTCAGCCATAAATGCACCGATGTACTTCTTAATGCGGAGGGCTTCCATTTCTATAGAAAGCTGACAGAGTTTGTCTCCCTTGGCTGCATCAATTTCAATATCACGGCGGTCAGAATATTTTCCTGTAATACCAAGACATCCACACTTCTTGTTAAGTGCCTTGTCCATTTCGTCAGCAGACATTCCTGTTTTGCGCATGATGTAGAAAGGAAGGGCAGGGTCAAGGTCACCGGAACGTGTACCCATTACAAGACCTTCAAGAGGAGTAATACCCATTGTTGTATCGTAACATACACCGTTCTTAACGGCACACATAGAAGAACCGTTACCAATGTGGCAGATGATGAGGTTGCAGTCTTTAGGATCTTTTCCAAGAAGAACGGCTGCACGTTTTGCTGTATAAAGGAAGCTTGTTCCGTGGAAACCATAGCGGCGTGCTGCATATTTTTCGTACCATTCACGTGGAATAGCATACTGGAAAGTTTCTTCTGGCATTGTCTGGTGCCATGCTGTATCCATAATTGCTGAGTGAGGAACATTTGGCATTACTTTCTGAGCTGCTTCAATACCCATAATGTTTGCAGGCATATGAAGTGGTCCAAGGTCTACTACTTCCCTGAATCCGTCGAGAACTTCTGGAGTAATAAGAACTGACTTTGTAAACTTTTCTCCACCATGAAGAACACGATGACCTACAGCTCCGATTTCATCCATTGATTTGATAACGCCAACTTCTGGATCTGTAATTTCTTTTATGATAAGTTCGATTGCTTCTTTGTGGGTAGGACAAGGGCTTTCAATTTCTGTTTTCTTTCCCTTAGCTTTGTGTGTGATGCATGAACCTTCAATACCAATGCGTTCAACAACACCATTTGCCATAACTTCCTTGTTGTCCCAGTCATAAACCTGGTACTTTGCAGATGATGAACCGCAGTTCAGTGTTAAAATAACCATAATTACCTCTAATGTGTTTGTAAAAAAAATATCGCATTACATTATAATGCAATGCGATATTTTATACAATTTAGCTTTCTTTATTATCCTCTTCTTAAAAAGCCGGTTTCTAAATCAATCTTTGCCCTGTCCCTCATAAGATAGTGAAGTTTTTTTCCTGTTGCAGTACACGGAATCTCTTTTATTAAAGCATAATACCTTGGCCTTTTATATTTTGACAGCATGGGATGATTAGAACAGAAAGAAAAAAGTTCTTCTATAGTAAGGGAAGGGTCATCTGCCACAACATAAGCTGCAACAGCATGTCCCCTGATTTTGTCCGGAACAGAAGTGACAATACAGTCCTTTACTTTAGGATGCTCATTTATGGCATCTTCTATCTGACTTGGATAAATGTTTTCTCCGCTTACAACCATCATGTCATCTTTACGGCCCCTGATAGTTACAGTCCACTTTTCATCCCAGGTACCTGTATCTCCAGTGTAGTACCAGCCCTTGTAATATCTTTCTTTTGTTACTTCATCATTTTTATAATAAGAGTAGGAAGACTTTGCAGGACTTTTAATAATGATTTCACCTTCTGTCATTCTGTCATGGTCAACCATTTCATCAGGTTCAGCCTTTCTGTCTGTATAAATCTGAACAACCCTTACTTCATCATCTATGCAGCTGCAGCCAACTGAACCTGCACCATCAGGTAAGTCGTAGGGACGTAAAAAAGAATTCCAGAAGGTTTCTGTTGTTCCGTAGCCGTTAAAGATATTTGGGGTAAGTGCATTGCTGTACCTGATGCAGTCAGCCCTGCTTAAAGGAGCACCCATGGTAACTATACCCTTAAGGTTTGAAATATCCAGCTTTTCTTTATCCTGGCTTCTTGTTAAAAGTTCAAGATTGGCAGGGGCACCCATAAGGAAGGTGATTTTATATTGAGAAACCCAGCTAAGGGCTGTCTGGGGTTTAAAATTCCTCATTACAACAATAGAAGCTCCTGCATAAAAAGCCGGTCCTGGTCCTGCACAGTGACAGCCACCTCTGTGAAACCATGGTGTCATGTTAAGGGTTCTGTCCATTCTGCTTAAAGGGTACTGCATGATTACGTCGTGGGCAGAAAGTACTTCGTTAATGTCATTTATGGGAACTGATTTTGGAAGGGCAGTAGTTCCGGAAGTACAAAGCCTTAAAACTTCGTCATAAATGTGGGGGCGAAAGTTTATCTGAACTTCATTTTCTGACATACCCTGAGTAAAGTCTTCATAAGAAATATGGCCTTCCGGAATTTCTTCTTTTTCAAGATTGTCTGCCATTATTACTACAGCAGGTTTGTGCTTGCAGAGTTTTACAGCTTCTGTTACGGAAGAACGGGCATTAGGTGAATAAATAATTGCCTTAGGCTGGTTGTGATCTATTAAGAGTGCCATCTCTCCTGCTGCAAGCTGAACATTTGCTGCCAGTAAAATAGCACCGGTTTTTCTTGGTCCAATATAGCTGATGGCAAAGGCTGGGCAGTTCCTTAAGACAGCCATTACCACATCATTTTTACCAATCTGATTTTTTTGAAGGGCATGGGCAAATTTATTTGCTTCTTTATTAAGCTGACTGTAGCTGTATTCAAGACCGATTTCCGGATCAAAAAGGGCAGGTGAATCAGCATATCTTCTTACATTCCTCATAAATCCGTTAAGCCAGGTATAGTCATGTTCAAAAGTATCCCTGAACATGGAATCATCATAAGTACGGCATACTCTTTCTGCAGTATGGATTTCTCCCTTGTTCCTTATAAGACGGCCTGATTCAACAAGCTCCTTTACATAAGTAGAAACTGTCTGTCTTGTAAGTTTGCAGTGAACTGCAAGTTCTTTAAATGAAATTGTAGGTTTGGAACTTATAGTCTGTAGTATTTTTTGCAATAAATATGATTTTTTCTGCTGTGTTAACTTCATGTGTTAATATTAAATTTAAGTACATGATGTGTCAATTTAAAAAGAGCTTTTGGCTGATAATAACAAGAAATGTTTGTATTAGATTATATAAAATAAAAAAAGACA
>NZ_JAILGZ010000109.1 GCF_024696245.1 Treponema sp.
GCTATGTTTGTATCCCTATAAAGTATGGAGGAAAAAATGTTAAAAACTTTAAAAGTCATTTCTGCAGCAATTTTAACAGCTGCTATGATTTTTACTTCCTGTGATACCGAGGGTGGATTTGACTATGTAGACACAAATTCAAATTCTTCACCAGAGTACTCAGTGGAAGGTCTTAGTACATCTTCTTCAGAAACATATGATTTTGTTCTGGATAAGACTAATATTATGCCTGGAGATGAAGAGGGTACTTTTACTGTTTTTGTAAAAAACTCTAAACCTGTAAAATTAATTGCCAAAAACAGCGCTTCCGGCGTAAGTATTTCTGCTGGTAAATTTACAGCAACTACATCTTCTGACTCTGTTGGAGAAGGTGCATGGAAGGCTGTAGTTTCTTATGCTGTTGATTCTTCAATTACAGAAGCTGTAGATGGAGCATGTAAGTTTTATGTAATGTTCTCTGATTCTGATGTAGAAACTGTAATTCTTGACGTTAATGTAAAAGCAAGCTATATGCCTGAAAGTGAAACATATAAACTTGTAGATGCAACAGAAAGTGCTTCTTCAGAACACTCATTTACTTTGACCTGGACTTATCAGTCTGGAATAGAAGCTACTTCTGTAACATATGAAATTTATAAGGTTACAAGTTCTGGTGATGAATATGTTTATACTGAAGTTGAAACAGGAAGTCTTGCTGCAGGTGCTGTAACTCTTACTCCAACATCAACTCTTGATGGTAAATCAAATTACTGTGTAAAGATTAAGGCTGTTGGTGCTGACGGATGGTATGAAACTACTGTTGGTACATCTGACGGATGGGTAACAACAACTAATGATATAACACCTCCTGTTGCTCCTGCTGTCGTAGTAGCTTCTACTGGTGAAGATTCTGTAACCCTTACTTATACAAAGGGAAACAGCACTGATGATACAACAAACCTTACAATTGCAGTTACAACTACAGCAGATGGTATTACAGTACCTGCAATGGCAAGTGCTGTTACTGCAACTTATGGAGAAACAGCTTTAACTTATGATGTAACTGATGGTCTTGATGTTTCTTCTGTTGCTGCTGAAGGAACAGTTACTGTTGTAATCGGCAGCCTTCAGCGTGCTGAAACAGCAGTTGAATATTCTATTACAGTAACAGCTTATGACGCATGTGATAATCATACTTCTGCAACACCTCTTACAGCTTCTACAGTTGCTGATACAACAGCACCAGTAGTAGATGCTGATGGAGTAAGTGTAAGTGCAGGTCTTTCTTCTGCAAAGATTACATGGGCAAATCCAGCTGATAATGACTTTGCAGGAATTACACTTAAAAAAGGCGATGAAGTTGTAGAAACAGGTCTTACAGGTGGAGTTTATGCTTTGACTGGTCTTACAGAGGGTGCTACATATACACTCTATGCTACTGATACTCTTGGACATGTTCAGACAACTGGAACAGATGTTGTTGTAACTCTTGATACATTTGAAGCTTCTGCTGTTGTTAACTACACAGGTTCTGTTCTTGTAACATGGAATGATGTAGTTGATTATGAAGCAGACGGAAGTAAAATTTCTTATACTTATGATGTTTCATGTACTAATGGAGTTTCTTCTATAACTGGTGTTGAAGAAGGTACAAAAAGTGCTCACTTTAAAGGTCTTGAAGTAGGTTCTGAATATACCTTTACTGCAAGCGTTATGAACGGTTCTACAACAGTTGTATCATCTACACCTGATGCTGTAACAGCTAAGACTGTAATCCTTAAGATTGGAAACGGATATAGTGCTAACGGTACAACTCCTTCACGCTACCTTGCATGGGTATCAAGTAAATCTTCTACAACCTGTTATAACACAGGTGCTGTAGCAGATTCTGCAAATCCAACAGCAAGCTACTGGATTATCCGTCCTGCATTAAGCGGAACAGACGGTTACTTCTCTCTTGAAGCTGCTACAGGTACAACAGGAGTTGGAACTGGTTATTTCCTTTATGCAGATACAAACAGTCGCAGTTATGTTGATTATAATGGAACATGGGGTAGTGGCGACTGGTCTAATTTTGCAATGGTTGCAACAACAACAGGTGTAGAAAACGACGGTACTTCTTATATTACTGATACAAAACAGGCTTCATTCTACTGGGGTGAATCAAGCTGGAACTCTTCTTTCAGCAGATTGTATTCTGAAAGCATGTCAGGCTACTATGTATGCCATGCTTCCCTTACATTCGGTTTAACAAACTCTTCTTCTGAAGATAACGCCGGATGTGCTGCATTTATAATTGCTTCTACAGCTACAGCTAATAGTGATTATTATAATGATGTTGCTCCTGCTGCTGTTACAAATTTAACAGCTGGAACAGCTAAATCTACTAAAATTCCGCTTACATGGACAAATCCTTCAGATCTTGACCTTAGTTTTGTAAGAATCAGTTATACAACAGGTTCTACAACAAAGACTCTTGATGTAGCTGCTGGTACTGTCTCTGCAACTCTTAGTGGACTTACAAAGGGTACTTCTTATAGTATTACTGCCACTGCTTATGATGTGTACGGAAATGCTTCTGATGCTACTGAAGCCATAACTGTTGAAACTTCGAATCCGACTAATATTCCTATGAATGTTGCTGCAACAGCCCGCTTTACAGGAGAAATTCTTGTAACATGGGATAGGGCATCTGATGATACTTCTTCTAACTGGCAGTATAAAGTTGAATGTTCTGATGCGAATGTAACAGCTAAGAGCTTTATAAGTCTTACATCTTATGCAGGAACTTATGCAGATGAAGCAGATGGTGTAGCCCAGTTTACAGGTCTTACAAGTTCTACTGAATACACATTTACTGTATATGCAAGTGAAGATGGTGAAACATGGAACGCTGCTGAAGAAACTGTAAGTGCAACTGCTGCAACAATGACACATAAGATTAGGAATACATTTGCTCAGGCAAATCATGGAAGTGATCACAGTCCTTTGAATACTGCTGGAGCTGCAAATAAACTTATGTGTCAGTGGTCAACTGGTGGTGGTACTGCAACATGGAATATTTATCCTGCCCTTGATGGAACAATTACAGTTACCCATGATGTAACAAATAGTTCATCAGAAACAGTTTCTAAAGTTTATGATACTTTCTCTATCTATCATACATCAAAGGGATACGTTACTTTAGCTAGTAGTGCTATGACAGAAACAGCTGCAACATCACTTGGAACTAATGTTTCATTAAGTACTTCAACATCAAGTGATGCAACAGGTGCTTCAACTTTCTTCTTTGGATATAATTCTACAGAATCTGCTTATACACTCAGAGCTAATGTAGCATCTAAAAATTTTGCTCTTGGTTATTCAGGAACAAATAATAATGATACTGAAATCCTTTATTTTAATGATGCTACATCAGCTACTTGTGAAAGTAATAAATATGCATGGTATTTTGATTAATATCTGCAAGCTTTAGCTAAAAACAATTAAGGCGGTACTCTTATTAAAGGGTGCCGCCTTTTTTATTTGCTGTGCATTTATTTTTTTAAGTTACAGCCGGGGTGGGATTTTTATGCCAGCCCGGATTGGAATGGGTGCGGAGCACGTCTGGAGCAGGGCGGAAGACCGGCCGGTAGGGCAAGCCATGGAAAGCCGGTTATGTAATCCGCGGTGCTCCAGAGTAAAAGTCAAAGTCTATTTGTTGTTGAGGATTTTTACGTCGTAGTGGGTGTAAGGGATTTCTACATTGTCCTGACGGCAGATTTTAACTATGTTTGTATAGACCTGATTTTTAACTGTTATAAGGTCGGAGGTTTTAAACCATACTGCAAGCTTAAGGTTGATTGCGTCACCAAAACCGTCGTAAAAAACTGCTGGCTCCGGGTCGGAGAGAACTGCGGGGCACTGGGCCGGAACTTTCTTAATTGTTTCAAGGACTTTGTCTACGTCGGCATCGTAGCTGATAGGGATGTCAAAGACCAGGCGGCGCTTTGTGTAGCTGTTGTAGTTTACAAGGTTGTTGTTGATTACTGTGCTGTTTGGAATGCGTACTACCTGATTGTCCAGGGTGCGGATTTTTATGCTGAGAAGGCCGATGTTGTCTACGATTCCGCTTTCGTCTCCTACTGTGATGTAGTCTCCCAGTTTAATTGTTTTTTCGCTTAAGACGAAGAGGCCGGATATAAGGTTGCTGACACTGGTCTGGGCGGCAAAACCTATGGCAAGTCCGGCTACTCCTGCTGCTCCCCATATTGCACTAAGGTTGATTCCAAAGAGTCCCAGGATGTACATGGTGATGAGTACGTAGAAGACGTAGCTTACTGTTTTGTTTAAGAGCATGGCGGTGTGGGGCTGCATGCGTTCTTTTGTTTTTTTGAGTATTACGTTTTTAATGATTCTGTAGACAACGTAAAAAATCAGGATGGCGATTACTGCTGTGGCAACTTTTGCAAGGTTGGACCAGGTAATGTAATTTTTAAGGTCATCAAGGTGAAGGAATTTTGTTGTCTGACCTACTGTTTCTGAAACGGTGTCTGCTACACTTTCTGTTTCTTTTTCCGGCATTTGTTTCTCCTTTTTGTTATATGCATTTTTATGAGCGGCCTGTCATCTGTATAATTTTATCCAGAATTTTATTTGCTGCATCAAACTTGCTTAATAGTGGAAGTTCCTGAGTGTCTTCTTTAGTAATTAATGTGATTACATTTGTGTCTTTCTGAAATCCTGCGCCTTCTGTTTTAAGGTTGTTGGCACAAACAAGGTCTAAGTTTTTTTTGTCCAGTTTTGCTCTGGAGTTTTCTATCATGTTCTGGGTTTCCATGGAGAAGCCGCAGAGGAATTGTCCGCTCTTTTTATTCTGTCCAAGCCACTGGAGGATGTCGCTGGTGCGTTTTACTTTTATGGAAAGGTCATCGTCGCTTTTTTTGATTTTGTTGTCAGAAAACTGGGCCGGGGTGTAGTCTGCAACGGCGGCACTTTTTATTATGATGTCGGCTTCAGGTGAAAATTCTTTTACTGAATTGAACATATCTTCTGCTGAAATTACATTCTGAATTTTTACACCATAGGGTACTGGAATATTTACAGGGCCGCTGATTAGGGTTACGTCTGCTCCCCTCATGGCTGCGGCTTTTGCTATGGCGTATCCCATTTTTCCGCTGGAGTGGTTTGTAATGTATCTTACCGGGTCAAGGCTTTCCTGGGTTGGTCCTGCTGTTACTAAAAGTTTTTTTCCTGTCAGGTCTTTTGTAAGGGCAATCTGATTAAGTATTGCTTCGTAGAGAAATCCTGGTTCCGGGAGTTTTCCTTTGCCGGTGTCTCCGCAGGCAAGGCGCCCGTTGGAGCTTTCTATAATTTGAATTCCATAGTGGATGCATTTTTGTATATTGTCCTGAGTTATCTGGTTTTGCAGCATGGCTGTGTTCATGGCAGGTGCAATTATTTTTGGACAGGAGGCTGCAAGGAAGGTGGTGGTAAGCATGTCATCTGCAATTCCTCCCGAGATTTTTGCTATTATGTTTGCAGTGGCAGGTGCTACCATAAAAAGGTCGGCCTTTTTTGCAAGGGAAACATGTTCTACATTGAACTGAAAGTTTCTGTCAAAGGTATCGGTAAGGCATTTGTTGCCGGTAAGGGTTTCAAATGTTATTGGGTTTATAAAGTTAAGGGCGTTCTTAGTCATTATGACGTGAACGTCTGCGTGGGCTTTTACAAGAAGGCTTGCAAGGCTTGCGGCTTTGTAGGCTGCTATGCTTCCTGTTACTCCCAGTACGACTGTTTTATTTGCCAGCATTTATTTCCTCTTTAGTTACTATTATATAGACTATACTATAAAATTGTAAAAAAGTCGTTTAAGAAAAGGCTGTTTTAGATTAGAATGATGGCAGAGTTATGAAGAAATTTGTATTTGTATTTTTATTGCTTAATATTCTTTTTTCCCTGAATGCCCAGACTCCTGAGGCTTATATTGAATATATAGAAAAAATAAAGGTTGAGATAAATCAGGAAAAGGCTTCCGGTGAATCTACTACAAGGGCTTTGCGTCAGCTTAGAAGTGAATTGTCAGATATATATGAATCTTTTGAAAGTCAGAAGTATACCAATTCTACTTATGATAATACTTTAAAGATGTCAGTGATAAATTATGACAAGGTTAAGCAGGGCTGGACTTTTGTTTTTTCTGCTGATATTGCCGGCAGAAAGAAATTGTTTAATCAGAAAATATGTATTCCTTATTCTGTCTTTACGGGAAAAAAGTTTACTCCTGTAGAAAAGATGACTGAACACCAGAAGGAGGATTATGAATACTCTGTAGAGATTTATAATGACCTTCTGATGAATTCCGGAATTATTTTGTCTGCCAGATTAAGTTATTCATTTAAGAAATGGGCTGCAGCTTCTGAGTACAGGTTTTGTCCGGATCTTCTTGTACTTTACGAAAACCAGAATGGAATTGATAAGCCTTTAATTTTTTTATCCTCCAGGGATCTTTCTTCCGTAATGTTTACTGTTAAACCTCAGGTTGAAGTTCGTAGTGATTTTCAGATTAAGGCTGATTATGAAAAATGTCAGGCTTTACTTGAAGCAGAAAGTGACAATGGGCTTGCTGAAAATAATAATGAAGAAGAAGATTCAGAAGAATCAATTCAGGCTGGGCGAAGGGCTTTTTATCTTGATGTGGAACTTAAGGAAAAGGAACCTGTTTTTGTAAGGGGAACTTTGACCTGGGCTATTGGTACTTATGCTTTTGCCGGTGCTACAATTGGTTATGACCTTACTTCCATGGAAAATAATTCAGTTTATGACTTTGGTGCAGTTTTAGGTTTTAATGCCTGCATTACTAAATTATTCAGGCCTTTTGTTATTGGTGTGGCAGATATCAGTACGGATAATCATCTTACTCTTAAACCAGGTGCCGGTCTTGATTTTAAGATTGGACACCTGATGTTTACTGCTGTTGCAAATTATAATTTTGACTGGAACCTTACTCCTGTAATTAATAATGTAGTAAATGCTTCCTTCTCTGATATAGAGAGGGAAGATTACGTTACATTCTCTTTTGGAATGGGTGTTACCTGGTAAGGATTTCTTTCCAGTCTATGTTTTTATTACATTCTTCCGTAATGTCTACTTCTTTTCCAAAGCGCAGGTAAAAGAGTGAGCAGCTTATGTCTTCTTCTTTTACAGACAGGAGCTGGGCTGCTGCTGCACGATAGAGGGTAAGCTGATTATAATAGATTTCTGGTTTTATGGTTTGATTTGTCTTGTAATCAACTACACGGTATCTGCCTTCTCCTTCCTTAAAGATTAAGTCCATTGTTCCGTGAATTAAATACTGACCTGTGTAATATTTAAATTCGTATTCGCATTTTTTCCAGTCAGCTGCTGTGGCTTTTTGTCCCAGTGAGCTTGAGAGAAAGTCCTGAGACATTTTTTTGCATACATTCTGAACGGTAAGAAGTTTGTTCTGATTGTTTTCAAGTCCTACTATGTCTTTGTTTGAATACTCAGGGAGATTTTTTTCTGGTGAGAGGGCTGCTTCCAGGTAAGAGTGGGCAATGGTACCAAAGTTTGCAAAGCTGAATCTTGGCTGGGTTTCTTTTTCTGAGCCGGCATGAGGGAGACTTTCTATAATAATGGTGTTGATTTCTTTGTAGGGTGTGTCTTCCTGAGGAGTCCATGCCTTTATGAGATCCTCCCTGGTGTTTTGCTTTTGAACCTGTTCCTGGTTTTGATGCATAAGCTGGCTTGGGAGTATATACCTGTCCATTACTTCATCAAGGCTGATGATTTTTTTATTGTCTGTGCTGTTATAAACATCAATGGTTTTAAAGTCTTCCAGAAGTTGATATTTTGCTTCCTGGGTATTTGGCCTTACTTTATCTGATTGGGTAGAAAGGTTTTCTTCGAGTTCAATATCTTCAAAGGTAAAAGGAGAATTTTCTTTTTCTTTGTAAAATTCCAGAACTGGATAGAGGGTGTTGTAAATATTTTCCAGATTCTTTTCGTTTCCCGGAGTATAATCTTCAGCCTCAATTGTTTTTGGATCTTCCTTACACTTGGAAATGTAGAGGCTGTTGATTGCTCTTGTGAGGGCAACATAGGTTAAGCGTCTTAATTCTGCATTTGCTTTAAGGGCGTTTTCTTTTTTTGCCAGGTCAAAGAAGTAGTTGATTTTTTTATTGTCATTAATTGAATCCTGGCTGGGAGAGGTGTTTACTGTAAAACCATATTCCTTGCTGTAGTAAACCGAGAAGTTGTTTTTTTGTTGCTGGCCTTTTTTATTTGTAACAGGAATGAATACGATTTTAAATTCCAGTCCCTTACTTTTATGTATGGACATAAGGTGGACACCTTCTTTTTGTACGATAGGGATGTCCATGTTGTCAAGCTTTGCCTGTTCATCCTTGTAGTTTCTAAGTTCATCAACAAAGGCAGCAAGGCTCATGTTTTTTAACTGACACTGGCGGGCAAATTCAAAAATTAAATCATAGAGTTTTGAATACATGGATACCTGCTGATTCCACAGGGTTTCGTATCTGTAGCCTGCCTTGTACCAGATTATGTTTATAAGGTCAGTAAGGGTGGCGGTTTTACTTTCTTTTTTTATTTCCTGATAAAAGTCTGCGGCCTTCTGGTAGTGATGCTGACCGTCTGGAGAAAGAAGGTTAAGGTTGTTTGGGTTAAAGGGCTCCCTGTCCTGAAGAAGAATAGCATTTATTTCTGTAATCGAAAGATTTACAAAAGGTGAGCGGAGAATCTGGGCATAGGAAAGAGTGTCTGAAGGATAGACACATAATCTTAAGAAAGAAAAAATATCGTTTACAGGTCCGTCAGAGAAAAATCCTTTTACAGTTTCTGTGTTATATGGAATTCCGTATTTAAGAAGAACGCGTTCGTAACGGCTCTGGGGTTCATAGCTCTTAAAGAGAATTGCTATGTCTCCAGGATTTACCGGTCCGTTTTCATCTGCTCCTGTAGTTATAAGGGCCTTTATTTTTTGTGCAACCCATTCGGCTTCTGTTTCTTCATTGTCAGTTTTTGCAATGTGAATGTGAGGCTGGTATATTTCTTTATAGTTATCTTTTGTGATTTCTTTTTTTGCAGAATCAGAAAGAGTAACTTTGTGATAGACAGCTTCGTATTCTGGGATTTCTATGTCTGGATAAGTTTTCTTTTCTGAGAAAAAAACAGATGGCTGATTTATTTCTTCTGTCTCCTGGGAATCTTCTGAGTCTTCATTCATTGATGGGGGAAATTTATATCCGCCAAAGATTGTATTGAAGCTGGCGATAAGGGACTGATGGGATCTGTAGTTGTTTGTCATCTGTAAGTTGCCTTCCTTAAAGTCCAGGGAGAGCTTTCTGAATACAGATACATCTGCACCACGGAAGAGGTAAATACTTTGTTTTTCATCACCTACAAAGAAAAGTTTGTCCGGACAAAGTTCATCAGGGCGGGGAACTGATTTTTCTGTACGTTCAGGTTTTTCTGCCAGAAGAAAGAGCATGTCCCTTTGCATCTGGTTATTATCCTGGAACTCATCAATCATAATAGCCTTGTATTTGTCTTTTTCAGTTTTTCTTATTTCCGGGTGTTCAATAAGAGTTTTAAGGGCAAGGGCAGAAATATCACTAAAAGAAAGAATGCCGCTTTGTCTTTTAAAATTATTGGCCATAGTCTGGAATTCTTTCATCAGGGGAATGAGGGCAGAGATTACTGGCAGATTTTGTATAAAAAGGATAATCTCTTCAAGAACAATAATGATTTCTTTTGCACTTTTAAGGGATATGGCTGCTTCTCTAAGATCCTTTAACTGACCTGGACTTGGAGTTGTGCAGAAATATTTAAGTTGATTAAAGGTTTCTTCTATATTGCTGGTATTGTGATTATTAATATCTTCTTCTGTCAGTTGGGATTTGTAGGGTGGCGTAAAAGGCTGAAGATGTTTTTTAATTTTGTCATAAGTTTTAGAATCTTTTTTTTCTGGAAGGGAATTCCAGTCGTTCATAAAAAGATTCATGGCATTAAATATTTTGTCCTGATTTTCTTTCCATGCGTTTTTTATTTCAGTCTTCTGTCGTTCAAGGTCCTTTTCAAAATCGATTTCTGAAACAACGGTGGAGTATGTGGTAATTGTGTTTGCAAAAATTTCCTGAGCTATCTGGTCGTAGTTATTTGTTTTTACCAGTTTTTTAATTGCCAGGCTGTCGCGGTTTTTAAGGATAAATGGCAGGGCCATTTCATTTATTTTTTTATCTATGCTTTCTTTATCCTGAGTAAAGTCCGGAGAGATTCCATAAAAGTGGGCTCCCATTTTTGCTACGGAATTACAGTAAGCGTCTATGGTTTTAATATTTGCCTTGTAAAAATTTGCTGCCTGTTCCGGAGAGTTTTCTTTGAGAACTTTATAGATTCTGGAAGACATTTCTACAGTTGCTTTTTTTGTAAAGGTAAGGGTAAGTATCTGGTCTACGTTGCAGTTTCTGTTTTGAACAAGGTCAAGAAATCTCTGGGAGAGAACGGAGGTTTTTCCTGAGCCGGCTCCTGCACTTACTACAGAGTTTATATTTGACTTAATGGCTGCCAGCTGATACTGGTCTGCCTGGTTTTGTTTTTTTTCTTTTTTATCTGCCATAATGTTTTCCTCTTAAAAATAAAAAATTAGTTTTTTCTGCTGACGGTAAAGGTTCGCCGGCAAATGGCTTTGTAATGACAGGATGAACAGGTGTTAAAATCCTGGGCAGTGTTGTTTACGGAAAAATTGTTATCCCTGATTCTTTCTGCGTAACGATTTGTGCATTCCACCATTTTATCAATAACCTTTTCAAAGTCTTCAGGGCTTACCGTATTTCTTTTATTTTTTCTCTGGTAGATTGATATTCCTGCAACAGGATCTGCTTCTGATTTTTGAACATTATAGAAGCAGCAGTTTTCTATATTAACTGCAGGAGTCTGTTTGCGGAGAAGATAAATATAAAAAGGCATCTGAAAGTCAGGAAGGTTTTGTTCTTCAAGAGGACTTGCCGGATTATCTTCCGGGTCCAGATATTTATTGCCGGGAATGTTTTTGCTCTTAAAATCTACAAGGATGTATTCTTCTGCCTCAGGATCCATGAGAAGACAGTCTATTCTTCCTTCAAAGAGAATATTTTTTTCTTTATCTGCAAATGAATATCTTTCTTCTGTTGCAATTACCTTGCAGCCGTTAAAGGTTTGTGAAAAAGTACTGACACTTTTAACCAGTAATTCAGTAAGGGAATTTTCTGTTGCAGATAAAAGTTCTCCTGTAAGAAAACTTTTTTTACTTTCTTCTATGGCATCTTTAATTGCCTGCTGTAAAATTTTTTTATGCTCTTCAGGTATTGAGTTTTCTTCATAGAGAATTAATAGATTTTTAAACTTCAGCTGACGGCAGTAAAGTTCAAAAACTCTGTGATATAAATCTCCCAGTTCTGTGTTTTTTACAAGTTCGGCTTCTGTATTTTCTTCATCCAAATTTGATACTGAATAAAAAAGCCACTTTCTTGGACAGTCAAAGAAATGGTTAAGGACTGTTGGAGAAATACAAACGTAAGAGTCCTTAAGTCTTTTTTTATTTACGGCATCCTGGATTTTTTTAATTGTTTCTTCAGGTACTGCTGAATCTTCTGAAAGCTGGCAGTCATACCAGAAATCCTGTCCGTCTTTTTGGAGCTGAGTAATTTTTTCCGGAAATGCTGTCTGATTTATAAGCCACTGGTTTTCTTCGTAGTAAGTATCCTTATTGTGAAGTATTTTATCATCAGAGCACTTTGTTAAATCTTCTGGAATAAGATAGCTTGAACTTTGGGCATAGTCGGTAAAGGTTTTGGAACTGCAGGTAAAGTATGGTTCTTCCTTTAAGGAATTCATTGCGTAAAGCTGAATAAATTCTTCTGAAGTATTTGAGTCCTGATAATCTGTTCCAAAAAGTATTTTTCTTTTTTCATCAGTAAGGAAAGGCAGTTCTTTGTAAATTACAGAAAGTCCTCTTTGACTTGAATCAATAATAATGTGACAGTCAAAAGGAGAGGAGGCTGCTGTTTTGTATGGCAGAATTGAAACTCCGTTGTTTTTATTTTGAGCAAGATATTTTGTATCAGAAAGATAGCTGACAAAAAAACTGTAAGGATTTTTTACCATACATTCCGGAAAGACTGTCTCAAGGTCAATTAAGGAACCAAGTTCACTTATACAGCGGCTTATAATGCGGTCACTTTCTTCCGGACATTCTTCCATATTAAAGAAGGTGTTTCTAAAAATAAAATAATTGTCCCTTATTTGTGAGAAGCTTTTGCTTTCCACAAGTTTTTTTAGCTGACCTGAAAAATCGTTGTAAAAAGTTTCTACTTCCTTATCGTAGTTTTGTTTAAGGGATTGTTTCCATACATCGATTTTTTTATTTTTATATTCGTAGCTGCAGATGCAGTGATTGTTTTGTCCGTAGGCAATAAAACGATTTACAGGCAGACCTTCTTTCCATGGAAGCTGAGTGTTAAGAAGAAGGTTTTTAATTGATTCATAAGTAAAATCAGAATTAACACATTCTTCTGCCATAGAAAAAAATGAACCTGCAGAACTGTCAGAAAGGGGAGCAGCCATTTTTAAAACATGGGGAATCTGGTAGAGCTCAAATTCTCTTTTTATGTAGGGACCATAATTATCAAGATCAGGAACGCTTACAGCAATTTCTGACCAGGGAATATTTTTTTCTTCATGAAGTTCCCTGATTTTTAATGCAATATTTGTAAGT
This sequence comes from Treponema sp., assembly GCF_024696245.1. Taxonomy (GTDB): domain Bacteria; phylum Spirochaetota; class Spirochaetia; order Treponematales; family Treponemataceae; genus Treponema_D. The sequence continues at coordinate 12,752 of NZ_JAILGZ010000109.1, forward strand.
TCTGTCCTGGAATTGTTGAACATTTTTACTTTTGCATCTTTGTAGGAATTATTATCCATGTGAATGAGTTTTATTTCTTCTGTAGATTCAAGAATAGTTTTATATTCAAACCAGTCAGAAAGTATTTCCGGAAAAAATAAAATATAGGTGTTTCCGTCTTTTTTAAAAGGTGGAGTTTCCCATGCAGGGTCAAAAAGATTGTAAGTGTTTAAAAAGTCAGAGTAACGTTTGTAAAGTTCAAGAAGGTCTGAATCTTCATCATCCGGAGAAATCTTTTTTAAATCAAACTGTCTCTTCCATGTGGCAAGTCCGGGAAGTATGGATGCAAACCATTTATAAAAACCAGAGGCACTGCCGGCATATTCCGGGGTAATAAGATTTTTTAGGAAAGGAGATTCTGCGTTTTTTTCTATAAGGATTTTTGCAAAAATCTGACGCATGGTAGAAGGAATGGAAGTTTTATTCTGGTTCTGGGATCTGATGGATGTTCCCTTAAAACGGTCCCAGGCAATAAAGCGTTCAGAAGCAACTGCTTTTACCTGTGAATATTTAACTGTTCTGTCTGCCCATAAATCAGCTGCATTCTGGGTAGGAAAAATAAATACAGAGTTGATGTTTTTAATGTTTTCTTCAATTGTTTTTTGAATAAGGTTATTTTCTTCCATCAGTTCTTCCCTTCTAGTTTTCTATTTGTACTGTACTGTTTCCGTTTATATCTTTTGTAACAATAATCCTGTTGTCGATTCTGCTTTTAAGTTCTTCAACGTGTGAAATTATTCCAATGAGTTTATCGTTTTGAGCAAGAGACATGAGTGAATTCATTGCCTTGTTTAAGGTTGCAGGATCAAGACTTCCAAAGCCTTCATCTATAAACATTGAGTCAAGGTGAATGCCACCTCCTCCTGAACTTTCCTGAATTTCGTCTGACAGTCCCAGTGCCAGGGAAAGTGATGCCTGAAACTGTTCACCGCCGGAAAGTGTAGATACTGCCCTGATGCTTCCGTTGTGATGATCAACAACATTTAAATCAAGACCAATCTGGCTTCTGTGATTTTCTGTAGAAATATCCCTGACAAGTTCAAACTGTCGTGATGACATTGTAAGGAATCTTTTGTTGGCCCTGGCAATTATTCTGTCAAAGAAAGCTGCCTGTACATAAGTTTCAAGTCTTACTTTTCCGCTGGAAGAAATATTTCCGTTGGCAATATTTGCAAGGTGGCTGACCATCTGCCTTTTCTTTTCTATAGTGGCAATACTTTCAAAAAGTTTTTTAATGGATTCAAGACTGCGGCTGTTGTTTTTGCAAACAGAGATAAGGCTGTCGTGAATCTGTGACAGGTTATATTTTTTTTCTTCAAGTTTTGCCTGTTGGGAAAGAACTTCTTCCTGGTTTATATCCTGGTAAGTTGCAAGAACTTCCTGGGCCTGTTTAAGCTGACCGGAATATTCTGCATGTTTTTTACTGGAGTTTTCATAGGTCTTTTTAGCGTTATCAATATCCCTGTCAATGTTATTGATTACGTCTTCAAGACTGCTGATATTTTCTTCAGCCTGAGCTTTAGAAGAGAAGAGAAGTTTTTCTTTAAGCTTGTTAATAAAGGCAGTTTTTTCTTCAAGGGCAGAGCGATATTTTTCGCAGTCAATAAGATTTTGTGAAAGAGAAGCCTGATCGTCTGAAAGTGTTTTTTCAAGAAGAGGAATTTCGTTTTGAAGATCCGTCTTTTCTTTGACCATATCTTTTGCTTCATTCACCTGACTGCGTAAGAGACTGAGTTTTTTATTTACTTCTCCTTCTTTTTTTAAGAGACTGTCATTAAGGTTTTCTATTGTTCCTGTGTAATCCGGGAGTAAGCTAAGAATCTGTTCCCTTAAATTTTTTTCTTCGTTGGAAAGACCTGCCATTAATTCAGAACTTTCTCCGGAAAGCTTTGTAAAGTTATTGCTGGATTCTTCTGCTTCTTTTTCTAATTCATCAAGTTCTTCTTTATCAGGAGCATTTCCGGATTTTTTTGCAGGAGACGGATGGTCTAATGAACCGCATACAGGACAGGGCTGGTTTTCAATAAGTTCCTGGGAGAGAATGCCTGCCTGTTCCATAAAGAAAAGTCTTTTCTTTTCAAGATAAAGGGCATTTTTATTTTTAAAGTCCTGACTTGCTTTTGCAGCTTCTTCCTGTTTTTCGTTAAGAATTTCTTTTTGTCTGATAAAGCCTGAGTATTTATTTTTTATAGTTTGAATCTGTTCATAACTGTCAGAGGCTTCTTCAAGCTGATTCTGAATAATAATCAGCTGTTCTCCACAATCTTCAAGTTTGTTAAGCCTGTCTTTTTTTGCTGTAATTTCTTTTTCTGATACAGCTATTTCGTTTTTAAGTTTATTTTGTGAGTTAAGGGACTCTGCTATTTTTTTAGCAAAGTCTTTGGCTGCCTTTTCTTCTGTGTCCAGCTGCTGGTAATCTTCAAGGGAATTTTTTATAAGGGTAAGCTTTTCCTGGGCCTGAGATTTTTCTTCTTCCCTGAGCATTGCCTTTTTAAGACTGCTTTCTGCAGCAAGACTTTCTTCTTTTAGATTTTCCAGCTGTGCAGTAAGGCTTACAATCTGACCGGCAATTTTTCTTTTTTCTTCAGCTCTGGTTGCCTTTGAATTTATTTCTTCCAGTTCTTTCTGGTTATCTTTTATAAGCTTTTCGTTTTTCTTAAGTTTTTTATCGTTGTCCTTACAAATATATTCAAGAAACTCTATATCATTTTCTTCCGGAAAAGATTTTTCTTTTATAAGGGACAGCTCTTTATTTTTTTCTTCATCATCAAAGGCTTCAATAAGATTTATATCATGACTTATCTGATTGTTTATTTCCCTGCATTCAAAAGAAAGGGCTTTTGCATCAGCGTCCAGTCTTTCTTCCAGCTGCTGGTATCTGCTTGTCTTAAAGATTTCACGGAAGATAGTTTTTTTATCCTCAGTTGGGGCGAGGAGAAATTTCTGAAATGCCCCCTGGGCAATCATTGCAATCTGACAGAAATCTTTTTTACATAATTTTAAAATGTCCTGAACTGCAGCCGTAACTTTAGATGTCTGTACTACCGGATCCCTTCCGTCTGAATAAATAAGTTCAGCATTTGCATTTTCGGTTACAGTTTTATTTCCTGTCTTGGCTTTGCGGATATATTTTGGATTTCTTTTTACTGTATAAATTTTTGAGTTTACCTCAAAGGTAAATTCTACTTTTGTAGGAATATTTTCATCTGCAAGAGTAGAGCGGAGCATGCTTTCTTTTCTTGTATCACCGCTTGGTTCGCCATAAAGGGCATAGGTAATGGCATCAAAAATTGTAGTCTTACCGCTGCCAGTGGAACCACAAATAAGAAAGAGTCCTTTGTCTGATACTTTTGTAAAATCTATTTCAACAGGCTTACAGTAAGATTCAAAGCCTGTCATTTTAAGGCTGATAGGTTTCATTCTTCTTTTCCCCAGATATCTTCTACTAATGTTTTAATGTATTCAGATTCATCTTCAGATAATTCTTTTTCTGTTCTGTCTGTGTAAAAGGCAGAGAATACATCACAGGGATTCATTTTTTTTACGTCGCTGGTTTTAATTGAATCAGCAATATGCTGTGTCCTGTAGTTGTCATATTCAATCTGAAGGGCAAAAGGATAAACCTGTCTGATTCTTGCCATTGCATCTGCTACATCATCTTCATCCGTTAAAACTACATTGATATAGTCTTCATGGTTTTTGTCATCAGAGCTGCTGTTTTTTATAATGTCATCAAACTTTCCTTTAACCTGCCTCATATCACGGAGAGGTTTAAGTTCCTTTTGATAAACAGAAAGGTTTCCTTTTTCCTTAAGGTCAATAACTGTTACGGATTTAGTCTGATTGATTTCTGACGTTGAATACTTTAAGGGTGTTCCGCAGTAACGGATGCTTTCCCTTTCTATATGCTGGGGTGAATGAATATGTCCCAGGGCTACATAGTCAAAGTCCTTAAAAATTTTAGAACTGATGTTATCAAGTCCCCCAAAAATAAGTTCTTCAGAATCGCAGTGCTTTGCATTTGTAACATTCTGGTGGGTAACAAGAATATTTCTTTTGCTGCAGTCTATGTTCAGGGAATCAACTGCAGTTTTTAGAGCATCATTGTAGTCAGCAATTTCTTTATCCGGAAAGCAGGGCCTTACGTTTTGAGGACGGATAAAAGGCAGAAGGTAAATCTTTACTTCCCCAAATTCATCCGTAAAGGTAGGGCATGCCGCAGTTCCGTCATAGTTATGGCTGAAGAATATGCCTGAATTCTCCATAAAGCCTGAACCAAAGGTAAGCCTGTCTGAGTTATCATGGTTTCCGCTGATTATGTAGACCTTGATTTTAAGTTTTACAAGTTCAGTAAGAAAATCTTCAAAAATGCGGATAGCTTCTACAGGTGCTATTGCCTTGTCGTAGATGTCACCGGCTATGATTATGCCGTCTGCCTTTTCTTCTTTGGTAATTTTAATGATTTGATCAAGTATGTATTTCTGATCATCAGCCATGGAGTATCCGTATAAGGATAAGCCCAGATGTAAGTCCGAAATATGGGTAAGTTTCAATAGTATCCCCTGTGTTTTAATTCCCTCAAAATAATATACCTCTAAAATATAAAATTGACCACATAAAAAATAATAGGTAATATATAAGAATGAATGTTTTACTTGGAATTTCTGCTTCTAGCGGAACAGGGATAGGAAAAGCCTTTGTTTTACCAGAAACACCGGAACGTATAATTTCTAAAAATAAACTCTCTGATAATGAACTGGAGTCTGAATGGCAGAGATTTGAGTCAGCCTGCACAAAAGTTAAGGAAAGTATAGAAAAATCACTTTCTGAGGTTTCTGCAGAAGACCTTAACAGGGTTATTCTTGAAACCTATCTTCTTATGCTTGCAGATCCTGTTTTTTTACAGGAAGTAAAGGCTGCCTTTGAAAAAAACAAGTATAACATTGAATACATAGTTGATATGAAGGCCGGGGAATATGCAGACCGCCTTCGTAACAGTGGTAATGATTACCTTGCAGAGCGTGCCGGAGACATAGAAGATGTTTTTGGTAAAGTTCTTGATATACTTCTGGACTATCACCCTTTTGACATAGAAGAAGTTCCTGAAAATGCAGTAATTGTTGGCCGTAACATGAAGACTTCGGACACGGTTATCCTTAATAAAAGGAAGATTGCCGGTCTTGCCCTTATTGAAGGGGGAATTTCCAGTCATGTTGCCATTCTTGCCCGCACTTACGGTATTCCTGCTGTTGTAGGCCTTGAGGGAATTACATCTCAGGTAGAAAACGGTGAACAGATAATTGTAGACGGAAGCCTGGGAGAAGTTGTAGTTTCACCTGATTCAGCAACATTAATGCAGTCTCAGTCCAAGATTGCCGCTGAACAGAAAAGGGTGGACCGCCTTAAGCAGTTTAGAAATAAAGCTGCCATGACAGAAGACGGAGTTGAATTTAAGCTTTACGCCAATATTGGTACTCCGGAAGAAGCAGAAATTGCCCTTGAAGAAGGTGCAGACGGAATTGGTTTGTTCAGGACAGAATTCCTTTTTATGGATTCAATGAAATCAAACGGCAACAAAAATGCTTCCTATTCAAATTCCGTAAGTGAAGAAGTACAGTTTCAGGCTTATAAAAGAGTTCTGGAGATAATGGGAGACAAACCTGTAACAATAAGAACCCTTGATTCCGGTGGAGACAAGGATATTGGTACTAAGGAGATTCCTTTTAATTCAGAAAAAAATCCTCTTATGGGCTTAAGGGCTATAAGACATTCACTTTTTTATCCTCAGATTTTCAGAACCCAGCTCAGGGCCCTGTACCGTGCCAGTGTATACGGAAACTTAAGGATAATGCTTCCTTTGATTACAGATGTTTCTCAGGTTGATACAGTCCGGGGAATCATTAAAGGTGTTCAGTACAGTTTAAAAGAAGACAACATTCCTTTTAAAGCAGATGTTCCTGTAGGAATTATGGTAGAGACGGCAGCAGCTGCAATTTGTGCAGATTGTTTTGCCAGCCACTGTGACTTTTTCTCTCTTGGAACCAATGACCTGACTCAGTATACCATTGGAATTGACAGGGAAAATCCAAGTGTTGCTCCATATTACAATGAGTTTAATCTTGCAGTCCTGAGACTTATAAAGATGACAATAGATGCAGCAAAAAAAGAAGGTATTCCTGTTTCTATTTGTGGAGAAATGGCAGGAAAAAAAGAGAGTGTAATTATTCTTGCAGGATTTGGAATCAGAAGTTTGAGTATGGCTCCAAAACAGATTTCTGTAATAAAAGAAATTCTTTCCCAGTTTTCTATGGATGAACTTGAAAGCCTTTCTTCAAATTCACTCTTCTGATTTTTTTATAATATATATATTTTTTATTAAAGGTGTTTAAAAGTGTGCGCAATGAAAAAAAAACGCAAGCCTGATTTTTCTAAACCAAAGCCGGTAAAAGTTCAGGTAGAAGAAACTTATGTAGAAGAAGCAGAAGAAGCTGCTCCTGCAGAAAATGAAGGTTCAGAAAAAGACATAGAAAGTAAGAGAAAACAAAAGATACAGAAGTTTTTTCCTGACAAGGTTTATTTTAATCTTCCCCTTATAGTTATTGCCGGAAGACCAAATGTTGGTAAGTCTACATTGTTTAATGCCCTTACTCATACCAAGAGGGCAATCACAGACCCTACTCCAGGTGTTACAAGAGACCCTGTAGAAGGAACCTGTTTTCTTGCAGGTAAGCCTGTTCACCTTATGGACACTGGCGGATATAAACTTACCCGTGACATTACCAGCCGTGAAAGCGAAATGGATGATCTTGTAGTAGAAAAGACAGTATCAATGCTTTCTAAGGCAGACAGAATTCTTCTTCTCCTTGATGCAACAGAAATTACAGCAGAAGACGAGGAACTTATTTTAAGGTTAAGGCCTTACTGGAATAAACTTATTGCTGCTGTTAATAAAACAGAAGGCGGAAAAAACACCAACCTTGCCTACAATTATGCAAAGTTTGGTTTTCAGGACCTGCTTTTTATTTCTGCAAGTCATGGAGACAATCTTCCGGAACTGGAAGAAAGAATGATTTCCGGAATTGATTTTTCTTCAGTTACAGAAGGCAGCGAAGAAGACAGACCTATTCGTATTGCGATTTTAGGAAAACCAAATACAGGTAAATCTACTTTAAGTAATGCCCTTACTCATACGGAAGCTTCTATTGTAAGTGATTATGCCGGAACCACCCGTGATGTAGTAGAAGGAAACTTCCGCTATAACGGCAGGGATATTCAGATTCTTGATACAGCAGGAATCAGGCGTAAGGCTAAGGTAAAGGAAAACGTAGAATATTATTCCGTTAACCGGGCCATTAAAACAATTGATGAGTGTGACATTGTATTTATTATGATAGATGCAACCCTGGGGCTTTCGGAACAGGATAAAAAAATTACTTCCCTTGCTTTTGAAAAAGGTCGTGGTGTTATTTTTGTCCTTAACAAGTGGGACCTTATGGAAGACCAGAGTAACAAGGCTATTCGTGCAACTCAGGACTGGATTCAGACAATGTTCGGTCACATGAACTGGGCTCCTATTGTTACTTTAAGCGCAAAGAATAAAGACGGAATAAAGAATCTTATGAATACAGTACTGACTCTTTATGGTCAGCTTACCCGTAAGGTTGATACGGCTGCCCTTAATATGGCATTACAGGACTGGCTCTTTAAATATCCGCCTCCAGCAACAAAGGCAATTCATTTTAAAATCCGCTATATGACTCAGACCAGCATTAACCCGGTGAACTTCCTTATTTTTGCAACAAGACCGGATAATGTTCCTCAGAGTTATGTTACTTATCTTAAAAACCGCATTCGTGAAGATCTGGGATTTGATCAGATTCCGGTTCAGATAGAAATGAAGGCCAGCCGTCAGAAGTGGCAGGAAAGGGACAATAACAAGGATTAATGTCGCAATTTACAATCGGTCAGGTAGAAAAACTTACTGGTATTAAGGCTCATGTTCTCCGCTACTGGGAAGAAGTAGTTCCAGCTATTGCTCCTAAAAAAACAGTCAGCGGCCGCAGAGTCTATACCCAGCGTCATCTGGATATTATTTTAAGGATGAAGTATCTGATTCACAAAAAAGGCTTATCAATAGAAGGTGCAAGGAACAGAATACTCCAGGAGAGTGCCAGGTTTTCAGAAAATGCATCTTCCCTTGAGCGTATTCATTTAATACGCAAGGAACTGGCTGATTTATATTTAAGACTTCAGGAGACTAAAATAAATGAAAAATGACGACGAAAAAATAGAACTAAAATGGTGGGAAGTAAAACAGGGACTTACTCCTTATCTTAAAAAAAAGGCTCTTGAAAAAAAAGCAAATAAACATGCTGCCCGTAAAGCTGCTGCAGCCGGTGCTTCCAATGCAGGCTCTGCTTCAAATAAATTCCCTGCTTCAGAAGAAAAAAAGTCTTCTGTAAAAGAAAAGAGCAGGAGTGACAATAAATCAGCTAAAAATAAATCCTTTAATAATAAATCTTCAGATATAAAGACTTCGGCTTCAGGTAAAAGCAGAAAGCCTCTTGATTCACTTTTTGAAGTAAATAAGATTCCTTCTGATGCAGCAAAACTTCTTGAAGATTTTGATTCAGTAATATCATCAACTCATCCCCTTAATTCCAAACAGAGGGCTCAGCTTCCTGGCATTATCAGGACATTAAGTCATAAACTTACAGACGAAAGGGGAGACAGGCGTCTTGGCTACATGAACAGCCCTGAGTTCCTTATGGCTTATGTTCATTATTTTATGCAGTGGAATCTTGTAAGGTTAACAAGACTTTTTGCAAACTTAAGCCCTGATTTTTTTAACCTTAAAGACGGAGATGTGTGTCTTGATGCAGGTTCTGGTCCCCTTACTTTAGTAACAGCTCTTTTTATGGCCCGCCCTGAATTAAGAAAGCTTAAGCTCACCTGGTACTGTATGGATATTTCTCAGGGAGCTTTGTCTCTTGGAGAAAATATTTTTCTTAGTACAGCAGCTGCCCTTCATTGTGAAGCCTGGAATATTGTCCGGGTTAAGGGAGAGTTTGGTTCTACAATAAAAGAAAAGGTTTCTCTTTTTGCCAGTGCCAATATGTTTAACGAAGTTGTGCAGGATTTTGAGATGCCGCCGGATTATCTTGCAAAAAAATATGCAGAAAAAATTCTTTCCTATACAAAAGAAGAGAGCGGCATACTTTTGGTAGAACCTGGATTCCCTAAGGCAGCCCGTTTTATTTCTCTTTTAAGGGATGCCTTCCTTAGAAGAAAGTGTTACATGATTTCGCCCTGCACTCACTGCGAAGAGTGTCCTATGGACGGAAAGCCGGGAGGTAAGTGGTGTAACTATGCTTTCAGTACTGATAATGCACCAAAAAAACTCCGTACTCTTTCAGAAAAATCATCCCTGCCTAAAGAAAGGGCTGTACTTTCTTTTATAGCCTGCCGCCGCAGTCAGAAAGATGAGAGCCTGAATGAAGAATGTGATTTAAAGAAACTGGAATTCAGAATTGCCAGTGACCCTATTCGTCTTCCAAAAAATAAGACTGGATATTACGCCTGTTCCTCTGAGGGGCTGCTTCTTATAGAAAGCGGGCAGACTTTATTGTCAGGAGACCACATTTCCATTCCTTATCCTAAAAGACCAATGCATGAAGACTGGAAGAGCGGGGCAAAGATAGTTTATCTGGATTAAAACTTCAGCTGGGTATGGTCTTTGTATTAGCCTGGTGTGGACTGGCCCGGCTGGTTATTACCTGATTACAAGCTAGTCCTTTCTTCGGACAAGAAATTCTGCCGCAGGAATGTTTTTAGAAGAATCACTTCTCTTTTTATATTTTTTATAAAGCACTTCCTGAACCCTTACAGCCTGTTCTTTTTTAGAAGGACTGTTTGCCTTCCATGAACCGTCTTTTTGTAAGATGTGGGAGTGGGTGTTATCCTGAAAGTATAAGTCCAGGGATTTTTTTATGCTGGCAAAAATATTTTTATCTGTAACAGGGAACATAAGTTCAATACGTCTGTCCAGGTTGCGGTCCATCCAGTCTGCACTGCTCAAGAATAATTCCTCTTCACCATCGTTTTGAAAATAGAAAACACGGCTGTGTTCAAGATAGCGGTCGATTACACTGGTAACGGTAATGTTTTCACTCATTCCCGGAAGTCCCGGTATAAGGGTACAGATTCCCCTTACATTCAGTTTAATCTGAACTCCTGCACAGCTGGCTTTGTAAAGGGCATCGATTATTTCCCTGTGACAGAGGCTGTTCATCTTTGCAATTATAAGACCAGGTTTTTCTTTAGTGCTTAAGCTTATTTCCCTTTCTATAAGTTCAATAAGTCTTGTCTTTAATGTAACCGGAGCCATGTAAAGATGATGCATGGTCTGAAGGGCACTGTAACCTGAGATTACGTTAAAGAAAAAAGTTGCATCCCTGGAGATATCATGGTTAGCTGTAAAAATAGAAAAGTCCTGGTAAAGGCGGGCAGTCTTTGCATTATAGTTGCCTGTACTTAAGTGAACATATTGTCTGAGACCGTCACTTTCTTTTCTTGTAACAAGACATATCTTTGCGTGAACTTTAAGATTTACAACCCCGTAGATAACAATAGCACCGGCTTTTTCAAGTTCAGCGGCCCAGGAGATATTTGTTTTTTCATCAAAGCGGGCTTTAAGTTCAACAAAGGCTGTAACCTGTTTTCCGTTTTTTGCAGCGTGAATAAGGGACTTTACGATTTCGCTTCCTGTACCTGTGCGGTAGAGGGTCATTTTTATTGCAAGAACATGGGGGTCTTCGCAGGCGTCCTTAATGAATTTAACAACAGGGTCAAAACTTTCATAAGGAACATTGAGCATAACATCATGCTGCCTTAAAGTGTTCCAGTAAGTATCTTCTTTAGGAAGATCAGGTGTATTAAAGTGCTTCCACTCAGGCCAGAGAAATTTTTCTGCATCTTCTGCATCAGTGATTCCGATTAAAGTAGAAGGATCTATAAGTTCATAAACTTTGTAAATGTCATCATCTGTAAGGCAGAGCTTTTCTTTTACAAGATTAAGGAGCTTTTCACTGCTGGTAGTGCAGACCATGTTTACGGCAAAAGAGGACTGTCGTTTTTCCAGAACTTCCTGCATTGCCTGAATAAAATTCCTGCTGTTATCTTCGTCTACAGAAAAGTCTGCATCCCTTGTGATTTTAAATACCATTGTTTCCGTTACTTTAAATCCGGAAAAAAGTTCCTTACCGTAACAGGTAATTATGTCATCAAGAGTAGTAAATTGTTTTGAACCGTCAGAAGATGGAAGCCATACAATTCTGTCCAGACCGGAAGGAAGAGGTACAAGAGCTGCAATTTCATTTTCAGTATTTACAGCAAGGGCATTCTGCAGGTGATGAACATTTTCCATAGGCTTAAGAAGAAAGGCTGCATGAAGCTTTAAGTTTACAGGCTGAGGAAAAGATTCACCGTCTGTCCTTAATGGTGTAAGGAGAGGAAAAATATCATGGTGAAAAAAATGTTCCGTAAAGGATTTTTGTGCCGGATTATATTTATCCGGTCTTACATAAAAGATTTTATTTGCTTCACATTCAGGGAGGATTTCTGTAAGGAGAATGTCATAAGCCTGTCTTACAATCTGGTGAATGCGGCTGCTTAATTTTTTAAGAAGTACGGAAGGTGTGTAGCCGTTGGAGTCTGTAGCTCTCGGATTATTTTTCTGGGCAGCTTTAAGGGAGGCAACCCTTACCTGAAAGAATTCATTAAAATTGGAAGAGGCAATGGAAATAAATTTAAGTCTCTCAAAAAGAGGCAGTTCCTTTTTAGCAGCTTCGTGTAAAACCCTGTTGTTAAATTCAACCCAGCTGAGTTCCCTGTTAAGGTATTTATAATTTGAGTCGGCACTTCTTTTCATACCAGAACCACCTTGTATCCGAATACATTTTCAAATAAATCGCATTTTTCTTCTACGGCAAGTTTCTCCAGGGAAAGGTTGTGATGTCCTTTTATCCTGAATGTAATACTGTCCGGGGCAAAATGAATTGTAAAGTTATTCAGCTTCTGGCTGTGACTTCTGTCCAGAGCATCGGCCAGCCTTAAGATAGCAGAAAGTTTAAGTATGGACATTCTTGTAGAACGGGACAATAACCTGAATTCATGGTTTTCGCTTACTTGAATCTTTCCTTTATGAAAACTTGTAATAAAGGCAACAATGGCTTTTTCTTCCCGGCTAAGTCCAAAAATTTCAGAGTTGTTGATTATGTATTTACCGTGAAGGTTGTGATTTTCTGCCTGAATAAACATTCCTATATCATGGAGAATGGCACTTACTTCCAGAAGAATCCTGTCCTGAGCTTCAAGACCATTTTCTTCCTGAAGGGCATCGTATATCTTAAGTGAGACATCCCTTACAAACTGGGAATGCTTTTCGTCACCCTGATATTTTCTAAGAAGGGCAGAAGCGCTGGCAAAAATCTGAGAATTAAATTCAGCCTGAAGGTTTTCATCAATATGATTTGTATCACTGATAATAATACCTTCCCTGATGGAAATATCAGGCACAAATATAGAAGAAACATTAGTAAGCTGAACAAAGAGATTGTAGGCTGTAAGTGAAATCTGAAAGATTGCAGTTTCGTTATAGTTTAGTTTGAATCTTGCAACACATTCTTCCGGAGTATAGTGCTGAACTTCGTTAACAAAGTCATTAAAGTCTTTACGCTGTATTTCCCACATAAAAGGGGATACCGGTTTACCTGCAAAGATAGCAGCAAGTTTCATATCTCCGCCAACAGCAATAAAACGCTCTACTTTTGCAAGGTTCATTTCTATGCTTAAGTTGTTGCGGGTGTTTAAAATAAATTCCCTGATAAAACGTTTTGCATCATCTATGTTTCCGGCAAGGGCATGGATTTTCTGTTCAATAATTACGGTACCAAGCCTTAAACTGTGGGCAGCGGCCATGCGTCCGTTTTCCATAAGCATCATTTCTGTAGCACCACCGGCTATTTCAAGAATGATGGAGTCTGATTTCTGAGTTACAGGGCTTTCGTCTTTAAGACATTCAGCTACGGCAATATACATAAGGCGGTTTTCTTCAATACCGTCTATTACTTTTACAGTAAAGCCTGTTTTTATTTTGATTCTGTCTAAGAAAGGGTCCCTGTTGTCTGCTTCCCTGACTGCACTGGTAGCAATTACGATAGCATCTTCCGGTTTTAATCCCCAGCCATTTAACTGTTCAACATAGCGGCTTAATATTCTTATACATGAGTGGAGGGTCTGACTGGAAATTGAACCTGTTGTAAATACATCACGGCCTAAGTTTACAAGCTGTTCGCTTCTGTCGAGGATATTACGCTTGTTGTCGCTGGTGATTTCGGCTACTAACAGACGAATGCCGGTAGAGCCAATCTCTATAACTGCCCGCAATGCATTCATCTGTTAAGTTCCTACAGTTTATCGATAAGCATTGAGCATTTTCCGGAAGGAATAGGAAGGGTTTTCTTTTTCTGATCAAGAATGTTGATGGTAAAGTAATAAAGTTTTTCGCTTTCCATCTGGATTTCCCATCCACGGCTTGTTTTGTTACTGAGAATTGTAACAAGGTTCCTTTTAAGGGAAAGTTTTTCAATGCCCATTATTTCAAGGTTTGGAATAATCCAGTCTACAGTCTTACGAGGAAGGCTGATGTTAAGACCGATTACGTTTTCTATCATAAGTGCGATTGTAGAAAGTCCTGCATAATGCATGAATCTTGAACGAGGGAAGCTGCTTTCTGCCTTACATGAAGCAGGGCCTTCTTTACACGGAAGATATCCTTCGTAAAGATCACCTTTTTTCTTTGAGTCGGCAGGGCTTAAACCTTCAAGTACATAATAGAGGTGGCGGATTGCACATTCACGGGCAAAACCGTACTGCTGGTACTTTTCAAGACCCTTTATAATCATAAAGTTAATTGGCGGAACAACAGAACCCTTAAAGCCTTCTCCGGATTCCTTAAAGTCAGGGCTGTCTGCACTGAGGGTAGGGAATGGATGGTCAGTTCCAAAAGTCTTAGGGTTGGTAAGATGAGCAATAAGGGTATCTGCCCTGTCTGCATTAGGAAGTTCAGCAAGAAGAGGCCAGAAGCCGGCTGCTGTTTTCTGAGGAAGACGCTGCTCATTTTTATCAAGGTCATGGTAGAATCCTGTTTCTGAATCCCACATAAGACCGTTAATTCTTGTTTTAAGGCTAAAGTACATTCTCTTGTACTGAAAGCTGATGTCCTTATCGTTAAGAATGTCTCCCAGAGCCGACATATGAGCTGCATTAATTGCTACACAGCTGTTAAAGTCAACAGGATAAACGCATCCCTTTCTTGGAGAGTTAAACATTGTAGAAGCTTCATGAGGAACAGCATAAAGACCGTTCTGCTGCTTAAAGGTGCGGTCAAGCCAGTCCATGTATTTCTGGAGCACAGGCATGATTTCCTTAATGCGCCTTTTATTTGCACTCTTGTGATAGAGGTTAAATTCAGCCCAGGCAAAAAGAGGAAGTCCTACACCTTCCGGATTCTGTTTAGTAGTAACTGGTTTTCCGGTTTTAATATCATACTTCCAGCGGATTGCACCGTTTTCTTCCTGCTGTTCGTAAAAATAATCAATATTTTTGTTTGCAGGGTAATTTCTGTTTGAGTAAACTAAAAAGAAAGAAGAGAAAATAGACTCAAACTGATCAAGAACAAGCTGATTTTTTACAGGATATACAAAATAGCCGTCCGGAGATACTTCATCATTAGCCGGATCAAGCCAGAAATCCGAGAGCCAGTTCCATGATTTGTCGTAAATATCCACAAAGTCCTGATCATAAAAATGGATCTTTGGAAAATCTCTTTTGTTCACAATTACTCCTGCTTCATGACTGTCTGTAAAAATAGGGCACAATCAGGTCATGACACTTTTTTTCAATAAGTCCGTAGTACGTTCTGTATAGTATAACATAAAATAGTAAAAAAGGGCACAGTTTTACAAAAAAAATTTCAATTTTCAAGACTTTTTACTTGACATTGAGAAGAAATTTCTTTGATTGAACCTTAAATCTTACTTACTGAAGTTTGATGCAGGGTCACAGAAGAGTCTTATAAGCTCACGTGGAGATTTATGACGGCTCTTTATAAGAAGTGTCTCTGAATCTGCAAGGTAAACATATCCTGAAGAGTTATAGGTTTCAAATCTTGAGTCAGTGCGGAACATCTGCTGCTGAATTTCAATCTGTCCGTGGAAGGTTGGAATTCCTTTAAAGATGATGTAGTGACTGTAAGACAGAGGAAAGTCTATGTTTATGTTTACAATGTTTTCTTCGTCGATTTTATAGCTTATGTCGCTGGCACAAGTCCATGCCCAGGCTGCTGAATTTCCGTAGTAACCAAGGATTTCACAGTGAGGGTAGAAGGTGTTGTCCTTAACAAGTATCTGGTAAGCAGAAGCCAGGGTGTGGAAATTCATGGATGATGCAGAAGCAAGGGATTTGTTTACAAGAAGGCGTCCTGTGTCGCACCAGGAAGGTTTTCCTGCAATCTGTCCGGCTTCTATAAGGGCAGAACCGGCCTGAATGCAGGTAAGGCCCTGGTTTACATCTGTATTAAATCCTGTAAGTTCAATTACTTCATTATTAAGGGAACAGTTGTCTTCGATTATTGAAGCACAGATTTCTGTAAGAGGTGTAAGGCTTGCTGCTGTTTCAGGGGCTTCTGAATAAAGTCTTTCGTAAACATTAAGTATGGAAACTGCCTGAGTTAAGTTAGGTCTGCCTGCGCTGGAAGCCATATTAAGAAGATTTCTGATTCTTGCAGTCTTTTTTCCCTGAAGAATAAAGTCACTGATTCCGTCAATCGTAAAGATATCAAGGTTTTTACGGCTGATGGCATTATCTGTCATGGAAACCAGGTTGGAAATATGACGGTCAAGGGAAGGTGTCATTGAAGCCAGGTGGTTAAAGAAAGGTGCTGTAAAATAAGTCCTTCTTGTTCCGTTTTTAAAGGATTCAGGAACCTGATCTATAGCTTCGTTGAATTTTCCTGCGGCAGCCATTTCTGCAACAAAAACAGCGATTTCCTGTTCGTTTACGGAATCAGGCTGGGAAGCAAGGGCTGCACTGATTTTAGAAACAGCAAGGGTCTTCATGGACTTAATTGCAGTGTTGTATTCTGACGGGTCAGTACCAGGAAGTCCTGCAGTCTGGGTAAAGTTGAATTTCTGAATAGGATTATAAGGCTGCATGGTTGCAGGGTGTCCTTTCTGGCGCAGGGTTATGCTGTTTGCAGAAAGAAGGGGTGCCTTAAACTCAAATCCGTCTTTTTTCTCGTAAACCAGTATGCGGGAAGTGTCAGAAGTATCGATTTTTGACGAACCTGAGAATTTATAAGGGATTGTAACAGAGGCAGCGTCACTGTTTTCTCCCAGTTTTATAGAAAATATTGAATCTTCGTTCTTTGTAGTGTCAAATACCAGTCTGGTACCGTCTTTAAAGATAAAGGTTAAGGATTTTTTGTCTGCATCCCAGTCTGTAAGTTCCAGATTTACCTGTTCTCCGCTTTTACTTGTTGAAGTAACAGGCTCTTCTTCTTTACAATAGAAAACGATTCCTTTGTATTCAGCTTCAAACTGGTTTTTAACAACCATCTGGTGCTGATCATTTTCCTTCTGGTAAATAGAGATATGAAGGGATCCAATTGTTCTTGTAATTACGGACTGAGTCTTAAACTGAAGCACGAAAATGCCGATTAATATTACAGATGTAAGAGCAAGGAGTCCGATAAACTTTCTTAAAGGGTGTCTACGCATTTTGACTATTTTAGTTATTCATACTATAAAATTCAATGTTTAATCAGGAAGGGTTATGAAAAAGTTTTTATGTGCAGTAAGTATTTTGGGTGCAGCGGCGTTTTTAACAGTATCTTGCGGTTCAAATCAGGTAGAAAATACACAGCCGGCTGTTCAGGTAGAAAATGTTCAGCAGGAAGAAGTTCAGCCTGTTAATGAAGCAGAGTTTTCCAAAGAGGGATTTATCTCAGAAGTAAAAGCTCTTGCCAGATCTGGTGATTATGAGGGAGCTCTTTCCCTTTATGATTCCATGAATTCAAAAACAAAGAAAAAGTATGCAAATGATCTGGATATTTTTATCTTAAGGGCACAGCTCCTTCAGGTTACAGACCGTCTTGAAGCTGCCAGGGATCAGGTAGACCTGCTTCTTAAAAAGCATTCTAAAAATGAAGAACTTAAGCAGATGTCTTTTTCTATCCGTAAGACTCTTTTTATGGAAAAACTCAGCAAGGAACTTGAATCCGGCAGTGATGAATCAGCCCTTGCCCTTTATGAAGGCCTGGATGCTGAACTTAAAGATGACTTCAGCATAAATCTGATTAAGGCATCCTTACTTACAGGAGCCGGAAAGTATGATGAAGCCCTCGCTGAATGTGATCACCTTGATTCTGTAGAAGCAGGAAGGGTAGAAGTAATGGAAATCCGTCTTGCAATTATGGACATAAAGGGAGATTCAAAAGACCGCAATGCCATGCTGCAGAAAATAATTAAAAAGGACCCTTACAATGCACCTGCCAATGTTGCCCTGGGACAGTCTTCTGCCATAAAGAAGCAGTACGGTTCGGCAAAACAGTATTATCTTAAGGCTCTTGCAAAGGAACCTCAGAATCAGGATGCCCTTTTTGGTCTTGGTCAGATGGAATATTACCTTGAAAACGATGCAGCAGCAGAAAAAAGCCTTAAAAAACTTCTTGAAATTAATCCTGATAATGCACAGGCCTATTCCTATCTTGGAAAACTTGCCTATGCCAATGATAAATATGTAATTGCCCTGAGTTATGTAGAAAAAGCCCTGGCACTTGAGCCGGACAATTATGATTATAACCTTGACTGCGGAATGTATAACCGTTATATGGGACATTTTGCAGAAGCAGAAAAATTCTGGAGTAAATGTGTTGAACTTCAGCCTGATTACTTTTTAGCTTACGTTTATCGTGCAGGTATTTATGATGAACAGGAAAAACTTGATCTGGCTCTGGAAGATTACAAGGTAGCCGTAAAACTTAACCCTAAGTATTATTACGCTTACGAAAGCATTGGTATTCTTGAACTTCACAATAAAAACTGGAAGGCTGCCGGGGAAGCTTTTTTTGAAGCCCGCAAGCACAACCTGAATAATATTTCTTACCCTCTTCTTGTAACATATTGTTACTACATGCTTGGTGATAAAAAACAGGCAAAAAAATATTCAAATGATATCCTTAGAAAGATGGGAAACATAAACAGCATAGATTACAAGATGCTTCGTGTTTACCATGACGAAAACGGTTATCAGAATCTTCCTCAGCAGATTGGAAACATGTCAAATCTTAATGACAGGGCAAAGATGTATTTCTATCTTGGCCTTCTTTATGATATGTTTGGTTCAAAGTCTGCCGCAAAGGAATATTATGCAAAGGTTCTGGAATTAAACAGTCCTATGTTCTTTGAATACCGTATTGCAGAGTGGGCTGTAAAAGAAATTCCTCAGGATGAATAAAAATATATGGATAAAAAAATGAATGACACTACTCAGGCAGCTGACAGTTCGTCTATGAACACAGCTACTCAGAAATTTCTTGAATTCGGTTCAAGAAAAATTATTCTTGTGGGAACTGCTCATGTTTCTGCACAGAGTATAGAAGAAGTAAAAACTGCAATAAGGGATAATCAGCCTGATAATGTTGCCATTGAACTTGATGAAAAGAGACTTGCTTCCATAGAAGATCCGGAAAGCTGGCGTAAGATGGATATAGTCCAGGTCCTGAAAAAGAAGATGGGCTTTCTTATGCTTGCCAATATTATTCTTGCCGGTTATCAGAAACGAATGGGAGAAGGTTCCGGCGTAAAGCCTGGTGATGAGATGGCAGCTGCCATAAATACTGCCAGGGAACTGGGAATTCCTCAGACAATGGTAGACCGCCCTATAGGTATTACCTTAAAAAGAGCCTGGTCAAAAAACAGCCTCTGGGGAAAATGCAAGCTTTTAGCCATCCTTCTTGGAACAGCTTTTGCCGGTGATGACGAAGATTCTACTCCGGAAAAAATAGAGGAGCTTAAAAAGACCAGCGAAATGGATACCCTTATGAAGGAACTGTCAGGTTATCTTCCTGTAGTAAAGGAAGTCCTTATAGACGAAAGGGACCGTTATCTTGCTTCTAAAATATGGGAATGCAAGGGAGACAAGGTTCTTGCCGTTTTAGGTGCGGGGCATCTTCCGGGAGTAATGGCTTATCTTACAAAGCTTGCAGCAGGAGAAAAAACTTCTGACTGTTCTGATATTGATTCCCTTCCTCCAAAAGGACTTGCATCAAAAATCGGTATGTGGGCAATTCCCCTTATTATAATTGCCTTAATAGCATCAGGTTTTTATTTTGGCGGAAAAAGCAAGGGCTGGGATATGCTCAGTGCCTGGGTTATCTGGAATGGTGCCCTGGCTGGTGTAGGAGCAATTATAGCTTTAGCTCATCCTCTTGTAATACTTATTTCCGTAATTGGTGCTCCGGTAACATCCCTGTGTCCTTTTGTAGGTATTGGTCTTGTGGCAGGTCTCCTTCAGGCTGTTCTAAAAAAGCCTTCTGTAGGCGATATGGAAAACCTTCAGAAGGATGCTTCTTCCTTTAAGGGCTTTTATAAAAACAGAATCTTAAGGGTTCTTCTTGTTTTCTTCCTCTCTTCTTTAGGAAGTTCAATAGGAACTTTTGCAGCAGGAGCTTCCCTTGTGGCTTCCGTTACAACTTTCTTTAATAAAATAATTTCTTGGATAAAGGGAATATTTTAAGTATATTAGTCATCACTTATGGCAAAGAAAAAAGGTTCAATCGTTTATAAATGTTCAAGCTGCGGTTACAGTCAGCCTGGCTGGCTTGGCCGTTGCCCTGAATGTGGTGAATGGAACACCATGGAAGAGTGCATTCTTGACCCTAACGCAGCATCTCCCCTGCAGCATCAGGACGGAATGGCTGTAAAGGTAAAGCCTGTTCCAATGAAAACCGTAGCCCTGGAAGACAGCGGCCGTTACTCTACGGGTAACAGTGAGTTTGACCGGGTTTTGGGCGGTGGTGCAGTAAAAAGAAGTGCCGTCCTTATTGGTGGTGAACCTGGAATCGGAAAGTCGACCCTTCTTATTCAGACATCAGCTGCATTTCTTTCCGGAAATCCTAAGAGCCGTGTTCTTTACGTGTCAGGGGAAGAATCTGCTTCCCAGATAAAGGCCAGGGCTGTAAGGCTTAACCTGAATGTAGATGATGTAGAAATCTTAACAACCCTTCGTCTTGAAGATATTCTGGACGCCCTTGATTCCCTTAATCCAACTCTCGTTATTATTGATTCAATTCAGACAGTTTATTCCGTACAGGCAGGTATTGTTCCGGGAACAGTAAGTCAGCTTAAGTACTGCGGCAACGAACTTATCAGCTGGGTTAAGGAAAGGGACAGTGTTCTTATAATGACAGCTCATGTTACAAAAGACGGAGTTATTGCCGGTCCAAAAAGTCTTGAGCATATGGTAGACACAGTCCTTAATTTTGAACGCAGCTCAGATGAAGTCAGATTCCTCAGGGCTCAGAAAAACCGCTTTGGTTCTGTAGATGAGCTGGGAATCTTTATGATGGAAAGTGACGGCCTTAAAATTGTAGGGGATCCTGCTTCCCTTTTTATTACCAGACGGCAGAATGGAACTCCTGCAGGTATAGCCTGTGTTCCTGTTTTTGAAGGAAGCCGGGTTTTTGTTGTAGAGATTCAGGCCTTAACGGTTCCTGCAAAAGCGTCACTTAACAGGGTTTATTCAGAAAAGATTGATTCACAGAAAATCAGCAGGATAGCCGCTGTTCTTGAAAAGCGGGCCGGAATTAAATTCAGCGATCAGGATATTTACGTTAATGTTGCCGGTGGAGTCAGGCTTTCAGAAAGTGCAATAGATGCAGCACTGGCAGCAGCTTTGTATTCAGCAAGGGCAGACCTCCCTCTTCCGGAAAAAACACTTGTTCTTGGTGAGTTAAGTCTTGCAGGAGAAATAAGGCCTGTTCCCCGCTTAAAGCAGCGTATAAAAACAGGTAAGGAACTGGGTTACGTTAATATTGTCTGTCCGGAAAAGGAGTCCGGGGCTAAGGAAGTTTCAGATATTAAGTCCCTGCTGACAGCTCTTTTTAAGTAGGAGAGAAATTTATTTCCAGAAGCCAGACTTCATCATCCTTGTTGTATTTAAGGGAAGCATTTTCTTCATTAACACCGGTAAAGTAATGCTCCCTTGGCTTTTGACCACGGTGGCGGCTTTCTGTATATCTTTTGTTCATCATATTCAGAAGCTTTTTACCGGGGTTTTGTCCCGGAATGTAAGCCCTTACCTTAAAGAGTTCTTCTTTGTCGTTAAAGTAAAGGAAAATCTGGGAGTATTCAATTTTTTCAAAGGTAATCCAGTCTGCTTCTATGCAGGTAAAAAGTTTTCCTTTTTCTGTATCAAAGTCTATATCCCATTTTTTAAGCTTGTTTCTTACGGTTTTTTCAGGAGTGTTTTTTTCAAAGGTTAAAAATTCAAATTTGCAGGCTGCTTTTTTCTGTTTCCATTGAACAGGTCTGTTACAGCTGATAAAAAGGCTGAGTGCCGGTATAAGCAGAAGAAAAGGGATTTTCATGTTTAAACTATACCCCTTAACTTCATATTTTACAAATTGAATTGAATAACTTACCGATAAATGATATTTTTTCCCCATGGCAGATATTGACGCATTCGTTACAAATATTTTGGACTCTTACAAAAAATATGGTGGAATTAATCTTGATGAAACAAAGATTTTTCCTAACCGTCAGAATGTAATTGATGTGCTTCATGATATTCAGACCCTTATTTTTCCAGGTTATCGTACAGCAGAAGATATAGATGACGAGACCCTTCGTTTTGTTACGGGAGAAAGGGTAAACCGTATAGTTTCGACTTTATCAAGGGAAATAAAAAAGGCCCTGTATTTTTCACTTCAGGATGACAAAGTAGAAAACTCCTATTGCTTTAGTCTTGCAGAAAGAACGGCTCTTGCCCTCATAGAAGAAATTCCGGAAATCAGAAGGAAGGTTGGTCTGGATGTACAGGCTGCCTATGCCGGAGATCCTGCTGCAAAATCAACTGAAGATGTAATTGTAAGTTATCCTGGTCTTGAGGCAATCGTAGTTTACCGTATAGCACACTTTCTTTCTGCAAATGGTGTTCCTGTAATTCCTCGTATTATGAGTGAACATGCCCACAGCCGTACAGGAATTGATATAAATCCGGCTGCAACTATCGGAGAGAGTTTCTTTATAGATCACGGTACCGGTGTTGTTATAGGTGAATCCTGCAATATTGGTAATAACGTAAAGATTTACCAGGGTGTAACGTTAGGGGCTCTTAGTGTAAAAAAAGAACTGATGAATAAAAAACGCCATCCAACTATTTGTGACAATGTAACTATCTATGCAAATGCCACAATCCTTGGAGGAGAAACTGTTATTGGAGAAGGTTGTGTAATAGGTGGAAATACCTGGGTTACAAAATCCGTTCCTGCGGGTACAACTATCGTTCAAACCTGCTTTGGCAGTTAAGTTCTTTTTTATAGAAAAATATTTGTATTTGGCTCAAAATAAAGTCTCTTATTATTGACATATTTGCTTTATTCAATTATAGTAGCCAAACAAAAATCATTTATTTCGCTCTTGTAGCTCAGTCGGTAGAGCACATCGTTGGTAACGATGAGGTCAGCGGTCCGATTCCGCTCGGGAGCTTTGGATTATTTTTTTAAGGAGCAAGATATGGCAAGCAAGAAAAAATCAGCCGTAGAAATTATCGCTTTGCAGTGCACAGAGTGCAAGAGAAAGAACTATACAACATACAAAAACCGTAAGAACATTACTGGTAAGCTTGAAAAGGCAAAGTATTGTCCTTTCTGCCGCAAGTCAGTTCTTCATAAAGAAACAAAGGCAAAATAATTATAAATATCTCTGCTTTAAGCAGGGAGCATAAATTTCCAATCCTGAAAATGATTGGAGGTTTAGCATGAAGTCTATATAAAGTGGATTTCATGTTAAACCTTTAGGTCAGTAGCTCAGTTGGTAGAGTCCCGGTCTCCAAAACCGGTTGTCGCGGGTTCGAGTCCTGCCTGGCCTGTAATTCTTTTAGAAAATACGAGTTTAGGAAATAAAATGAAGAAGTTGATTAGATTTTGTGAAGAGTGTATTGCAGAGCTTAAAAAAGTTACTTGGCCAACAAGAAGTGAAGCTCTTTCTTCTGTAAAAGTTGTATTTATTTCTACAATCGTCGTAGCAGTTGCACTTGGTGTATTTGACTGGATTTTTACTACTGGTGCTACAACTCTCCTTGGCTCTAAATAATTAAGGTGGAGTAAATGTCTAAAAGCTGGTATATCCTTCAGGTTTATACAGGTTACGAACAGAAAATCTATCGCACACTTAATAAGCTTGTAGCTGAAGGTGCTCTTGATTCATCTATCGTATGCGATGTAAAGCTTCCTTGTGAAGAAGTTGCAGAAGTTCGTAACGGTAAAAAAGTAACACGTAACAATCTTTTACTTCCAGGTTATCTGATGGTTGAACTTGATCTTCCTCAGATTGGATGGAAGGATCCTTGTTCTAAGATTCGCCGTATTCAGGGTGTTTCAGGTTTTGTTGGTACAGATCCTTCTGTAAAACCAAGACCAATTACTCCTGATGAAGCAAAGAGACTTCTTCAGGCTGCCGGCGAAATTAAGGGTGAAAAATCCGTTCGCGTTAAGCAGAACTACGAAATTGGCGATCAGGTTAAGATTATTGAAGGACCTTTCGCTACATTCAGTGGTGCAGTAGAAGAAGTTAATGCAGAACGCAATAAGCTTCGCGTTAACGTTCAGATTTTCGGAAGAGCTACTCCGGTAGAAGTAGATGTTCTTCAGGTAGAGAAAATCTAAATTATTTATTAAGGGTTGTCTTTTTTATAAAAGATAACCCCTTGCGGTTTTAAATGAACCGTCTGATTTTTGATAGAATAGGGTTTTATACCCGTTCTTAATTTGGGAGAGGTGCAGGTCCGTTGGACATAGGCACTTCGTTAGGATTATCCCCTTGAGGGAAATCCACACCAAGATAAGGAGATATATTATGGCCACAAAAAAGGTAACAGCTGTCATCAAATTACAGTGCCCTGCAGGCGCTGCAACACCAGCTCCACCAATCGGCCCTGCTCTTGGACCACACGGCGTTCCTGCTCCAAAATTCGTTCAGGAATTCAATGACCGTACCAAGAACATGGAAAAGGGACTTATCATCCCTGTTGTAATCACTGCTTATCAGGACAAATCATTTACATTTATTCTCAAGACTCCTCCTGCAGCTGTTCTTATTAAAAAAGCAGCTGGACTTCAGAAGGGTGCTGGAAATCCTCTTCGCGATAAAGTTGGAAAGATTTCTCAGAAACAGCTTGAGGAAATTGCAAAACAGAAGCTTCCTGATCTTAACGCAAATGACGTTGAAGCAGCTAAGAAAATCATCGCTGGTACTGCACGCAGTATGGGTGTAGAAGTGGAGGCTGAATAATGAAACACGGAAAGAATTACCGCGAATCACTTAAAAAGTATGACCCAGCTAAAAAGTACGATGTTACTGAAGCTTGTCAGCTTGTTAAAGACCTTCACTATGTAAAGTTTGACGAAACTGTAGAACTTTCAGTATCACTCAAACTTGAAAAGAACCAGACTGTTCGTGATACTCTGGTATTCCCACATCAGTTCAAAGGTGAAAAGAGAGTACTCGTATTCTGTAAGGAAGATCGTGTACAGGAAGCTCTTGATGCCGGTGCAACTTATGCTGGTTCAACAGAATATCTTGATAAAGTAAAGGGTGGCTGGCTTGATTTCGACGTAGCTGTAGCTACACCTGACATGATGAAGGATGTTGGACGTCTTGGTATGGTATTAGGACGCAAAGGTCTTATGCCTAACCCTAAGACAGGAACTGTTACACCTAACATTGCAGAAGCTGTTGCTGAACTCAAGAAAGGTAGAACAGAATTCCGCGCTGACAAAGGTGGAGTAGTTCACATTGCTGTAGGTAAAGTTTCTATGGATTCTAAAGATACAGCAGAAAACGTTAACACTTTCCTTGCTGAATTGAACCGCAAGAAGCCTGCAGATGCTGCAATTGGTTTTGTACGTTCAGTTTCAATCAGTTCTTCTATGGGACCTGGTGTTTGGGTTGACTATAAGGAGGGTGAATAATGGCTATTATGGCAAAGAAAATCCAGCCTGCTAAGTCAGCTGCAATCGAAGAAACAAAGAAAGTTCTTGGTGAATATACAAACTTTGTTTTCGTTGATTATCGTGGACTTACAGTAGAGCAGATTACAAAACTTCGTGATGGACTTCGCGAAAAGAATTCACAGCTCAAGGTTTTCAAGAATAATTTTGCTCGCCTTGCTTTTGATGAATTAAAGAACGATGAAGTTGCCCAGTATCTTTCTGGACCAACTGCAATTGCTCTTATTAAAGAAGAAGCAAACGAATCTGCTAAAGTTCTTTTTGACTTTGCAAAAGATACTCCTGCTCTTGTTGTAAAAGGTGCATGGGTTGACGGCGAACTTTATGATGCTGCTAAAATCGAGGCTCTTGCAAAACTGCCTGGAAAGAAACAGCTTATCGCTATGCTTATGTCTGCTATCAATGGTCCTGCAAGAAAACTTGCTGGTACATTGCAGGCTTATGTTGAAAAACTGGAAAAAGAAGGTCCTGCAGCAGCAGCACCTGCAGCAGAAGCTGCACCAGCTCCAGCAGCTGAGTAATTATACTCGGCGGGGTAACCCAGAGCTTATCTTTTTTCACTGTGGTCAGGCTTCATAGCTGTCGACTGTCCGCAGTTTTTACCGTAGTCAGAATAAATAAGGAACAGTTTGTTTTAATTTCGACACGGATTTTATACTAATCATATATTGATTAATGGAGAAGACAATATGGCAGCTTTAACAAACGACGAAATCTTAGAAGCAATTGCAAACCTTACAGTTCAGCAGGCAGCTGACCTTGTAAAAGCAATGGAAGAAAAATTTGGTGTATCTGCAGCAGCTCCAGTAGCAGTAGCAGCAGGTCCAGCAGCAGCTGCAGCTGAAGAACAGACAGAATTCACTGTTACTCTTGAATCATTTGATGCAGCAAAGAAAATCCCAGTTATCAAGGCAGTTCGTGAAATCACTGGTCTTGGTCTTGGTGAAGCAAAAGCACTTGTTGAAGGTGCACCAAAAGTTCTTAAGGAAAATGTTTCTAAGGCTGATGCTGACAAGATGCTCGCTGACATCGAAGCAGCTGGTGGAAAAGCAAGCAAGAAATAATTTTGCTTAACTTAACCTTTTTGAGATTTAGTTAATATACTCAAATCTATTTATAGAGCTTCAGGAGGAGGTTTATGCTCTTCCTGAAGCTTTTGGACGTTATATCGGGCAAAAAACCCAAGGTCAGCAGTTCTCGTGCTGAGCTGGAAAGAGTGCTTGTCAAGGATTCCTTTCAGACTTGTAGCGGTTCTGCAGGTACCAGTTTACCCACCCAAGAGGAAACGATGTTCGCTAAAAGCAAAAAAATCGTACGTCAATATATCGGAAAAGATATTAAAGATTTTATGGAACTTCCGAATCTTATTGACATCCAGCTTTCTTCATTTGAAGAGTTTATTCAGAAAGACAGGCAGTTGAGCAAGCAGCCACTGCTTAACCAGGGTTTACAGGAAGTTTTTAATTCAGTTTTCCCTATCGAAAGTCCGAACGGCGACATGGTTCTTGAATATGAATTCTATGAACTTGATTTTGCAAATATTAAATTTTCAGAACTTGAATGCAAAAAGAAAGGTCTTACTTATGCCGTTCCTCTTAAAGCACGCATTAACTTGAACTTTATTGAAACAGGAGCAATCCTGCAGAAAGATATTTATATGGGCGATGTTCCACTTATGACAGACAGAGGTACCTTTGTTATCAATGGTGCTGAACGCGTAGTTGTAAGCCAGATTCATCGTTCTCCTGGAGTTATCTTCCAGCACGAAAAGGGTGTTTACTCAAGCCGCATTATTCCTTACCGCGGTTCATGGCTGGAATTTGAAATAGACCAGAAGAAAGAACTCCTTTATGCAAAGATTGACCGCAAGAAGAAGATTCTTGCAACTATCCTTCTCAGGGCATTAGGATATTCTACTCGTGAAGAAATCATTAACTGCTTCTATAAAACAGAAACAGTTAAAGTTCCATCTGATTCAGCAAAACGTGAAGCTCTTGTAGGAAAAATTCTTGCATCAGCTGTTCTTATTAAGGATGCTGATTCCGGTGAAGATAAAAAACTTTTCCGCGCTGGTGATAAGCTTCGTCCTCATGATCTTGATGATCTTGTTGCAAATGGCATTACAGAAGTAAATGTTATTAAACTTACAACAAGAAAAGATCCTAAAAATAAGGAAGAAAAGAATCTTTCATTAGACAGTGAAATGATCGTTAACTGTTTTGAAAGGGAAGAAATTCTCTTTGCTAAAACAGGAAAAGAAGTTCTTGATGAACCTTCAAAGGAAGATTGTCTTGCAGAAGTATATAAGGTACTTCTTCCAGGTGAACCAATCACTTTTGAAGCTGCAGAAAAGGACCTTACAAGCATGTTCTTCTCTTCACGCCGCTATGATCTTAGCCGTGTAGGTCGTTACAAGCTTAACAAGAAATTTGATTTTGATGATTCTGTAACAGATGTTGTTCTCACTAAAGAAGATATTATTCAGACAGCAAAACATCTTATTGAAGTATATATCGGTGATGAACCAATTGATGATATCGATCACCTTGGTAATCGTCGTATTCGTTCTGTTGGCGAACTTCTTACTAATTCATTTAAATCAGCTTTCGCCCGCATGGAACGCATTGCAAAAGACCGCATGAACCTTAAGGAAACAGAAACCCTTAAGCCACAGGATCTTATTTCAATTAAGCCTATTGTTTCTGCTGTACGTGAATTCTTCGGATCATCACAGCTTTCACAGTTTATGGATCAGTGTAATCCTCTTGCAGAACTTACACACAAACGTCGTCTTAACGCTCTCGGTCCTGGTGGTCTTTCACGTGACCGTGCCGGATTTGAAGTTCGTGACGTACACTGGACTCACTATGGCCGCATGTGCCCTATTGAAACTCCTGAAGGTCCAAACATTGGTTTGATTGTATCTCTTGCTATCTTTACCCGTGTTAATGAATACGGATTCCTTGAAGAACCATACCGCAAGGTTGTTGATGGAAAAGCAACTGATGAAGTTGAATACCTTGCAGCAATGGAAGAAGAGAAGTATTACGTAGGTCAGGTTACTGAAGGAATGAAGGCTGATGGTTCATTCCCTACAGATCTTATTTCCTGCCGTCACCGTGGTGATTATACAAGCCGTTCTCCAAAAGACATTCAGTACATGGATGTTTCTCCACGTCAGGTAATTTCTGTATCTGCATCCCTGGTTCCATTCCTTGAACACGACGATGCTAACCGTGCGCTCATGGGTTGTAACATGCAGCGTCAGGCCGTTCCTCTTATCTTCCCTGAACCACCACATGTTGGTACAGGTATGGAAGCTAAGACAGCTTATGATTCAGGTGTTCTTATTAAGGCTAAACGTGATGGTGAAGTTGTATGGGTAGAAAGTGACCTTATCAAAATCAAGCCTAACGGAGCTAAAAACGGAGAACTTGATGAATATCAGATTCTTAAATATCAGAAGACAAACTCTGATACTTGTAACCACCAGAGACCTACAGTTCAGGTTGGAGAAAAAGTTAAGAAGGGCGATGTAATTGCTGACGGTTCAGCTACATTTAACGGAGAACTTGCTCTTGGACGTAATATTCTTGTTGGTTTCGTTCCATGGAATGGTTACAACTACGAGGATGCTGTTCTTATCAGTCAGAGAGTAGTTAAGGAAGATATGTATACTTCCATCCATATTCATGAATTCCAGACAGAAATTCGTGAAACAAAACTTGGACCAGAAAAGATTACTCGTGATGTTCCAAATACATCAGAAAAAACACTGGACAACCTTGACCAGGAAGGTATCATCCGTATTGGTGCTAAAGTACGCTCAGGAGATATCCTTGTTGGTAAAGTAACTCCAAAATCAGAAACAGAAACAACTCCTGAATTTAAGCTTTTGAACTCAATCTTCGGTGAAAAGGCTAAGGAAGTTCGTGATAATTCACTCCGTCTCCCACATGGTGTACAGGGTGTTGTAATCGGAATTGAACGCCTTAAGAGAAGTGAAGGTGATGAACTTAACCCTGGTGTTGATGAAGTTGTAAAAGTTATCATTGCAGACAAACGTAAGCTTGTTGTAGGTGATAAGATGGCAGGACGCCACGGAAACAAAGGTGTTGTTGCACGTATTCTCCCTGTAGAAGACATGCCTTACCTTGATGATGGTACTCCACTTGATGTTTGTCTTAACCCTCTTGGTGTACCTTCACGTATGAATATCGGTCAGATCATGGAAAGTGAACTTGGTCGTGCAGGTATGGTTCTTAATGAATGGTATAATTCACCTGCATTCCAGACACCTTCTCAGGAACAGATTGCAGAAAAACTTGTAGAAGCAGGTCTTTCTCCTGACTGTAAACAGATGGTTCATGACGGATTCACTGGTGAAACATTCGTTAACCCTATTTTCGTAGGTGTTATTTACTTTATGAAGCTCCATCACCTTGTTGATGACAAGATGCACGCTCGTTCTACTGGTCCATACTCACTGGTTACTCAGCAGCCTCTTGGTGGTAAGGCTCAGTTTGGTGGACAGCGTCTTGGAGAAATGGAAGTTTGGGCTCTCGAAGCATATGGTGCCGCAAATACCCTTCAGGAAATGATGACTATTAAGTCTGATGATATGAATGGTCGTTCAAAGGTATATGAATCAATCGTTAAGGGAGATCCTAGTGCTCCAATCGGAGTTCCGGAATCATTTAACGTTCTTGTTCAGGAATTACGCGGTCTTGCTTTGGATTTCACTATTTATGATGACAAGGGTAAGCAGATTGCCCTTACTGAACGCGATCAGGAAATGATTGACAAGTCAAACGCTGGTTTTGACAAGGAGAATGAAGATGCGTGATATTCAGGATTTTGCAAGTCTTAAAATTAAACTTGCTTCACCAGATACAATCCGTAACTGGTCTTATGGCGAAGTAAAAAAGCCGGAAACCATTAATTACCGTACTCTTCGTCCGGAGCGTGATGGTCTCTTCTGTGAACGCATTTTCGGAACTACTAAGGAATGGGAATGTTACTGTGGTAAATTCAAGAGCATCCGTTATAAGGGTGTTATTTGTGACCGCTGTGGTGTAGAAGTAACTCACTTTAAGGTTCGCCGTGAACGTATCGGCCATATTGAACTTGCAGCTCCTGTAAGTCACATCTGGTACTATCATGCTGTTCCTAGCCGCATGGGTCTTCTTCTTGACCTTAAGGTAGCAGAACTCCGCTCAGTTCTTTATTACGAAAAATATATAGTTATTGATCCGGGTGATACAGATCTTAAGAAAAAGCAGCTTCTTTCTGAAGATGAATACAATGAAGCACTGGAACGCTTTGGTGAAACTTTCACTGCTGGTATGGGTGCAGAAGCTGTTAAGACTCTTCTTGAAAACATCGATCTTGATGCTCTTGCAGAAGAATTGCGTGAAAAAATGATTGAAAAGGGTGCTAAGAGTGACAAACGTCTTCTTCGCCGTATTGAAATCGTTGAAAATTTCCGCACTTCAGGAAACAAGGCAAGCTGGATGATTCTTGATGTAGTACCTGTAATTCCGCCTGATCTTCGTCCTATGGTTCAGCTTGATGGTGGACGTTTTGCTACATCTGACCTTAATGACCTTTATCGCCGTGTTATTAACCGCAATAACCGTCTTAAGAGACTTCAGAGCCTTGCTGCTCCGGATATCATCATCCGCAATGAAAAGCGTATGCTTCAGGAATCAGTAGATTCCCTCTTTGATAATACAAAGCGCAAGAACCGCGTTGTTAAGGGAGCTTCTAGCCGTCCACTCAAGTCAATTTCTGACATGATTAAGGGTAAGCAGGGACGTTTCCGCCAGAACCTTCTTGGTAAACGTGTAGACTATTCAGGTCGTTCCGTAATCGTAGTAGGTCCGGAACTTAAGCTCTGGCAGTGTGGTCTTCCAGAAAAAATGGCACTTGAACTCTTTAAGCCTTTCATTATGAAAAAGCTTGTAGATAAGGGTGTTGTATTTAATATTAAAAAGGCAAAGATGCTTGTAGAAAACGAAGCTACAGAAGTATTTGCCATCCTTGATGAAGTAGTTCGCGAACATCCGGTTATGCTTAACCGTGCTCCTACACTTCACCGCCTTGGTATTCAGGCATTTGAACCTGTACTTGTTCCAGGAAAGGCCCTTAAGCTTCATCCTCTTGCATGTAAAGCTTTCAACGCCGACTTTGACGGTGACCAGATGGCTATTCACGTTCCTCTTACACAGGCTGCACAGATGGAATGCTGGACATTGATGCTTTCTGCACGTAACCTCCTTGACCCTGCTAACGGTAAGACAATTGTTGCACCATCACAGGACATGGTTCTTGGTATTTACTACATGACATCAATTAAGCCTAATGCAAAGGGAACTGGAAAATTCTTCAGTTCTGCAGATGAAGTTCGTCTTGCAGCATCAAGTGGTGCAATTGAATGGCAGGCAAAGATTAAGATTCATAAGAATATTCTTAATAAATGTGTTGCTGGTGATGAAAATCCAGAAAATAAATACATTGAAACTTCTGCAGGTCGTCTTGCATTTAATGAATTCATGCCGGAAGAAGTAGATTATCAGAATGAGAAGCTTGGAGACAAACTTCTTAAGAAGATGATTGAATCTGTTTATCATAATGAACAGACTTCTGATATTAAGGTTCGTGCCCTTATCTCTGAATTCTTTGCAGAAAAGGGTAAGACATTCGAAAAGATTACAGCAGAAGCTCTTGATGAACTTCTTTCTGAACCTTCATTCGTTAAGAAAGTAGAAGTTATCTACAATAGAGAAACTCCTTTTGAAGAAGCTAAGCTTCGTAAACTTATCATCAGTCTTTATGCTGCTGATCGTGCATGGCTTACAATCCAGATGCTTGATGCAGTTAAGGCCTGTGGTTATAAGAATGCTACCTTCTACGGTGCAACTCTTTCTATGGATGATATTCTTATTCCGGAAACAAAGGTTAAGAAGGTAGAAGAAGCTAATAAAGAAGCTGAAAAGATCGTTAATGAATATTCTAAGGGTGCTATTACCGGTGATGAACGTTATAACCGTGTAACAGAAATCTGGGCTCACGTAACTGATGAACTTACAGAAGCTATGTATAAAGACATGGCTGCTCATAAAGACGGTTTCAATACAATCTTTATGATGGCTGACTCAGGTGCCCGTGGTTCTAAGAAACAGATGTCACAGCTGGCTGCAATGCGTGGACTTATGCAGAAGCCTAACGGAGACATTATTGAACTTCCTGTTAAGTCAAACTTTAAGGAAGGTCTTTCGGTTATTGAATACTTTATTTCTTCAAACGGTGCCCGCAAAGGTCTTTCCGATACAGCTCTTAAGACAGCCGATGCAGGTTACATGACACGTCGTCTTGTTGATGTTGCACAGGATGTTGTAGTTAACGAAAAAGACTGTGGTACTATCAACGGTATTGATTACACAGCTATTAAAGATGGTGATACAGTTGTTGTTCCACTGGCAACAAGAATTGCAGGTCACTATACAATTGAACGCGTAATTGACCCTGTAACAGGTGAATTACTTTGTGATGTAAACCAGTATATTGATGAAGCTCTTGCTCAGAAAATTGACAAAGCTGGTGTAGAAAAAGTTAAGCTCCGCACAGTACTTACCTGCGAAAGCAAGCATGGTATTTGTGTAATGTGTTATGGTAAAGACCTTGCACGCAACAAGATTGTAGAAATTGGTGAAGCAGTAGGAACTATTGCTGCTCAGTCAATCGGTCAGCCTGGTACACAGCTTACACTTCGTACATTCCATACTGGTGGTGCGGCTGATACAAGTGCAGAAGATAACCACATCAGAATCAAGTATCCTGTATACATCGAAAGCGTTTCTGGTACACACGTAGAAACAAAAGATGGAAGCTGGCTCTTTACACGTCGTGGTGCTATGGTTACTACAAAACTTTTCAAGAAGTATGAAATTGCTTCCGGTTCAAAAGTTCTTGTAGAAGACGGTGCACGTGTTCGTAAAGATAATCCAATCATTAAAAATGGTTCGGAAGAAATAACAGCTACAGAAAATGGACGCGTATTAATCAGAGGTGATGTACTTTATCTGGTTAGCAGTGATCAGAAGATGGAAATTGCCAACGGTTCCAAGATTTATGCTAAGTTTGTTAACGCAGATTGTATTGCAGAAAAAGAAGAACCAATTGGTGAAATCGATCCGTTCAGCGAACCAATTATTGCAGAAGTTTCTGGTTATGTTCACTATGAAGATATTATTCCTAACGTTACCCTTGAAGAACATGCTGATGTTCAGACAGGTAATAAGGAAAGACTTATCAGTGACCTTCACCTTGATGTTAAGCAGCCACGTCTTATCATCACTGATGAAGATGGTAACGAACTTGGAAGTTATCACCTCCCTGCAGGTGCTCTTCTTCTTGCAGATGACAAAGCAAAAGTAGAAGCAGGATTTGTTCTTGCTAAACTTCCTAAGGCAGCTGCAAAGGCTAACGATATTACTCTCGGTCTTCCACGTGTATCAGAACTCTTTGAAGCACGTAAGCCAAAGAACCCTGCTGTTATTTCTCAGATTACAGGTTCAGTAAGCTTCGGTAAGGTTGTTAAGGGTAAGCGTACAGTTATTGTTACTGATGAATACGGAAAGGAATACAGCCACCTGGTACCTATGACAAAGCGTCTTCTTGTTCGTGACGGTGACGTTGTAGAAGCAGGAGAAAAACTTTGTGACGGTTCAGTAGATGCACATGACGTACTTAACGTTCTTGGTGAAGATGCTCTTCAGAACTTCCTTATGGACGAAATCCAGGGCGTTTACCGCTCACAGGGTGTAGATATTAACGATAAACATATCGGTACTATTATCCGCCAGATGCTTAAGAAGGTAGAAATCGTTAACGTTGGTGATACAAGATTTATCTTTGGTCAGCAGGTTGACAAGTATACATTCCGCGAAGAAAACGCAGAAGTTATTGCAAAGGGTGGACAGCCAGCTGTTGCACGCCCAATGTTCCAGGGTATCACAAAGGCAGCTCTTGCTACTGATTCCTTTATTTCTGCATCTTCATTCCAGGAGACAACCCGCGTTCTTACAAATGCGGCAATTGCAGGATCAATTGATCACCTCCGCGGTTTGAAAGAAAACGTAATTATTGGTCACATGATTCCAGCAGGAAGTGGTATGAGACAGTATCATGGCATTAAGCTTACTGATAAATCAAATGTTGACCTTGATGCAAAGATGGAAGAGATTCTTGAACTTCGCAGACAGGAAGAACTTGAATCACGTCCAGAAGAAGTAATGTTCGGACCTGAAGATAACGCAGGAATGGACGACTAAAAAAACATTAAATTCAGGGGGAATTCAGGGAATTCTCTTGACGAGTTCCCTCTGAATTTAGTAAACTTTCGGCACTCTAATAGTTAATACCCGGGAGTGCTGCCCGGAAAATATAGGAGAATAGGCGATGCCTACAATTAATCAGTTAATTCGTAAAGGTCGTCAGTCAGCTGCAAACAGAACTAAAGCTCCCGCACTTGAGTCTTGTCCGCAGAAACGTGGCGTTTGTACACGTGTAATGACTATGACACCAAAAAAGCCAAACTCAGCTCTTCGTAAGATTGCTCGTGTTCGCTTAAGCAATGGAATTGAAGTTACTGCATACATTCCAGGTATTGGACATAACTTGCAGGAACACTCAGTAGTATTAGTTCGCGGTGGACGTGTAAAGGACCTTCCTGGTGTACGTTACCATATCATCCGCGGTACAAAAGATACTCTTGGCGTTGACGGACGCAAACGCGCTCGTTCTAAGTACGGTGCTAAGAAACCTAAGGCATAATGTAAAGGAGGATTACTATGGGAAGACATAAGAAATCAGTAAATCGTCCGGTTATGCCAGATGAAAAATATAACAGCGTTGTAATCGCTAAATTTGTTTCACGTATGATGCTTGATGGTAAGAAACAGACTTGCCAGAAAATCATTTACGAAGCATTGGACAAGCTTAAGGCTAAAACAGACAAGGATCCACTTGAAGTTTTCCTCAAGGCTCTTGACAATGTAAAACCAATGGTAGAAGTAAAAAGCCGCCGCGTAGGTGGTGCTACATATCAGGTACCAGTAGAAATCCGTGATGCTCGTCGCGAAGCTCTCGCTATGAGATGGATGATTGGTGCTGCTCGCAGCCGTTCAGGTCGCGGAATGGCAGAAACACTTGCTGCTGAATTGTTTGATGCATTCAACAACACAGGTTCTGCTTACAAAAAGAAGGAAGATACACACAAGATGGCAGAAGCAAACAAGGCTTTTGCTCACTATCGCTGGTAGATTTAACTTCTTTTACCAATGCCCGTTTACAGGTAATGCTGGACGGGTATTTTTTTTGTCCTCTAATATACGCAAGTATTTTTTTAAGCTTTTTTTATAAAATTAATCTTCCTTTTATAGATTTTATTGTATTTTTTTAGTTAAAAATGGGACTTACAATTATATTGGAGTCTTATTTATGAATAAAAAATTGATTTTTTCTATTATTATGGGAAGTTTGGTCTTTCTTTCTTTTTCCTGCAGTACTGGTTCTTCTCAAAGTAATTCTTCTGATAACAATGTTTCAGAAGATTCTCTAACTTGTGATAATTACAGGGCAGCTATGAGGAATTTTGTAATTAAAATCTCAGAAACTGCAAGGCAAAGTGATTCTGATTTTATCGTTATTCCACAAAACGGACAGAATGTTGCCTGGGATGATGATGATGCCGATTCAATTGTTCCTGATTCTGCATATTTTGCAGCAATTAACGGTTGCGGAAGGGAAGATGCTTTTTACGGAATGAATGCTTCTTACGATATTGCTGATGGTACGGCAACACCGGATGAACAGTCTCAGGAAATTCAGGAACTTTGCGATTATTATACAGCAGCCGGCCTTACAGTACTCTCTACTGATTATACAGGTAGTGATCAAAGTAAAATTACTGATTCTTTTGCTAAAAATGCGGATAAAGGATATCTTTCTTTTGCAGCTACTGAACGTTCCCTTAACGTAATCCCCTCTTATTCTGTTTATAATCAGAACACTGATGATGTTACATCCCTTTCTGATGCAAAGAATTTCCTCTATATAATTAATCCTGAAAATTACGATTCAAAGGAAGCTTTTGTTTCGGCTCTTGCTGATACTGATTATGATGCAATTATTATGGACCTTTACTGCTGTGATGAAGCCCTTACGTCTTCTGATATTGAAGCTATCAGAAATAAAAAGAGTGGTGGTAAAAGACTTTTAATCTGTTACATGAGTATTGGAGAAGCCGAGACTTACCGCTGGTACTGGCAGTCAGACTGGAAATCTGGTTCTCCTTCTTTTATATGTGAAGAAAATACTGACTGGGAAGGAAATTATAAAGTCCGCTACTGGTATGACAGCTGGCAGAATATAATCTGTGGAGAAGACGGTTATCTTTCTAAAATACAGGAAGCAGGCTTTGACGGGGTATACCTGGATATA
This sequence comes from Treponema sp., assembly GCF_024696245.1. GTDB lineage: Bacteria > Spirochaetota > Spirochaetia > Treponematales > Treponemataceae > Treponema_D. The sequence goes on from NZ_JAILGZ010000109.1 coordinate 49,647, forward strand.
ATTGATGCCTTTGAATACTTTGAAGAGGAGTAATCTTTCTTTTTTTATTCGACTTTTTTTTTATCACCCTTAAGCTGTGGGTTTTTACCCTTGTTTGTCCTAATGAATATTGTATAATTAACTAACTTTAAGATTATTTCAATGTCAGGAGGAGAAATAATGAGAAAGTTAAATTATGTTCTGGGGGGCCTGCTTGGTCTTGCAGTTGCACTGGCTTTTACAGCGTGTGGTAATGATGCCGAAGCTGTAATTGGTAATTCTTACGGTACGAGTGATAAAGGACTCGTTATTGAATTCAGGGATGATAATGAAGCCTGTTATTCTTTCCTTGGACTTCCGGATAAAAGCGTGGAGTACAGGATAAAGGGTAATGAGATTTCCCTTGCAATGGAGGGAAAAGATTATCTTATGAAATATGATAAAAAAGGTGATGCCATTGAATTCCAGACTGGAGCTAGTATGGTAACACTTGTAAATATAGAAAAATAATTTAAAAATCGTGGAGTCTTTATTAGTCCGGTGCTCTTTAGGGTGCCGGGCTTTTTTTGTGTCATACTAGCCCGGATTGGAGGGGCACGGAGTGTTCCGGACCGGAGGGGAGGAATAAAACCCCGCAAAGCCGGTTATGAAAGGTAAGCTTTTCTTAGTGTTTTTGAGTATTGGCGTAAGTACAAGTTGCTCCAATCTTGCAGAAACTTAATTGAATATCTGAGCTGAAAGTGCTACTATCTTCTATTATGACTGCAAATGAATTACGCTCAAAATACATTGAGTTCTTTAAATCTAAAAATCATGCTGTTATTTCCGGACAGAGTTTAATTCCGGAGAATGATCCTTCTGTTTTATTTACAACTGCGGGAATGCACCCACTTGTTCCTTATTTACTGGGAGAAAAGCATCCTGCGGGAACCCGTCTTACTGACTATCAGAAATGTGTCCGCACTGGTGATATAGATGAAGTTGGAGATCCTTCCCACCTTACTTGTTTTGAGATGCTTGGTAACTGGTCTCTTGGTGATTATTTTAAGAAGGAATCTATTTCTTTTTCTTATGAATTCCTTACAAGTAAAGACTGGCTTGGCCTTGATCCACGTAAGATTTCTGTAACTGTTTTTGCCGGTGATGAAAATGCTCCTCGTGATGAAGAAGCTGCTTCTGTATGGAAGTCAGTGGGAATGCCTGAGGATAAGATTGCATATCTTCCTGCAAGTGATAACTGGTGGGCTGCCGGTCCTACAGGTCCTTGTGGTCCTGATACAGAAATTTTTTACTGGGTTGGTGAAGGTCTGCCTCCTGAAGGTTCAAACAAGGGTACTGATTCTGCAAACTGGATGGAAATCTGGAATAACGTATTCATGCAGTTTAACCGCGTTGATGAAAAGACTCTTGAACCTCTTCCAAAGAAAAATGTAGATACCGGAATGGGTCTTGAACGTACTAACTGTATTCTTCAGGGAAAGACTTCGGTTTATCTTACAGAAGTGTTCCAGCCTATTATTGCAAAGATTGGTGAACTTGCCGGTGGTTACGTTTATGGTACAGATGCAGAAAAAGACAAGAGTGTCCGCATTATTGCCGACCATAGCCGTGCTTCAGTATTTATTCTTGGTGACCAGAAGGGTGTAAGTCCAGACAGAGTTGGAGCTGGTTATGTTCTCCGCCGTCTTATCCGTCGTGCAGTACGTCATGGAATGAAGCTGGGTATTGAAAAGGCTTTCCTTGCAGAAGTTGCCCAGGTTGTAGTTGATAACTTTAAGAATGCTTATCCTGAACTTGATCAGAATTCAGTTAAGGTTTACAAGGAACTTACTGCAGAAGAAGAAAAGTTCCGTCTTACACTTAAGAAGGGTGAAGCAGAATTCCAGAAACTTCTTCCTAACCTTATGAAGAATCCTAAAAAGATTATCAGTGGTAAGGTTGCTTATAATCTTTACGAAACATATGGTTTCCCTCTTGAACTTACTCAGGAACTTGGTGCAGAAAACGGCTTTACTGTAGATGTTGAAGGTTTCCGTGAAGCAGAAAAGAAACATCAGGAAGCAAGTAAAACTGCCGAAGCAGGAAAGGCAAAGGGTGGTATTGCTGAACAGTCTGATGCTGCTACAAAGTATCACACTGCAACACATCTTCTTCAGCAGGCTCTTGTAAATGTTCTTGGTGATCAGGTTGCTCAGAAGGGTTCCAATATTAACAGTGAACGCATGAGATTTGACTTTACTTTTGAACGTCCTATGACTAAGGAAGAGATTCAGAAGGTAGAAGATATTGTAAACGAAAAGATTAAGGAAGATCTTCCTGTAACTATGGAAGTAATGGCTCTGGATGCTGCAAAAGCTGCTGGTGCCCGTGCTTTGTTTACAAATAAATATGGTGAAGACGTAAAAGTTTATACAATCGGCCGTGATCCTGTAAATGACTGGTTCAGTAAGGAAGTATGTGGTGGACCTCATGTTCAGCATACAGCTCAGATTGGTGAATTTAAGATTCAGAAGGAGCAGTCATCTTCTGCAGGTGTCCGCCGTATTCGTGCTGTTATTTCAGGTGGTCTTCCGCTTGATAAATAGCACAGGCCTTTAAATTAATCTGTAACATTTTGATTTTAAGGTGTTTTATTTACTAAAAGAGGATTTTTATGAAACGTTTTGCTTTAGGATTAGCTTTAATTTTTGGTATGGCAGTAAATGCATTTGCTCAGAATGATTTACAGCCACTTGCAGTAATTAAGCTCAGTAAACCTGAAACTATTACTGTAAAAACGCTTAAGGCCCGTGTAAATTTTGTACTTAAGCAGTATGAGCCTTACGGAATGACTGAACTGACCCTGGATCAGAAAAAAGAAGTTCTTGAGAATCTTATTATTGAAAAGCTTATTAATCAGGCTGCTGCAAAAGACGGTCTTTCTATAAGTGATTCTCAGGTAAATGAACAGTTCCTTAGGACATTCAGTCAGCAGATTGGTCAGAATGTTACCGAAGCTCAGCTTAACGAAACTATTAAAGAGCGTACAGGTAAAAGTCTTGATGAATACCTTAAAGAAAACAGCGGTATGAATACCAGCGAATACAAGGCTTACCTTAAGAATCAGATTATTGCCCAGCAGTATGTTCTTAAACAGAAGAGGGATGCTATTGCAGGTGTTCAGGCTTCTGATGAAGAAATCCGCAAGGCTTACGAAATGAATAAGGCAACATTTGTATGGAATGATATGGTTCGTCTTTTCCTTGTAATGGTTCCAAAGGGAGACGATGACGCTGCAGCTAAAAAGACAGCCATGGATTTAAGGGCTTCTTACGAAAGCAAACCTGCATCTGCTGCCAATGACATTAAGAATTCTGATAAAAACGGTAAATCTTATCGTGCAGGTGACATTATTGTTCAGAAAACATCTCAGCAGGCTCAGCAGCTTGGCTGGAATTATGATAAAATTCTTGAACTGTTCGGAAAAGATACAGGTTATCTTAGTGATTTAACAGAAACTGCCAATGATTATCAGTTCTATGCAGTACTTAAAAAGTATGATGCAAAGATGCTTGGTATTGGTGATGTTGTTCAGCCGGAAAGTAATGTAACTGTATATGAATACATTAAAGAGAATTTAACTTCTCAGAAGCAGAATCAGTATTTTTCTCAGGCTGCTAAGGATCTTGGAAAGGAACTTGATACTTCTGCAAATGTAGAACGCAAGAAGACCGGTGAAGCTCTTGATAAGCTTCTTAACTGGTAGTAGGAGTAAAAGGTGTCTAGAAGAAAAGGTAGAATACTGGCTTTTCAGGCTTTATACAGCCATGATCTTGTAAATAAGCCTCTTGAAGAACTTCTTAAGTTTGACTGGGATAAGTCTGATGAATCTTCTGCTGTTGAAGGCGATGGAGAAAAAGAAGATTCATCTTCTAAGGAAGATTCTTATGATTATGCCCGTCTGCTTATTGCAGGTACAATCAATCATCTTGAAGAGATTGACGGCATAATTAAGGCTCACTTAAGTGAAAAGTGGACTATGGAACGCCTGAATAAAGTTGCACTTGCTGTAATGCGTATCAGCGTTTTCAGCCTGCTTAATCAGAAGGATATATCTCCTTCGATTGTAATAAACGAGGCAGTTGCCATTGCAAAAGACTTTGGTGCTGAAGATTCATATAAGTTCATCAATGCGGTTCTTGATAAAATCAGCAAAGAGACGGCTTCTTGAGAAAAACATTTCTGATATTTATAGCGGCAGTTTTTATATTGCCGCTTTTTAATTCCTGTTCATCTCACTCTAAATCAGTTTCTTTAACTGCTACCCTTGAGCAGATTGATATTTACCTTTCATTAAATGATACAAAAGAAGCTTATAAACTTTTAAAAGAAGCAGAAAAAAATGCCTTTACTTATTTTGAGCGTCTTGGGGTTTACAAGAGATACGTAATTCTGGGAGATGATAAAAAGGCTGAATCTGTTTTATCAGCAGCTTTAAAGGAGTTTCCTGATAATGTTCAGGTCAGGGCCTGTTATGTAAGCTTTCTTCTTGATCAGGAAAAATATGACAAGGCTGTAAAAACAGCAGAAAAACTTGCAGATACTGAATATTCATCTTTATACGCTGAGAGTTCTTTAAGGATGCTTCTTCATAATAAAAATGAAGATGCTTTTAAGGATCCATCTCTGATAAGTGTTTATCTTGATGCCTGGAAAGGTTCAGGGGATTCGGTCTGGTTAAGGAATGCTGCCCTTTTGTATCTTAAAGACGGGAAATTTGAAGAAGCAGGGGAGTTGTTTTCTGAAAATATTTCCGGAGAAAAAGATGTGCTTTTCTGGCAGAAAGTTCTTTATGATGGGAAGGACTTTGTTAGAAGTGCAATTGCAGGAGAAGCAAAGGCTGAGTTTTCAGATAGAAATAAAGAGCTGGAGCATCTTATGCTTTTATCTGACTGTTACCATTTGATTCACGATGAAGAAAATGAATGTAAAAGCAGGGATTTGATAATAGCTGATGCAGAAAAATGGTCACTTATTCCTGATGAAAGTAATGATGTTCTTGCAAAGACTTATATGAATAATGTCCTTTACTGTCTTTCTAAGGATGATGTTAAAGGGGAGTACGAGGGTATTAATTATCTTTTATCTGTAAATCCCTGTTATGTGCCTGCTCTGGCCCTGTATGTTCAGCATGCTCTTGATTATCAGCCTGTTCAGGAAGATAAGCTTATGGCTGACTTAAGGTCTTCCGGATTAAAAACCCTGCAGATGGAAGAGAATGATTCAAGGCCCCGTGCTACTGTTGATGTTGCTCTTTATAAAATAGACAGGGCTCTGGAGATTTCTGACAGTCCGGCTTTGAGGGTCTTAAAGCATTATACCCTTAGCATGAGTAAGGCAATTCCAGAACAGCAGGCTCCCCGTATCTGGGAATTTCTTGAGGAAAATCAGACTGATAAAAATACTTATCCGGAAGAAGTTGGGGATTATGCAGTTGATGTTCTTATAAAGGAAAACTCTGTGGACACGGCTGAATTAATCTTTAAGAGAAATATGACTTCCGCCTATGGGGAGAATTTTGATCCCGGAGAGAATCCTTCTTCTTTAAGAAAAAGGGAACTTGTTTATGCTGCATGGTTTGCCTGTCGTAACGGGGATATAGAGCTTGCAGAAAAATTATATGACTATCTGAATAATCATTATGCAAAAGATACAGTTACTCTGGTTAATCTGGCTGTAATTTATGCAGGTTCCTATAGGGAGGAGAAGGCTGTGGATTTGTTAAGTGAGGCTTCTTCCATTGCAGAAGATTCATTTACTAAATCAGAGATTCTTTACCGTACAGGAAAGCTTAGTGATGGTCTTGGGGACAGAAAAAACGCAATAAGGTCACTGCAGTATGCACTTCAGCTTAATCCGGGTAATAATAAGGCCAGACTTCTTTTAAGGAATATTCTTGAATAGTTTTTATGGATTTACCTGGGGCTTTGGAAGCAGGTGGGGTTTTGCAAGGCTCTGGCAGGTATTTCCGAACATATGGTGGCTTTCCTGAAGCAGGTGGGATGCATAGTCGAGAGGCTTTTTTTTTGAAGTTCAGGTATGTACAGATGAAGAAGTATTTTGAAAAAAAATTTGACTTCATTTTGAGATTTTATTAAATTGTCAGTAAATGATGTTTTAAAAAATTACTGGAGGTAAATATGAAAATCAGACCATTGGCAGACAGGGTTCTTGTAAAACAGGTAGCAGCAGAAACAAAAACTGCAAGCGGACTTATTATTCCTGATACAGCACAGGAAAAAACACAGCAGGCTGTTGTAGAAGCTGTAGGTCCAGGAACAGAAAAGGACAAGATTACAGTAAATACTGGAGATAAAATCCTGTATGACAAGTATGCCGGAACTGGAATCAAGGTTGACGGAGAAGATTACCTTATCCTTAAGATGAGCGATATTATCGCTGTTGTAGAATAATAAGGGTCATTCTGATACAGGGATTTTTATTTTCAATTGAAGTGGGTCATTTTGACTCACTTTTTTTATGCCCTAATTTACCACAAATCTCTTGTATTTTTATGATTTTGTTTACATTTTATGGCCTTTATTGCCGTTTTTTGATATTTATACCCTGATTTTTTGTTAAATAAAGCCTGCTGCAGGTCTTTTTCTGCCGTTTTGGGTTCAATTTATGCATTTTTTTTATTAAATTCCATGATTTTTGTGATTTTATTATTAGTTTGGCACACTTCTTGCTAATATATTTATGAGACATTATTTTATGACTTTCATAAATTATGTTTTCAGGAGGCTCAAATGTACAACGAATTATCTGTAATGAACTCTTATATTAAAGATATTGCCCGTATACCGCTTTTGACAGCAGAAGAAGAAAAAGAACTTGCGGTAAAAGCTGCTTCCGGAGATAAAAATGCTAAAACCAGGCTTATAAATGCCAACCTTCGTTTTGTTATAAATATTGCCAAGCAGTTTGCCCACAGGGGAATGGAACTGGAAGATCTTGTAAGCGAAGGTAATATTGGTCTTATTATTGCTATTGACCATTTTGACGTTAATAAAGGATTCCGTTTTATTTCTTATGCAGTATGGTGGATCCGTCAGACAATTCTTAAGGCTCTCAGCGAAAAAACACGTCCTATAAGACTTCCTATGAATAAGGCTGATGATCTTGTACGCATAGAAAAGGCCCGCAAGATGCTTGGTTCAAAACTTTCAGAGGAAGAAGAATTTACAGAAGTTGCCCGCATGCTTAATCTTGAATCATCTTATGTAAAGGAAATGGTAGAGATTTCAAGGGAAATGCTCAGTCTTGATGCAGAAATTAATGCTGATGGTGCAGTAAAGTCTTTTGGAGAAACAGTAGAAGACTGCCGTTATACAGCTCCGGAAGAAGCTGCTGTAGATTCATGCATGAAGGAAGATATTTCTAAGGTACTTTCTTCCCTTAAGCCTAATGAAGAACGTGTTCTCCGTCTGCGTTATGGTCTTAACGGGGTTAAACCAATGTCATTAAAGGAAGTTGGAAAGCAGTTTAATCTTACCCGTGAGAGAATCCGCCAGATTGAACAGAGTGCAATCAAACACATGCGTGTACCTGGCAAAATGTCAAAGCTCAGCGCGTATGTTGCTTAATGCATCGTAGCGGGCAATTTTAAGGATTTCTTTATCCCTGTTTAAGTCTGCAATGCCTAAAGTAAGATATCCAGACTGAATGGTTCCGGTTACCTGGCCGGGACCTCTTAGTTTTAAATCTTCTTCTGCAATTTTAAATCCGTCTGTACTTTCATGCAGGGCCTTCATCCTTTGAATGCCGTCCTGACTTATGTTTTTTCCGTATATGAGGAAGCAGTAGGACTGAATGCTGGATCTTCCTACACGTCCACGAAGCTGGTGAAGTTCTGCAAGGCCAAACCTGTCTGCGTGTTCGATAACAATACAGCTGGCATTTGCAACGTCTACACCTACTTCTACTACAGTTGTTGCTATAAGAATCTGTATCTTTCCATTTTTAAAATCATCAAGGATTTCTTTTTGTTCAGTGTCTTCGATTTTTCCGTGGATAAGGGCTGCCTTGTATTCAGGGTAAACTTTTTCACTTAAAAACTTGTACATCTCTGCTGCAGATTTAAGGCCTGAATCCTGACTTCCGCTGTTATCCAGTTCCTGACCTTCTTCTTCATTTATTCTTGGGTATACAAAATAGGCCTGGTGTCCCATTTTAAGTTCTTTTCTTACTTCTTCGTAGACATTTTTTTCGTGTCCCATAACTGTAAGATAGGTTTTTACAGCTTTTCTGCCCTGTGGCATTGTTTTTATAACGCTTATATCCAGGTCACCAAATACAGTCAGTGCCAGGGTTTGAGGAATAGGTGTGGCACTCATCATAAGCAGGTCCGGTGTATGGGTTTTTGTTCCTGAAGAAATGCGTCCCTTATCAACTATGGATTCACGCTGGGCTACTCCAAAACGGTGCTGTTCATCTATAACTGCCAGATGAAGGTTTTTGTATTCTACGTTTTTGCTAAAAAGGGCATGGGTTCCGATTACAAGGTTTATCTGTCCTTCTTTAAGGGCCTGTAAAAGTGAGTTTCTGTTTTTTGCCTTAAGGTTTCCTGTAAGAAAGGCAACTTTGATTCCCAGAGGTTCAAGAAGACTGGCTGCGTTTTCTGCATGCTGGCGTGCCAGAAGTTCTGTTGGAGCAAGAAAGGCACATTGTCCGCCGTAGTTTATTACCCTTACGCATACAAAAAATGCTGTCAGGGTTTTTCCGCTTCCTACATCACCCTGAAGTAATCTTTGCATGGAAAAAGGGTGTCCTGTAAGTTTGTCAGGGTCGTTGAGTATGGAGTTTCTGTCACCGGCACTCTGATCAATGTCCCTGTTCATTTCTGTAATTACCTTCATTTGATCTGAAGTAAGTTCAAAAGTAAGGCGGTTGTATAAATCTTTTTGCAGGGGAGACAGGCTTTTTATAAAGTTTTCTTTTATTGATTCAATGCTGTCAGGGGTAGAAAAGAAGGCTGCTGCATTGTTGTCCAGGGCGGTACTAATGTCTTCTTCCGGGAGTTTGCCCCTGTGGTTTAAGGCTCTTAAAGCCATTTTGTATTCAAAGTTGTAGAGTTCTTCGTAAATAAGGGTTTTTCTTGCTTCTTCTGCATCTTTAAGGGTAGCCGGTAAGTGTATTTTGTATATTGCCTGAGATTTTTTTAACAGGCCCCGGTCTTTTATTGTTTTTTCAGGCAGTTCATCGTCAACAGCCATTGCATATTGTTTTACGGCCTGAGCAACGGCTTTTCTGTAATTTTTCTGGGACAGGCCTTCTGTCAGGGGGTATACAGGGAGTACTGTACTGTCTGGTACGGGGGTATTTTTGTAATCTGCTAAGTCTCCTTCTGCTGCAATACGTTCTGCTTCAAAAGTAGAAGACTGAATCTGATTATATCTGATGTCAAATTTTCCGGTTACGCTTATAATACTTCCTTCCGGCAGGGATTTCTGGAGAAAAGGACGGTTAAATGCAATAAGCCAGGCTTTTGCAGTTCCATCTGTAATTTCTATTTTAAGGTTTCTCATGGCCCCGTAACCAAACCATTCATGGGCTGTTACCTTGCAGATGGTATGGACTTTAGGGTAAAGGGCAAATTCACACAGGCTGACTTTTCTTGTGCGGTCTTCATAATCTCTTGGATATACCTGCAGGATGTCTGCTATGGTAAAGATTCCCAGTCTTGCAAACTGTTTTGCAGCTGCAGGCCCGACTCCACTCAGGGATTCTACTGTGTTCTTTATTTCTCCAAGTTTCATCCTGTAAATAATCCTTTTTTATATTGTCATTAAGATGCCTGTAAGTAAGGAAAATATAATTCCTCCTGCGATGTTTAAGAATATAAGTACGGCAATTGCAGTGATAAGGGCTGTTCTGTAACGAAGGGTTTTTCCAAAAGAAAAAGGCCTTGAAAAGATATATATAAGTTTTGAAATCTGAAAATCCAGCTGATTTAATACAGGTGAATCTGAACGTACGCTTTCACCTTTTACAAAGACGATTATAAGTCTGATTACCAGCATAATTATGAGGAATATAAGAATTGAACTTATTACAGCCCAGAGGGTAGAGATAAAAAGGGCCAGAAGAAAGCCTATGCTGAAAAATTTCATCTGAGAGATTCCACTCAATACAGAAGAAAGTGCTCCCAGAATACAAAGGCCTAAAGCAGGGGTAAAATCAAAACCTGCAATTATAAAGATTCTGAAGCGCTTAAAGAAATTCAGGTAAGGACTGCAAATCTTTGAAAGGTAATACACAATCCTGTTGTAGGCCATTCCCGGAATCCATGTAAGAAGTATGTGTATCAGGCAGAGTATGGTATATAGATTTACTGCTGCAGCTAAAAAATTAAAAATACTCATCTGTCTGTGTTCTCCTTAGAAATTATTCCACCCAGGCATCTTCAACCAGATCAAGGTCTTTGACACTCTGTAAAAAATCCTCACTTGAAGGTGTAGTCATTTGAGGATTAGCTTTTACTATGTAAGAAGTATTGTCCACGTTTACATGAAAATATACTGAACAATTACCCTGAGCGCCAATTAAAAAATCCTTAATTCTGCTTATTTCCTGAGGATTGGAATATTTAGAGCTGTCGATTTTTATGTGGAGCTGGGAAAATGACTTCTTTTTAAGGGTCTCTATATTTTCCATTGAATCTACAAGGAAGCCTGCTCTTTCGGAATCTCCGTCTGCCCTAAGATCAGCTTTTCCTTTAAAGGCGTAAACCTTGCCGTCTTCCAGAACGGAGTGGAGCTGTTCCCATATATTAGGGAAGAAGGTTATGTCGATTTCTCCCTTAAAGTCTGCAAGTTTTGCAAAAGCCATAGGTTTTCCTTTTTTGGTTACGATTGAACGTAAACCCTGAAGCATTCCTATGGCAATGTAGCTTGAACCTGCATTACGGGCCTGCCATGGATTTCCATTTGAAGCAATGGCGTCCTTTAAGGCTTTTGTTTCTTTTGCAGCCCTCATAATTGTTTCACTGTTAACCGTAGCACTGGCTTCGATTATGTCCCTCCAGTCATCAAGAGGGTGTCCGGAAACGAAACATCCTATGAGTTCTTTTTCCATGTTAAGAAGTTCCATTTTTGGCAGTTCTTCTACTTCTTCCCACTTAAAGTCTGCAAATTCCTTAATTCCGGCTTCTTCAAAAAGACTTACCTGGCCGTTGTCAGCTCCCAGATGTTTTTTCTGTTCGTATTCAATGGCACGTTCGTAGTTTAAAATAAGGGTAGCACGGTTTTTATCAAGCTTATCAAAGCCTCCTGTTTTTATGAGGACTTCAATTGCTTTTTTATTTACGGCAAGCTTTGCACCAGGTCCCTTTTCTTCTTCTCCGGCTGGTAGTTCATCCTTAAGGAAGAGAACCCTGTCCAGAAAATCAATAAAGTCTTTGTAAGGGCCGTTTTTTTCTCTTTCACGGACAATTGCTTCTGAGGCACCGTTTCCCATTCCCTTGATACCTCTAAGACCGAACACAATATGACCGTCTACAACGTCAAAGTCTGAATCACTTCTGTTTACATCCGGAGCGTCTACAGGAATACCCATACGGCGGGATTCTTCTATATAAGCAGGGAGTCCGTCTGTAGAAGTAATTTCGTTTATCAGGTTGGCAGCCATAAATTCAGCAGGGTAGTTTGCCTTTAACCAGCCTGTACGGTATGCAAGTACCGAGTAGGCTGCGGCATGGGACTTGTTGAATCCGTATCCGGCGAATGGAATCATGATGTTAAAGATTTCTGCAGCATGTTCCTTTGTAAAGCCCTGTTTTACGGCTCCTTCTTCAAATTCAATTTGTTTTGCAGCCATTACTTCCGGCTTCTTTTTTCCCATGGCACGGCGAAGCATGTCTGCTCCACCAAGAGAGAAGCCTGCAATTCTCTGAGAAACCTGCATAACCTGTTCCTGGTATACCATTACACCGTAGGTTTCTTTAAGGATGCCTTCAAGACATGGGTCAGGGTAGTGAATGGTTTCTGGTTTCCATTTACCGTCAATATAGTTAGGGATGTAGTTCATTGGTCCCGGACGATAAAGGGCGTTTAAGGCTACAAGGTCTTCAAGTTTTTCCGGCTGAAACTGTCTCAGGATTTTCTGCATTCCGGGGCTTTCAAACTGGAATACGGCAACAGAATCACCTCTTTTAAAGAGGTCAAAGGTTTTCTGGTCAGTTTCGCTTACCTTATCACAGTGGAATTCAGGTTCACCTTCTTTTCTGTGCTTGTTAATGATTCTTTCTGCGTAACGAATAAGGGAAAGGGTTTTAAGTCCCAGGTAGTCAAATTTTACCAGGCCGCAAGGTTCAATAATATCCATTGTGTACTGAACGCCTACTTCTCCGGTTTTAGGATCCTGAAAAACCGGTGCCCAGTTAGGAAGGGCTGTAAGTCCGATAACCATACCTGATGCATGAAGACCTGTATTGCGGTTTACGTTTTCCAGTTTTTCGGCAATGTTAAAGAGTCTTTCGTATTTAGGGTCGTGTCTGTAAGGAGCCAGCTGTCCGCCCCCTTCAGAAGCAGGAAATTTCTTTGTTTCTTCAAAGGCGTCTATAAGTTTAGCCTTAGGAGAATCAGGAACAAGTCCTTTAAGCATGTTTACTTCACTTAGAGGAATATTAAGGACACGGCCTACGTCGGCAATAACCTGTTTAGGCTTTAAGGTACCAAAAGTAACGATATGTCCAACCTGAGGATCTCCATAAAGATCTCTTGTATGCTGAATAATGTCCTGTCTGTAGTCAAAGTCCATGTCAACGTCAAAGTCCGGCATGGATACACGTTCAGGGTTAAGGAAGCGTTCAAAAATAAGCTTAAAGCGGAATGGGTCAATATCCGTGATGGTAAGACAGTAGGCTACAAGGGAACCTGCACCGGAACCACGCCCCGGACCAATAGGAATATAAGGCTTAGGTCTGTCATTAACATTGTCGTAAGTTGATTTAGACCAGTTGATGAATTCCCATACGATAAGGAAGTAGCCGGAAAAGCCCATTTTAAAGATAATGCCCAGCTCGTACTCAGCCCTCTGACGGATTTCAGGAGTAATTTCCGGATATCTTGCACGAAGACCCTTTTCTACCAGGTAACGTACATAGTCATCCTGATTTTTTGTATAGTCTTCACCATGAGTCTGGAATTCTTTAGGAAGTTCAAATCGTGGAAGACAGTCTTTAAGTTCCTGAGTTTTATACTGATGAATTGTAAGGTTGCACATGTTTGCAATCTTAATTGTGTTTTCTATCATCTCAGGGTAGTCAGGAAAGAGCTGCCTCATTTCGTTTTCTGTTTTAAAATACCATTCACTTCTACCTTCACCCATAGTCTGGTGAGGCTGATCAAGAAGCTGCTTAAAGCCTATACATCTTAAGGCATCCTGGGCTTCGGCATCATCTTTTTCTACATAGTGAATATCGTTTGTTACAACCATAGGGATATCCAGTTCCCTGGCAAGCTTTATAAGCATTGGTGCAACACGTTTCTGGTCTTCAAGGCCGTGGTCCTGAAGTTCAATATAGTAATGGTCAGGTCCAAAAAGATTTTTATATTTAAGGGCAACTTCCCTGGCTTCGTCATCTCGTCCGGCAAGGAGAAGCTGGGGAATTTCACCCTGAATGCAGGCACTGAGACAGATAAGTCCTTCGTGATATTTTTCAAGGAGTTCCCAGTCAATACGTGGTTTTCCGCGGTAAAGACCTTCTGTAAATGCAATGGAAGAAAGCCAGCTCATATTTTTATAGCCGGTTTCGTTTTCACAAAGAAGAATCAGGTGAAAGTAGTGGCAGCCTTTTCCATTTTTTCCGTATGGGGCGTCTTTTTTTTCGTTATGGCTTCCGTAGGCAACGTAAAATTCTTCACCTACAATAGGATTAATTCCGTTTGCGTGGCAAATATGTTCAAAGTTAAGTACACCAAACATATTACCGTGGTCAGTAAGGGCCAGAGCCGGCATATTGAGTTTTTTAGCTTTTGCTATAAGTTTATCCAGTTTTGCACAGCTGTCCAGCAGGGAATAGTCTGAATGGACGTGAAGATGTACGAAATTTGATACGGGTGTACCCTCTGGAGCAGGGTCAAAAATGTGAATATCTGCCATAGTTTATCCATTATAGCAGTTTTTAATTTTGAATTCATCTGTTACACTAAAAACATGAAAAGTAAATTTATGCTTCTTTTTGCAGTAATTCCTCTTTTCTTTTCCTGCAAAGAAAAAAAGGAAGCGTCACTAAGTTTTATGGCTATGGATACCTTTATGACTCTAAAATGTCAGGGTGAATATCCGGAAGAAGTTAACCTTCAGGTTAAGGAAACCATAGAAAGTCTGGATCAAAGCCTTTCAGTTACCCTTCCGGGTAGTGATTTTTACAGGCTTAATTCTGCAGAAAATTTTCCTGTAGAAGTGGGGGAGGATGCAGTAAGTCTTTTAAATCTTTCCGTTAAATATTCTGAATTAAGCAGGGGTGCTTTTGACATAACCCTTTATCCTGTAATGAAGGAGTGGGGCTTTACCAATGGTAATTACCATGTTCCCGCTGCAGAAACAATAGAATCCCTGTTAAAAAAGGTTGATTATAAAAAGATTAAGACTCATGGAAATTCTGTAACTCTTGAAAAAGGCCAGATGGTGGATCCTGGGGCAATTGGTAAGGGGCTTGCAGGAGATAAGGCCATAGAGATTTATAAGTCAAAGGGTGTAAAGTCAGCCATGGTGGATTTAGGCGGTAATATTCAGCTTTTGGGAAAGAATCCCCGTGGAAGGGACTGGCTTATAGGTTTAAGGAATCCCTGGGGAGGGGAGCCTGTGCTGGGATTAAAGGTACATGATTGTGCAGTAATAACCAGCGGAGGTTATGAAAGGCACTTTATAGCTGATGACGGAAAGAAATATATTCATATTTTTGATCCGGAGACTGGCTGTCCGGTAGATAATTCCCTGGTGTCTGTAACAGTTGTGGCAGATACAGGAGCTTTTGCAGATGCTTTAAGTACTGCTCTTTTTGTAATGGGCCAGGAAAAAGCTCAGTCATTCTGGAAGGAACACGGAGATTTTCAGATGTTAATAATTACCGAAGACAGAAAGTTGATTTATACCGCAGGGTTAAAAGACAAAATTATCATTCATGAAGATTTTTCTTCTGTTCAGGTTCTTGACTGATATAATGACTTATTCTGCATTTACAAAAAAGCTAAAATAGTAGAAAATTGAATTGAATCGTAAGAGAGGTTTCTTAATGTCATCTGCATTGAAGACATTGTTAAGTCTTTTAATATCTATTTTTCTCACCCTGGGCTGCATGATTTTTGTTTTTGCAGGGGGAATAAAATTTATCGAAGTTAAGTTTTATGAACCAAGGGTACTGGAAAATATAAATGACAGACTTAAAAATGTTGATGCCAGTTTTGCTGAGTATGCTTCAGAAATAGAAGAAAAAGCCAGGGCTTACATTGCAGAAGAAAGTGTTCAGTCTTATTTTCAGAGGGAAGTTCCGGAAAATACCGGTGTTGAACGTACTGATATTACAGGCCGTTTTTTTGAAAGTAATCCGGGGCTTGAAGGAATCAGGCTTATAGAAAGCGAAGGTAAAAGAATTCATTACAGTTCTTATCCTGATGATGTGCTTCGTGAAGATGATGAAGTTATTTCCTACAAAAACTATGATGTAATTAACGAAATTGAATATGAACTTGCAGAAAGTAATGCCACTGCAGAAGAAAGGATTCATATTTATTTTGACGGCTCCCGTAACAGGGTAATATTCAGCCTGCCTTTTTTTGATGAATTTGAAATATTCCGGGGCAGTTTTGTATTTTATTTTTCCGGAGATGATTTTACCCGCTATCTTGTAAACCATGATGTTGTTTCCCTTAATGCAAGGGGTGTTATTGTTGACGGCAAGGGTTTTGTTTTCTCACTTCCTGTTGTGGGCAGGGATATTCTTCTTGAGCAGATTTCCCAGTGCTGGAAAAGAAATGTTACAGGAACGGAATCTCTTGTAAGAACTAACGAAGATACTCTTGTTCTTGTAAGCAGGGCCGGAGGAATTTTCTGTGGTGAAATATCTGCCGAAAGTGACTTTATGTTTTCTGACGGCGAAAAAACGCTGCTGATTGTAAGTATTTTTATAACCCTTTTCCTTGTAATTTTTATAATCTTTAACCTGCGCCATGATGATGCGGTTGTAATTGATAACAGAATAAAAAAGTTTCAGTATTCCCTTCTCAGAGAGTACATAGACCGTAAGGATAGTGCAGACTGGGCTTTAATGGTTAAGGATATTTCCCGCCGTAAAATGGAGCTTAATGGAGAAATTAAAAAAAGCCTTGGTCGTCGTGGAAAACTTTATAGTGAACAGATAGATGCCCTTCTTGATAAAAGCTGGGCAGAAGTAATGGGAGCACTTGCTGCCGCCTCTGGTGCTGTAGAACTTGCATCAGAAAAAGTAAGTCCTGTTGTTACTGAAGAAGAAGATTTAACTCCTGCTGATGTAGAAGAACTGGAAGAGATTCCTGAAGCAGAAGCAGTAGAAGATCTGGAAGAAGCAGAAGAACTGGAAGAGGTCGAAGAATTAGAAGAGCCTGAAGAGCTTGAAGATGCAGGTGAGCTTGAAGAAGTAGAAGAGCTGGAAGATGCAGGAATTTCTCAGTCTCAGCCTCCAGTACAACCACAGCCTGCAGTATCATCACAAACTCCAGTACAGCCACAGAAAGATGTACAGGCTCAGCCTGAATCTGGTGCAGCTTCCGGAGAAGAGCTGGAGGAACTTGAAGAACTGGAAGAACTCCCTCAGGAAAATCCTCATCCTCTTCCACAGGAACGTTTTGAGCCTGTAATTATAAAAGAACAGACCCTTGACGAATTCAGGGCAGAAAATGTTCTTGAACAGGTAGATAATTCAGAAAATGAAGATATGAAAAAACGCCGCATGGAGTCTGAGCAGAAGTTTTCTGTCAGTCCTTTGGATTTTACCGATTTGGATACAATTTCTGGTGAAAAATCTTTTGAAACTGCCGATATGGATAATACACAAAAATGACAGAAAAAAAGGATTTAAAAACTATGAACACAGTTTACTCTTCACGCGGACTTTTAAGCAGGGCAACAGAAATAAAAAATGCCGCCATTATTCAGAATAAGGACGGCATTGCATCTATCAACAAGGATTTTCACCCTGACATGGATAATATTGACCCGGACTTTAAGCGCCTGGTTGATTCAGTTTTACGCTAATCATTTTTTCAAAAAAAGAACTAAGGACGTAATCCCTCAACAATGAATTCTGCCGGTAATCTGGCAGGTATTCCTCCAGTTTTTACGCTTGCCCATGTAACGTCAGCTTCAGCACAGACTGTACCATCTTCCTTGTGTACAATCTGATGAAGTGTGCCGCTTACAGCTCCAAGCTTTACAGGGGTTGTGTCTATTATGATTTTATCATTAAGAAAAGCAGATGCTTTGTAATGAATGTCCACATGAGTTACATAAAGGGAGTAGCCTTCCTTTACAATCTCATTGTACTTAAAGCCAATCTGGTTAAGGTAATCCATTCTTGCAAATTCAAGATAGTTCAGGTAAACGGCATTGTTTACATGAGAATAACTGTCGCATTCGTATGAACGTACTGTTAAGAAACTGGAACATGTCATAATTTATTCCTCATCAACTTTAATCTGGAAATTCTGTATAAGCTGAACAAATCCAAATATTTTTTTATAAACACTTACACACATTTCCTTAAGGCGACCTTCTGCAAAATGATCAAGATCCTTCCAGTTAAGGAGAAGTTCACTTCTAGGCATTTTTACAAAGTCTTCAAGAAGCATCTTAAGGTTTCTGTCAAAAATTATAAAATTCTGTACTGCAGAAATAATGCACTGGGCAGCCATGTTGTTTGCATCTTTAAGTGTTGTCTGAATTATTCCCCTGGAGTCCTTGTCGCGGTCAGCCCTTGGAAGATGAGTTTTAATCTTTATACCCCAGTCTGCATTTTCTTCCATGTGATTATCAAGAACAGTAATCTGATCGTTTATCTCAAGAAGTTTGTGAAAAGCTTCACTCATTGGTGTGCTCATCTGCTGGTTAGACCATTCTCCACGAATTACAAGAATGTCGGAAATTTCACGCACTTCTTTTTTTGTGTACTCAAGGAGGAACTGTTTAAGGTAGCTCAGTGGTACAGCATATTTATATGAACCAATCCCTTTGCGTTCAAGAATATCACAGTTTGAATCATTATAGTTTTTAAGTTTTGGAATGGCATTTGTTCCAAAAATCTGAGTAAGAAGGGAATCAACTTTACTTGCAGCCTGACGCTTTTTTATGTTTTCAAGGGCAGAGTCAGCCTGTTTTCGTATCTGGGACAGATAGTCATCTGCAATGTGAAGATCTTCAGTTTTATAAGTATCCCTGTAGGCAGGATTTGCAGAAATAAGCTGGAGCATCATTTCAAACACATGCCTGTCTTTAATTGTGCGTATCCTGCTGAGAATGCGTTTCCATAAGTTTGGTGCAATAATGTCACTTCCCTTTATGAATTTAAGAAGTTTAAATACATCATCCCAGTCTGCGTCAAATGGAAGCCCCCATGCTACGTCTATAAAATTCTTCAGGTCCTCAGCAATGTAGGAACTGTTAATGGCCTGGAATTTTGGCGGAGTAGAAAAGTTATGCTCCCTAAAACCGCTGTCAAATTTTTTGATTATAAAATAATAGTCGTAGGTACAAAGGTTCATCATAACAATGAGCTTTGTGTAAAGGGTATCGATTTTTGTAAACTTGTTATTGTCGAATTCTGAATTAAAGGCTTCGATGTCTTTTTTTACTTTTTCAGAAAGTTCCTTCAGGTCCATTTTTTTGCTGAAGTCATTAATTGCCTCTTCAGAAAGATTGTCTACAATTTCTTTCTGGTTGTCTGAAAGCATGGAGTTAATTACAACGTTTTTAAGTGCCTTTGGATTTGTTTCCTGAAATGCTTTCTGAGCATTGGACAGGGCCTTGTAAATTTCGTAGAAAAATTTTGCAAGAGCAGGTTCTGCTTCGTGGCTGCCGGACTTATAGAAGTGATACTTTGTCTTCTGGAGGCTTTTTGCAATGTTTTTCAGAATGCGCTTTTTTTGCGCTTCTGGATCATTTCCCCCAAAAAGAGAGGAAAACAGATTAGAAAAGAAACTACTCATATCAGATACTATATAAAAATTTACGGAACATTGAAAGTACATCCCTGAATGCGAGCTTTAACAGAAGGGCTTAACATCCCCTTTTTATGGCTGTCTATGATGCTGTTTTTTGCCAATACTTCTTTAACCCTGGAATATATGCTATAATAATCTTTATGTCAGAATTATTAGCTCCTGCCGGAAATCCGGAAGCATTAGATGCAGCAATCGGAGAAGGTGCCGATGCAGTTTATTTAGGCCTCAAAAGTTTTAATGCAAGACTCCGTTCTTCAAATTTTGCATGGAATCAGTTTGAGGGTGCGGTAAACAGCCTTCACAAAATGGGAAAAAAGATTTACGTAACAGTTAACACCGTATGTGAAGAATCAGAAACAGAACGCCTTTATCGTTTTTTAAATTATCTTAATAAAGTAAGACCCGACGGACTTATCGTACAGGACTTTGGTGTTATAAGAATGTGTCAGGAATTTGCCCCTGACCTTGAACTTCACGCTTCAACCCAGATGAATGTTTCAAGTGCAGCAGCAGCAAACCTTCTTTGCAAGCAGGGACTTAAACGTGTAGTTGTTGCAAGGGAACTGGGACTCGAAGAAATCAGAAACATTAAGGCAAATACAAATGCCGAAATAGAAATGTTTGTTCACGGAGCCCTTTGTGTAAGTGAAAGCGGACTTTGTCTTTTTTCAAGTTATCTTGGTGGAAAAAGTGCCAATCGTGGTATGTGTACTCAGGCATGCCGCCGTCTTTACAATGCAGAAATTCCAGGCTCTGTAAGCAGCGGATATTATTTTAGTCCCTGTGACCTTCAGCTCATAGATCATATTCCTGAACTTATGGAAGCCGGGGTAGACAGTTTTAAAATCGAAGGCCGCATGAAAAGTGCAGAGTATGTAGGTGCCGTTACAGCTGCATATCGTTTTGTAATGGATCACTACAAGGAAGACCGCAAGGGTGTAATTGCAGAAGGCAAACGTATTCTCAGTACAGACTTTGCCCGTTCAAAAACAGATTACTGGTATGGTTTTAAGAATATTGATGAAGGTGTAAGCAGCGCCGGAGAAAAAATCCTTAATCCAAAGCAGGCTGGTGGAACAGGTATTTATCTTGGAAAACTTGCCGTAACCAGGGAATCAACGGATTCAGAACGCAAGATTTCAGAAGCAGGCCGCCCTGAACCAAAAACTGAAGAAGAAAGAAGGGCTAACTTTATTCAGATGGCAGTAATAAAAGGCGGTTCTTATG
This sequence comes from Treponema sp., assembly GCF_024696245.1. Taxonomy (GTDB): domain Bacteria; phylum Spirochaetota; class Spirochaetia; order Treponematales; family Treponemataceae; genus Treponema_D. Next base: position 70,091 of record NZ_JAILGZ010000109.1, read on the forward strand.
ATCCTGATGCAGGAGACAGTATCCGTCTTCATAAAAAAGATGACACAGGACGTGCAAGCCATAAAGTCAGGGTAATTACAACAGACGAAAAGGGTAACCGCTGGATAGACATTCCACTGGGCTTTTCTCAGGGAGACAGTGTTTACCTTTTGCAGACAAAATCCATGTCCAAGAGATACAAGAGGGTACTTCCTGTAGATCTTACTCCTTATAGAAAACAGCCGGGACCGGAAAGACTTCCTGTGCTTGATCTTACTCCACTTTCTAAAAATGAACTTAACTGGTTCCCGGAAGGTATTTACGTTCAGGTATCAACTGTAGCTGATGCTCATGTAGTTCAGGCTCTCCATCCGGTAAGATATATTCTCGAGCTGAATGCAGATACTGAGTATGATCTTCTTAATAAAGACACTGCAGAAAAACCTGTATTACCTTTCAGTAAAAAAATGGTAATCATAAGCCTGGATCCTTTTGTTCCTTCCGGAAAAGAAGCAGAACTCAGGCAGACTCTGGATACTCTTATAGAGAAGGGCTATACAACTTTCATAGCCAATAACCTTGCTCATCTTGCAATGCTTCGTGGAAAAAAAGCAAATGTAATTGCAGGTCAGTATCTTTACACATTTAACCGCTGGGCTGTAAGTTTCCTTGAGAATCAGAATGTAATGGCAGTAGAAACTCCGGTAGAAAATTCAGAACGCAATCTTGAAAAAACTTTTGAAAGCGCATCAGAGAGAAGCAGGGTTCTTCTGTCAGTATTTGCATATCCAGCCTTGTTCCGCTTAAGGTTCAAGCTTCCTTCTGCTTATGACTTTACATATTTCTCTGACAAGGAACAGATGACATTCAAAGTTAATTCAACTTCCGACGGTTCATTTGTAATGCCTGAATATCCATTCAGTCTTGTAGATAAAATGGTAAGCCTTAAGAACAGGGGATGGACACATCAGCTTATTGATTTCTCACGAACAAAAGTTACCCGCAGTGACATAAAGAACCTTATGACTCTTATGAATACTCATCAGCCGGTACAGGGGGGATCAAGATTTAACTGGAAAGACGGATTCTATGATCCGGAAAAAATCGAAGCTTACCAGCAGAGTGCAGCCCGCCGTGAACAGGAAGAAAAATCCGGTAACAGACGTCCTTTAAAAAACTCTTCCAGACGTCCTTCAAAAAAGAACAAGAGAAAATAAGTACCAGGTCGGTATGCAGGAGCTGTCATTACGTCATTTATCAAAAAGCGTAATGTAAACTCCTGCACACCGCCTCCTCCCTTTAATTTACAATTTTTTTATTCAGCAATTCTTGTAAGCGAAAAGTTTTTATCGCAGTAAAAATTCAATTTAATTTTTTTGTTAACGATATCTTTCATTACTTCAGGTGCTTCCGTAAAAGTAAATGTGGTATATCCCTCCTTGAACCTTCCTTCAGAAGAAAGAACAATCGTTGAGTATTTGCCTTCAACCATACCTTCCGGCAGATAGCTGCTTTTATCAAGAAGGGTTCCCTTAAAATGAGTTTCTTCAAACTCCGGAATAAGAATGTATTCCTTAAGGCTTTCCTTGCTGGTAAAGCTAAAGTGGTGTCCGTAAAGATTGTAGGTAAAATACTGGTCCGAGCCGTAGTAATTGTCACTTTTTGAAGTACGGAACTTACATGATGGTACATAGCTGAGATTAAGGTTTTCTCCCTCAAAAGTGTATTCAAAAGTGATGTAGTTAGAAAAATCTTTTTCAGTGATGCCCTTAATGTATTCCTGTGCAGAATCCGGTACTTCCAGACTTCCAAAGAGGCTGGTGTAAAGTCCCAGACAGTAGTGAAAATAATCTTCAGGATTTGTAAATTCCTGTCCCTCTTCAAAATAGCCGCAGCCAGCCATGTAAAGCTGATTTTTTGAATTATTCCAGCTGTAGTTATATCTTATGGCAGGCTGCCAGTCGTCAACATTTTCATTGTCAGAACGATTGCTGTACATAAGGACAGACTCTTCATCAAAAACAAAACGGGTATTATTCCCTTCGTAGATACGGTTTGCAAAAAGATTTTCTCCTTCAGTTTCAGGGAGTTCAGCCTTTTTAAGTTCAGCTTTTTCTGTTTCTGTTCCAGTTTCAGTCTCAGGTTCAGCACAGGATGAAAAGACTAGAGTTGTGCAGCTCATTAAAGCCAGAATAATTGAATTGATTGAAATATGGTTTTTCATTGTTGCTCCGGTAAATAAAATAAATGAATTCCCGCAGAGTCCCTGACTGGCAGCATCTGCTGACTTAAGCTCGGGCCCTGCAGGAAAAAAATTTTTAAATGATTCAGAGAAAAAAATGACTAGATAAATCCAAACATCTAAAAGTTTACTTCACCAGCCTCCTGTTCATTTTGTGCGGCCTGAGCAGCCTGGGCGAGCATGGCAAGCTTCTGTTTTTTGCTGGGACCGGCTGTTCCAAGGTCTGCTTCCAGAGCTTCAGCCTTTATTTCAGTTCCATCGTTATCCTTTTTGTTGAAATACTTAAATTCAACATGTTCTGCGATTACTTTAATCCTGCTGTTTTTCTTACCATCGTCACCAGTCCAGCGATCCTGCTTAAGCCTGCCTACAACCCGAATGCCTCTTCCTGTGGGACACCATTTTTCGCAGGCATCCGCAAGATTTCCGTAAGTATCGATGTCAAAGTAAGAAACTTCTTCATCGTTTTTACCTTCCCGGTTCTTAAAACGGCGGCTTACGGCAATAGGCACTGTACAAACCCTGAAGTTTCCGTCAAAAGTACGTTTTTCAGGCTGTCTGCAAACATTTCCTTCCAGAATAATCTGATTCAAAGCATTCATAACTCATCCCCGGCTGCAAAGCTGCAGCACAATAAAAATAGTATTTGTGAGGATAAAAAACGGCGCCGTGTTTTTCCCTCTGCTTATATATTTGAATCGTTTGACAAAAAACCACACAAATTTGCAAAAAAAAATGAAAAATTTTTAAAAAAGTTTAAAAGCCAAAAAAAATGCCCCAAAAATAAGGGGCAGAGAGCTTATACAGCAGGGAAATTTAAAGAAAACGGAAAAAAATTTTTCCAAACCGGGGGAAAACTTCAAAAAAATAAAAATTTCAAAAATATAAAAATTTCAAAAATATAAAAACTGCAAAAATTAAGACAATAAAAAATTACTGGCAGCGGCGGTATATCCTTATAAAATAAAGAACCTCTGCAAAAGCCGTTATGGCCCAGCTGACAGGAAAGAGTATAAAAAGCGACCTGACAGTCATAAAATGAGCAAATATTGTGTAAATCCATATAATCCTGAAAATACAGGACCCAAGAATTATTATCAGCGAAGGAACAGCAGTTTTCCCCAGCCCCCTGGAAGCAGAAGTAGTTGCATCCATCGGAGCAGAAATCCACATGGAAAGAGCCATTATTACAAGCCGGATATATCCCCCTTCAATAACGTCCCTGCTGCCGTTAAAAAGCCCGATAAACTGCCTGCCAAAAAGCAGAAAGATTCCGCCAAAGATTAAACTCACAATAGCCGCGTACCCCGTACTTACAAGATAGCTCTTAAGAATACGGTTCTTCTTTTTAGCCCCATAATTTTGTCCCGTAAAACTGGCCCCTGCAGTATAAAAAGCCGCCATACAGTCAAAAGTAATGGTTTCAGCATTATGAGAAGCAGCACATCCGGCAATAATGGCAGAATCAAAGTGATTCACTCCTACCTGAATAAAAATGTTGGCAACATAAAAAATTGCATTCTGAAATCCCGCCGGAATTCCAAGCTTTATAAGCCTTAAAAAAACATTCCTGGAAAGATGAAGATTCCTGAAATTAAGCCTCACATTCCCCATAAAACCGTCAGACTCCGGCAATGTACAGAATTTTTCCCCCTTACAAAGCACAAAAACAATAAGACCTGCACTTAAATACTGTGAAATAACCGTCCCCAGAGCCACACCGGCAACAGAAAGCTTCATAAACACAACAAAAAATATGTTCAGCCCAATATTAAGCACCCCTGCACAGGAAAGAATAATAAGAGGCCGCCTGGTATCGCCACCGGAAGTAAGAATTCCGTTTCCACAGTTGTAAATGGCAGAAGCAGGAAGGGCAATCATGTAAAGCTTAAAGTAAAGCACCGCATTATCCAGCAGCTCCGGCCTGGTTTTCATCAGAATAAGAATAGGCCTTGCAAACACAATCCCCGTAATCATAAACAAAATGCCGGTAATAAGACTAAAAATAAAGGAAGTCCCCACAGTTTCATCCAGCATTTTCTGGTTCCGGGCGCCAAGATAAAAAGCCGAAAGCACGTTTATACCGCTGCCAAGCCCGATAAGAAAACCCGTAAAAAGAAAAATCAGCATGGAAGTACTTCCAACACCGGCAAGAGCAAGTTTACCCGCAAAATGCCCGGCAACCATAACATCTGCCATGTTAAAAAGCACCTGCAGCATATTGGTAAACATAAGGGGCAGACTAAAAATCAGAATATTTTTTGAAATAGATCCACTGGTAAGACTCACAGAAGTATTCATGGCACCGTTATAGTGTTTTTCAAAAATCATTTGAAGCACCATTTCTACCCTCAACCTGCATTCCGGGGCTTACCCTCCCGGCCGGTCCTGCGGACGCGCTTTGCGCCCCCTCCATTCAGGGCTGGTATTAAAAATTCCAGTTTTAAAGATTTCAAGTAAGAAAAAATAAAAAAAATTTCGGATTTTAATAAATATTTGCATTTGTAATCCTTCAAAACCCCCGTAAATAAAGGCTTTTTCAGACATTAAAAAAAATTACAAAAAAAATTAAAAAAAATTTAAAAAGTTGTTGACACAAAATCGAATCGGATATATATTCTTCATCACTCAGCAACAACAGCTGAACAGCTTTTTGAAAGCATCAGGGACGGAAAGAACAGTAGAATAGATACGATGAATGTCAGCATAGCAGAGAAAGCCAAACAGAACGCCGGTCAGTAATAAAACTGCCGGCACCTGAAGATTTTCTTTTTAATGAAAAGCTTGGGAAAACTTAAGTGAGAATCTTTTGCCCTTCGGGGCTTTAGAATAATCATGGAGAGTTCGATCCTGGCTCAGAACGAACGCTGGCGGCGCGTCTTAAGCATGCAAGTCGAGCGGGATTATGTAGCTTGCTACAT
>NZ_JAILGZ010000058.1 GCF_024696245.1 Treponema sp.
AGTGTACCCTTAAAGCGGGCCATTAAAATAGAAAAGCTTGTTAAAAAAATATTTTCCGGAACAAGGGGCTTAACCTGAGCAAAAGCCTGGGAATCTGTAATTACCATAGCCGGCTCTTTTTTTAAGGAAGCAAGAGTATAAGGAAGATTTTCTACACTGGTACAGACTGGAATGGCTCCCCCGTCAAGAATATCCCTTAAGGCAATCTGCTGGGGAAGAATAAGACGGCCCTGGGGAGCTGCCTTATCTATAGGAATAACCAGGACAACAAAATCCTGACTCTTAAGTAAATCCCTTACAAAAGGTCTGGCCTGGTCAGAGGGTCTTAAAGATGCAAGCTTGTCCTTAAGAAGATTAATATTTGTATTTTCCCTGGCACTTACTAAAATGCTGCATTCCTTAAAACGGGTAAAAAGGGGATTGTCATTTTTACTAAGGTTGTCAGATTTTGTAAAGACAACAATATATGGAAGGGACCTTTTATTAAACTCTTCAAGAAGATTTTCTTCCTGGGGAATAAGTTCTCCCTCACTGCAGTCTTTTACAAAAACAGCTATCTGGGCAGAGTCCAGAATCCTCTTTGTTTTTTCTACACGAAGCTGGCCAAGACTGCCCTGGTCATCAATGCCCGGAGTATCGATTATTACCACAGGACCTAAGGGTAAGATTTCCATGGATTTTTTTACAGGGTCTGTGGTTGTTCCCTTTACAGGAGAAACTATACTCATATCCTGACTTGTTACGGCATTCACCAGGGAAGATTTACCTGCATTGCGTTTTCCAAAAAAAGCGATTGTTACTCTGGGTAATGAATTCTCCAAGACAAGCCTCCTAAAACCTAAAGTCCCTGCTGCTGGAATTTTTTATGGCTTCAATATGTTCAAGGGCAATCTGCCTGACTTTTTCTTTAGGAATGTTTTTAAGTTCCCTTTCTATCATTTTAAAACCTGTGGCCTTTGTTTTTTCACTGGCATAATCTGTAAGGTATTCAGTTAAAGTCATAAGGGCATTTGGATGACAGCAATTAAGAATCTGACCATTCTTACACAGGCTCATAAACCTGTCACCAGTTCTTCCTTCACGATAACAGGCTGTACAGAAAGAAGGAATGTGATTGTTTTCCATAAGCCAGCAGACAACTTCATCAAGGGTACGCTGATCACTTACATCAAACTGTTCCGTGTCATGGGGACGGTCGGCCTGAGTATAACCACCAACGCTGGTTCTTGAAGCCCCGGAAATCTGACTGATACCAAGATTAAGGGCAGCCTTACGGACAGATTCACTTTCCCTGGTAGAAATTATCATGCCAGTATATGGCACTGCAATTCTTATACAGGCAATAATCTTTTTAAACATTTCATCAGGAATTGAATTATCAAAAACTTCCGGGTTTATATCATCAGCGTGTTTTACCCGGGGAACACTTATGGTATGAGGACCTACTCCGTGAAGGGCTTCAAGATGTTCAGCATGCATAAGGAGACCTGCAAATTCATAACGGTAACTTTCAAGACCAAAAAGAACACCTAAACCAACATCATCAATTCCCCCGGCCATAGCTCTGTCCATAGCTTCTGTGTGCCAGGCATAATCATGCTTAGGACCAGTGGGATGGAGTTCTTCATAAGAGCTGCGGTTATAAGTCTCCTGAAAAAGAATATAGGTACCGATTCCTGCATCATGGAGCTTTTTGTAATTTTCTACAGTAGTTGCAGCAATGTTTACGTTTACCCTGCGGATTGCACCGTTTTTATGTTTAATGGAATAAATTGTCTTTATACTTTCAAGAATGTATTCAAGGGGATTGTTTACAGGGTCTTCTCCAGCTTCTATGGCAAGACGCTTGTGGCCCATATCCTGAAGGGCAATTACTTCCTTACGAATCTCTTCCTGAGTAAGCTTTTTTCTGGCAATACTTTTATTCTTAAGATGATAGGGACAATAAAGACAGCCGTTTACACAATAATTGGAAAGATAAAGGGGAGCAAATAAAACAATTCTGTTTCCGTAAAAGGCCTGCTTGATTTCTTCTGCAATCTCAAACATACGCTTAACCCTTGCAGGATCATCGCAGGCAAGCAGAAGGGAAGCTTCTTTATGACTAAGCCCCTGACAGTGACAGCCGCTGCCTGATTTTTTAGGACGGGCTTTTTCTAAAATAGAATCAACTAAATCAAGATTATTTTTGTTTTCATCAGCCCAGGCTAAAGTCTGGAGGATTTCTTCATCATTAATAAATTCATCAGCAGATAAAGATTTTGGATTGTACACAGCCATAGGCAAAATATAAAACCATGAATAAATTTATTCAACAGAAGGATTTTGTATTTAAAGGCACTTTTTTATGCTGAATAAAAATTCAACTTACAGGATCTCCCCGGTCTACTACAATCTCATAACCGGCAGCAGCAAAGTCTTTTTTAATAAGGTCAAGTTCCTGAGCACTTTCTGAACCAGTGCAGGCCTTCTTGTTATAAAGGCTGTATTTTTTTCTTACGGAAAGGGGGCTTAAGTTTGGCATAATAACATTGGCTCCACTAAGGATTCCATTTAAGCGGCCATTAGGGCTTAAAGTAGAAAGAGCTGTGGTAGACGGAAGAAGAATATCCGGCTTAATTATCCTTATAATAGATAAAAGATAACAGGTAAGCTCTGCACTCCCAGCCTTATAGTCTGCAAAAGGAGTATCACTATGGGGAATAAAGGGCCCGATTCCGCACATCTGGGGTTTAAAATCTTCTATAAACTTAAGGTCCTGGGCAAGTTCCCTGGGAGTCTGAAAGGGTGAACCCACCATAAAGCCCGCCCCGGTTACAAAAGCAGCTTCCCTTAAATTTTTAAGGCATTCCATTCGATTTGTAAAAGACATAAAGGAAGGATGAAGTTTTGCATAATGAAGGGGGTCTGCAGTCTCGTGACGTAAAAGATAACGGTCTGCCCCTGCCCTGTGTAAGGCCCGGTAACTTTCTAAAGACCTCTCTCCTATAGAAAGGGTTACTGCACAATCATTATGCTTTTCTTTTATAGACATTATAATAGAAGAAAGTATGTCATCCGTAAAATAAGTGTCCTCTCCTCCCTGAAGAACAAAAGTCCTGAAGCCAAGTTCATAACCCTGATTACAAGAGTCCAGTATTTCTTCAGGACTAAGGCGGTATCTCTGACATTTAAGATTGCTTTTTCTGATTCCGCAGTAGAGACAGTCATTTTTACAGATGTTTGTAAATTCAATAAGACCCCTGATATAAACTGAATTGCCGTAATACTTTTTTCTAAGAGCCAGGGCTTCTTTACGTAAATATTCAGCGGCCTCAGGGGAATAATTCTTTATGAGAGATTCATATTCTTCTATAGAAAGACTGTGGTCAGAGCATAATTTATCTGCAATATGATAAAAATCTTCCATATAAATGCTTTCTCCTGAATTTACACCGCATTTTACCCTTAGTAAGGATTATTCTCAATAATATGATTCCTTTTGCCAAAACAAAAGCTTTACCTGCCCCCTTTACGAGAAATTTAAAAATTCCGTGTTAAAATTAAAGTTAAGATAATCTCTAAGCGGAGTTTTATATGAAGAAATCTAGTTTAGTTTTGGAAATCAGCTGGAAAATGGCCCTTGTTGTTATTTTTGGCATGACACTTTCTGCTTTTATCAGCATTAAAAGTGTTTCTAAGGATGTAAGGGAAACATTCGTTCAGAGTCAGAAAAAGATGATAGACCAGCTTGATGATTCAATTAAGTTCAGAAACAGCATTAACATGCAGCAGTTAAGAAGCTACACCATGCTGGACGAAACAGGCCGCACTTCCAGGGACCCTGAAGAGATCCAGGCCATGCTTGTTAAAAAATCTGCTTTAAGGCAAAAGACTTTTACAAATCTTGCTTACCTGGACTATGAAAGCGGTAATGCCTACTATGACGACGGAAGAATTGAAGATGTTTCTTCTACAGAATACTTTAAAAAAATGAAGGGAGAAAATCTTTCCCAGTATTATGGTCAGCCTTTTGGAAATACTGCCTCTGACGTGCTTCTTCCTGTTTGTAAGGCAACTGAACCAAAAAAGTCAGACGGCTCTACCCATATTGGATGTTTTACTGCCTATGTTGCCCGTTCATTTTTTGATGACATTATTGAAGAAGACAAGGATGGTCTTACTTCTGCCAGCGGATTTACAGCAGTTCTTACGGAAGAAGGAAAGCTTCTTATGGCATCAGACCGTGGCTACATAATGACAAAGAAATTTGATGAACTTCCGGGAATCTCTTTAAATAGTTCAACAGAAGACAATGTTTCTGACACTATAAGCACTAAAAGCTTTAGCCTTAACGGTAAACCATATATTTCTTTTCAGAAAAAGGGAGGCTTTACATCTACCACCCTTATCTCTGCCCTTCCTGTAAAAAAGATAAACTCTACTTCGGACATTCTTGTTAAGGCCATGGTTACTACCAGCGTACTTTGTGCAATCTTAATTATTGCCGGTGCCTGTGTATTCCTTTTACTGGGATTAAGGCCCCTTAAAAAGCTTAACAGAAAAATGCGTTCCATTGCTGACGGAAATGCTGACCTTACCAGCAGACTTCCTTCTGCAAGCAAAAACGAAATCGGACAGATTACCCAAAGCTTTAACATGGTAATGGAAAAACTTCAGGAAGTAATTAAAAATATTGCTTCGTCAAAAGATTCAATTACAATTGCTTCCGGAAATTTAACTGAATGTACAAACAGCACTGATACGGAAATCGACAAGCTTACTAAGGCAATCGTTAACATGCAGACAAAAATGATTGGTCAGGAAAACCGTGTTGCATCTACATCTGATTCTACAAAGAAAATTTCTGAATCAATTCACCAGCTGGAAAGCCTTATTGAAGAACAGAACTCAGCATCTAACAAAGCTTCTACTGCAGTTGAACAAATGGTTGGAAACATTCAGTCCGTTTATGAATCAACAGAAAACATGACTACTGCCTTTGAAAAACTTAAGGAGAATTCAGAAAAGGGACTTGAGGCAAACATTACAGTAAAACAGAAAGTAGAAGATGTAGAAGCCCAGTCAAAGAATCTTGAAGAAGCAAATAAAATCATCTCCCACATTGCAGGACAGACTAACCTTCTTTCTATGAATGCTGCAATTGAAGCAGCCCATGCAGGAGAAGCAGGCCGGGGATTTGCTGTAGTTGCAGAAGAAATCCGTAAACTGGCAGAAGATTCTTCAAAGCAGTCCAAGTCCATTAAAAAACAGATACAGAATATCTCTGCCTTAATTGCAGAAATTGTAGAAGCAGCAGCCCTTGCAGATTCCATTAACGTTAATACAGAAAACATGATGCAGGAAACTACAAGGCTTGTTGAATCAATTAAAACTGCAATGTCAGAACAATCTTTAGGAAATACACAGATTCTTGATTCACTTAGAACCATGTCCCAGAAAGCATCTGATGTAAAAGCTGCATCTGAGGCTATGAGTCAGAACAATGAAAGTGTTAAAGAAGAAATCCAGCTTCTTAATCAGGAAACCGGAGACATGAAGGCTGCCCTTTCTCAAACAGCAGAAGTTGCTGATGAAGTAATAGAAATAAAGAACAGCCTTATGAATGTTGCCGACAATACAGGCAGTGCAGTAAAAGGAATTGCAGAAAAAATCGACGGATTTAAATTCTAAAAATAAGCTACTTGCAGTCCCTGAATAAAAGGCCAAAAATCCTTCTTACGATGGGACCTGCAAAAAGCAGCTGCCAGAATGCAGCCATTGGATAATTAAAAGCAGTAGTTTCAAGCCAGACAGAAATCGTATCCTTATTAAAACCACCCTTAAAAAATACAGTTGCAGCAAAACTCATCAAAGGACACATAAACCAGACAGAACAAATTGAAATTGAAAGAACAATAAAAATTGGATTGTCCTTCTGTGGATTAAAAAGTTTAAAAGTAATTTTTTTAGCAAGTGGGCCTGCAATTATCATATCAAGAACAAATGCAACAGGCATCATAATCGGAAGTTCATGAAAGGCATTTAAGAAAACAGCATTATTCATTCCACCGCAGGCAAGGGCGATGTTGTAGCAGATCATGGCATATACCATAACAAAAACCATGATGATTGTAAAAATGATTTCCTGGAATAAATTTCTAGGCATAAAAAAAGCTCCTGTGGCCGGTCCAATATTCAGTTACCCGGCCTAGATAAAAATCTGATTGCGGATAACTATGCAAACCTGCACATGAGCATGTAAAGAAATTAAAAATATTTCTTTATAAGATTAGCAACCTTAAAATAAGTGAAGGGATTGTATCAAAAATATTTTTTTTGTGTAATAGCCCCCGGATTTTTTTTACTTAAAGGCTGCATGTTTTTTTAGGGATTCAATATAGCTTTTTGCATAACGGGAAGGAGTTAGATTCTTTTTTATAAGATAACCAATTGTCATGGAATCCTTTACATCCAGAGGCCTGGCTATAATTTCCTTACCATTCAGCTGCTGACTGATAATACCGGAACAAAAAGTATAACCATTAAGACCGATTAACAAATTAAAAAGAGTTGCCCTGTCCCTGACCTTAATGCTTTTGGGACAGTCAAAATCAATTTCTGACAAAGGCTCTTCTGCATAATAAAAGGAATTATAATCTCCCTGCTCGTAAGTTAAATATGGATAGTCAGATAAATCCGACAGCTGAATCTTTTCTTTTTTTGCCAGAGGATTTTTTTTAGAAATAAAAACATGAAGGCCTGTTGTTAAAAAGGGAGTAAAAACAAGATTGTTCTTTTTTATAAGCTTGTTAATTACGTCCTTGTTTCTTGAACTGATATAAATAACTCCAACTTCACTTTTTAAGTGGGCAACATCTTCTATAATCTCGTGAGTCTGGGTTTCCCTTAAAGTAAAATCATACTGATTGCCGCCAAACTCCCTTATGACATCTACAAAGGCATTTACTGCAAAAGAATAATGCTGACAGCTTACAGAAAAAATCGTATTTGAATCCGGCAGTCCCTTAAAACGCTCTTCCAGTAAAGAAGCCTGATCCAGAACCTGGCGGGCATAGGACAAAAACTCATCCCCTTCGTTGGTAACAAGAACACCCTTGTTGGAACGAATAAAAATACTGATACCCATTTCTTCTTCAAGATCATGAATAGCTGCCGTAAGACTTGGCTGGGAAATAAAAAGCTTTCTTGAAGCCTCAGTAATATTTTTTGCATCTGCAACTGCAACTGCATACTTTAACTGCTGTAAGGTCATATAAAAATCTTAGCCTATATATCTTTTTTTTGCCATAGGTAAAAACTATTGCCACACATCTAAAAATAGTATTTTTCATTAAAGCTTACTTTGTCTATATTTGTAAAAGATTTTTTAAAAGGAGAAAGTCTTATGGCTTACAAAACAGGTGTACTGGGATTTCCAAGAATCGGAAAGAACAGGGAATTAAAATTTGCAGTAGAAAAGTATTTTAAAAATGAACTTTCTATTAATGATTTGGAAAAAACAGCAGCAGAATTAAGAAAGTACGGATGGGATAAACAGAAAGAAAATAAAATGGATTTTATTCCTTCAAATGATTTTTCTTTTTATGACAATGTTCTTGATACAGCATTTTTATTTAATGCCCTTCCTGCCCGCTACATGAACCTTAACTTAAGCCAGGCAGAAAAATATTTTGCAGCAGCCCACGGCTATCAGGGAGAAGCAGGAGACGTAAAAGCCCTTCCTATGAAAAAGTGGTTTAATACCAACTACCACTACATTGTACCTGAACTTTGTGATCAGACAAAAATCTCTCTGGCAGAAAACAATAAAGTTTGCAGGGAATATTCAGAAGCTAAAGCCCAGGGCTTTGATACAATACCTGTAATCACAGGACCATTTACCTTCCTTAAGCTTGCCAGCTATACAGGAAAAAAATCTGCAGCTGACTTTGCAGAAGAGTTTACAGCAGCCTACATCCAGCTTGCAAAAGAACTGGAGGCTAAAGGATGCCAGTGGATTGCCCTTGCAGAACCATATCTTGTAATGGATTTAATATCTCAGGACAAAGATTTATTTGATAAGATTTACAAAAAACTTATTCAGACAGTTAAAGCAGAATGCAAAATCAAAGTATGCCTCCAGACTTTCTTTGGAGATGTAAGGGATATTTACAGCCAGCTTGATCAGTATGGTTTTGACGGAATCGCCCTGGACTTTGTAGAAGGAAAAGAAAACCTTAAACTTTTAGCATCAGGATTCCCTAAGGATACCCTTCTTTTTGCAGGAATTGTAAACGGAAAGAACATCTGGAGATGTAACTACGAAAGTAAAAACAAGCTCCTTGAAGAAATTAAAAAATATGTAAAAGAAGAAAACATTGTTATTACAAGTTCATGTTCCCTTCTTCAC
>NZ_JAILGZ010000066.1 GCF_024696245.1 Treponema sp.
TTTAATTTTCTGTTTTCGCTTCATTTATAATTCTCCCAGTTCATCATCACGGACAAACATAGTTCTGGTTTCGTTATTGTAAATAATAAGTTCAAGAGCATTTATTAAAAGTTTTATGCGGTAATTTTCTTTATTAACCTGAGCTGATTTATATTCGCTTTCCGTAATAATACCTTTCTTAAAATAAGAGGCCATGTCCTTTTCCAAAGTGGAATACATGTCATAGTTTTCTTCAAGAACACCTTTATCCCAGAGCAGGTCTGCTGCAGAAGTACGCTGAGAAATTACAGCAGTATCGTAAGCATTGCCTGCACTTTTTATTGCAAGCTCTTCTATCTTTGCTTCTTCTTCATCAGAAAGCCTCTGGATGTTTGCAATCAAAAACTGACTTGGATTAAAGGAAAGGCCCAGCTTGTAAACTGGATCCCCTGAATCTACAGGAAGAGAAACACCGGCACTTGCAGTAAGGGCTGTATCATCCCAGGTATAAGAAAGGGAAGCATCTACAGTGTCTGCATATTTATCTTCTGATGAAGAAACCTTATTATCAAAAGTGTAGCCGGCACTTCCTTTAAGAGTGTGACTTTTATCTGCCTTACGTTTAAGGTCATTAATATATTTTGTCCATACAGCACTTTCTATTGCTGAATAATTTTCCCTGGCAAAGGAATCCACATCTATAACTTCTACAGCAAGTATTTCTGCAGGAAGAAAATCAGCAGCATTTACTTCTTCATAAGAAGCACCGCACTTAGATGCAAAAATCTTTACCTGACGCTCAAGCTTATGACGGTAAACTTCTACATTGTGTTCATCAGTTTTTACTTCTGACTGGGCAAGACGGTAAGTTGTTGAACCAGTGGAATAGCCCTGAGCCTTAACCTTTTCAAAATCCAGCTTGTCTTCGTAAAGACTTTTTTCTGCACTGACAATATCTGCTGCAATTTCATAAAGGTCCTTTAACTCTTCGTAAAATTCTGTTTCTGCATCAAGGTAACCATTCTGAAGGGAACGACGGGCTTCTAATAAATCACGGTCGGCTTCAAGTAAGGAAATTTTTCTTTCTTCCCCTGCACCGGAATAAATATCTGCCGTAAAACTTAAACTTGTAGAAGAAAAAGTTTTATTATCTTCATCAGAAGAAATTGAAACATTTGTAGAAGCAGACAGGGTAAGATTATCAACCTGAGGAATGGACACTTCAAGTTCAGGAGAAAACTCTATTTCTGAATCATCTCCAGAACTGATGGTTACAGTTCCTGTAGAAAGACTCAGCGATATTCCTTTAGAAACATTTACTGACTTTTTAGAAAGAAGTTCCTGTTTAACCTGACTTGTAAGCTTTTGCAAATCCAGATCGTTTTTTAAATAGCCTTCAAGTAAATCATTTACATTCTGATGAGCAGAAGCAAACTGAGAAATACAAAGTAAAAGACAGAGATATATCCGTTTTTTCATCATCACTATTTTACATAACTAAATGCCAGCTGTACATAAAACCAGGTTTATTTATATTTAAATTTGCTTTAAGAAGGAAATCAGTTCCATAGGAGTTAAAGCATAATTTACATCACACTTTTGAGAAGCCAGGGCATGAGCCAGGGAAGCATGTACTGCACTTCCCAGAGAATTCTTATGCTGGGCAAGAAGAGCCGCCGCAAGTCCTGCAAGCACATCCCCACTCCCCGCCTTAGCAAGAGCAGCTGTTCCAAAGGTGTTTATGTAAAGACGAACATAATCTTCTGAAGGAATCTTCTGGGCAATTAAAACGTTTGCACCTTTTAAAATCAAAGTTACGCCTTCAAACTTAGTGCAGAATTTTTTTGCCAGTTCCAGTTTATTATTTACAACATCTTCTGTTGTGTAATCACCCATATCAAGATTTTTTAAAAGCTTTGCAAATTCCTTAGGGTGGGGAGTGAGCACTAAGTTGTCACAAGTGCGGCGGCTCTCTAATAACTGAAGTACTTTCTTTGCAAAAATATCTCCTGTAAGAATATCTGCATCAAGAAGGACAGAAACTTTTTTATTTTCAAGAAGGTAATCAAGATAAGCATTCCCTGCTTCATTATTTACTCCCAGTCCCATTCCCAGGGCAAGAGCTGTAAGGTTTGCAGGAATATCTTTTGAAGCCATTAATTCAAATGGAATATTTTTATTTTCTATGGCAGCACTTTTATCGCAAAGAGTTACAAGACCTGCACCAAAATTAAGGGCAGCAAGTCCGGCAATAACGGAAGCACCGGTTTTTTCTCCGCTGATAATTACTGCGTGACCAAAAGTTCCCTTATTAACATTTTCAGTTTTTCTAAATGGAAGAATCAAATCCTTTTCTTCAAGAAGGAAAGCTTCGTGCAAATAAGAAGGACAGTTTTCGTAAGAGCTGCGGCTTATACCTAAATCAGCCAGCTTAATAGTACCGCACATATCCTTGGCAGCATCTGTATACAAAGGAAGTTTTAATGCCCCCATAGTTACAGTTACATCTGCCTTAAAATAATTTCCGGAAGGAATGTCACAGGCAAGCTTAAGCATTTTTCTTTCTTTATTAACAGTATCAAGAACAGCCTTAGCTTCTACTGGCAGCTGACCATGAAAACCACTGCCAAAAATACAATCAACAATTACTTTAAGATCAAAAGCAGATTCATTTAAAAAATCATCAAGTTCATAAAAAGAAATAAAGTGAACTCCGCTCTTCTGTGCCCTTTCCTGTTGCAAAAGACACATATCAGACTTAGCATCAAAAACCTGGCAGACTGTAACGGAAATCTCGTGGGAAATAAGACGGCGGGCTAAAGCGTAACCATCACCACCATTATTACCGCTGCCACATAAAACAAGAACTGTTGGACGGGACAAATAAGGACCTGTGCAGTTATTAATATAGGACTTAACTTCTTCTTCAAGAGCAGCCGCAGCATTTTCCATCATTATATCTTCTGTAAGACCAAATGTTTCTCTGGCAGCCTTATCAAGTTCCCTTGTATCTGCATAAATCTTTTCCATATAACAGCTCCTTTTATACCTGAATGAATAAAAAGAGTATAACATTCTTTAAGCCTAAGGTTAATGACATTCAATTTTAAATTGAATAAAATAGCAGCATGAATACAAATGAATTAAATAATATCCCTCAGTGGAACCTTGATTCCATTTTTTCTTCTATTGAATCCCCTGAATACAAAAAAGCTCTGGAGGAATTTGAAAGCCTTAAAAATAACTGCCAGGAATTCCTGGAAACAGCAGACCGCTTTACCAGGGAAGCTAATTCAAACTTTGACTTTGCCCTCTGGCTTAAAACCTATCTTGAAACAGAAGACAAACTTACCCGCAGCATTCTTACACTGAATGCCTATGCCTACATCATCTATTCAACTGACACAACAAACACTGCCCTTATCAATAATCTTTCTAAAATAGATGAATTAAAAAATGACCTTCACCAGCTGAATATTAAATTTTCTACAATCCTTGTTTCTCATCAGATTTATCTTGATGAATTTTACAAGCGCTTTCCGGAATTTAGTGAATACAAATATCTTCTTGAAGAAATTCTGGAAGAATCAAAACACCTTATGAGCCCTGCAGAAGAAAAACTTGCAGGTGAACTTTCCCGCACTGGTGGAAATGCCTGGGGACTTTTACAGGAACAGATTATTTCCAACCTTCAGGACAAAGATGGAAAAACCTTTAACGAAATACGTAACGACGCTTTTTCATCAGACCCACAGGTAAGAAAAGAAGCCTGGCAAAAAGAAATCCAGCTGCTCTCCCAGAACAGAATAGCCATAGCCGCTGCCCTTAACAACCTTAAGGGAGAGACCCTTACGTTAAACAAGCGCCGCCGATGGGACAATGCCTTAGACCGCTCACTTTTTACAAGCCGCCTTTCCCGCAAAACTCTTGACGCTCTGGTATCCGTAATAGAAGACAGCCTCCCTGAATGGAGAAAATACTGGCAGAAAAAAGCCAGCATCCTTAAAGCAGCCGGTCAAACCGCCAGCAGTTCAACAAAAGCCGGTCTTGCCTTTTACGACCTTTTCGCTCCCCTTCCATCTTCCAAAGCTCAGGATAATTCCGGGGATTCACTTTTGACAAAAGAATGGACTTTTGCAGAAGCCAGGGACTACATCATAAAAGAATACAATTCCTTCTCAAGCAAAATGGGTGACTTTGCAAAAAATGCCTTTGACTCCCAGTGGATAGACGCCAGAGTCCGCCCCGGAAAAGTCGGCGGCGCTTACGATGAAGACTTCCCTAAAGGACATCAGAGCAGGATTCTTTCTAACTTTACAGGAACCTTCAGCGACATAATTACCCTTGCCCACGAATTAGGCCACGCCTTTCACTTTAGCTGCCTTAAAGAAAAACCCGCAGCCTTTTTCTCATACCCAATGACCCTGGCAGAAACCGCATCTACCTTTGCAGAAACTATTGTAAAACAGGACATGATTGCCAGCTGTAATGCAGATGACAGGATTAAAATGATAGAAACTGATTTACAGGATGCCAGCCAGGTTCTTGTGGACATTCTCTGCCGCTTCTACTTTGAAGAAAGTGTATTTGATTCAAGAAAAGAAGGTGAACTGAATGCAGATGATTTCTGCCGCCTTATGAAGGAAGCTCAGGCCCGCACTTACGGAGAAGGCTTAAACGAAGAAGGTCATGAATATATGTGGGCTGTAAAAAGCCATTATTATTCTACAGATTTTGATTTTTACAACTATCCTTATGCCTTTGGACAGTTATTTGCCAGCGGACTTTACGCCCTTTACAAAAAAGAAGGCTCTTCTTTTGCAGACCGTTACTGCCAGCTTTTAAGCAATACAGGCAGCATGTCCTGCGAAGAACTTTGCAGTCAGGCCGGCTTTGACATTACAAAAAAAGATTTCTGGCAGGATGCAGTTAAAATGTACCTTGAAGAAATAAAGGAATTCTGCAGGTAAATGTAAATTATCTCAGGACAAAAAAAGGGGCTGTCCAAAAAAGAATGGGCAGCCCTTTTTTTATCTGATTCTTTTTCTAATTCAATCTATTAGAAACCGTAGTGTGAACTTTCTGGAAGTTCTTTACTAATCTTTTCTACAGCTTTCTGTACTTTTTCTTTAAGAGCCTTTGAAATTTTGTGAGCATCATTATATTTAGCAACTTCTACATTTTTCTTTGCAGCTGAAATTTCACGATCTTCATAATATTTATTAGATGATGCATATTCAAAACTCTTTAAATAAATTGATTTAGGAGATTCACCTGCGAAACCACCAATAAGAGTTCCAAGAACTACTGCAAGTACGCCAAGTGTTACTGTAAGTGCAGTAAATGGAGTTTTAGTTCCGGCATTGCGAAGGTATGCACCAACAAGAAGACCAAGAGCGCCAACAGCTACACCAAGGAAAGCTACATGACAGAAGAATGCAAGAACAAATCCTACACCTGCAAGACCAAGACCTACGAATACACCAATCTGTGATTTAAGGAAGTCTGTTACTTTGTTGAACAATGTTTCAATAATATCCATTTTTTTCCTCCAAATAGATTTACCTGAAAATATTACAAAATGTTTTATTTTAATTCAATAATATTTATAGAATTATAAAAAAAATTAACCTTTTATTACAATTTTTTTATGAAATCTTTAAATTTGTTTAAGGAATGATTACACCCCTCCCATACTTTATGCCGATACTTATAATATGAAGAGATTTTTCACTTTTAAGGCATTCACTTTATTTTATTTAGTTACCTTAGCAGCACTTACAGCCCTGCCCCTTACAGGACAAAACTATTCACTTATTGAACGCACGGATTTAAGACGATATGACAACGGAAAATATACCGGCCTTGTAAGCAGGGAAGTCCGCAGCTTTATCGTAGCAAAAAACGACAGCCCTACTTTAAGTTCAAGCACAAGTTCCGGAGAAAAACTCTATGAGGGCAACTTCTATGTTTTAGAAAAAACAAAGCGCAACACCATGAACGTAAAGCGGCCCTTAAACAAAGCAATACCTTCTGCCTTTAAGATTCTTGCAGACGGTGACATGATTATGATAGAAGACAATGGTTACCCTACTTTCAGAAGCTTTCCTTCTTTTACAGATAAGACAATTCAACCTGGAGACAGCTGGAATGCTTATGCCTTAAGAAGCTGCGACCCCTTAAACAAAAATGTCTTTACCATAATGCCCCTTTATATTCAGTATACCTACCTTAAGGACGACATTTTTTACGGAGAAGAAGTTTATGTTCTTCAGGCAAAATGGGCTACACGTTTTACAGGTGGCAGTGATGAATACCCCTATGACCCTGACCTTATAAAAGCCACAGGCAGCCACACTGCAACAATGAATATCAGCAAAAAAACAAAAAATGCCCTGGTTGTAAGGGACAGCGTAGACGAAACCTTCTTTTATTCAGACGGAAAGCAGGTAAACTTTAAAGGAACCATATCCCTCTTTACGGAATACCCGCCAAGAATCAACAGCAGCGACATAATAAAAAAGCTTTCTTCCCAAAAAGACTTAAGCATTACAAAAACCAATGCAGGACTCATGCTTACCCTGTCTGATTTAAAATTCAAGTCGGACTCAGCAGAACTTTTACCGGGACAGACAGGACTTCTTGATTCCATAGCCCAGGCCCTTAAACCTTTGGACAAAACCCAGTTCCTTATAGAAGGACATACCGCCTCCACCGGAAACGAAAAGGGAGAAATGGAACTTTCCTTAGAGCGAGCCTGTACAATTGCCAGGGAGCTCTCTGCAAGAGGAGTAAAGGAAGAACAGATTATCTGCAAGGGAAGCGGCTCTCACAAACCTTCAGCTGATAATTCCACTCCGGAAGGCAGGGCAAAAAACCGCAGGGTTGAAATAACCATTCTTGAATAAAGAAATAGCAAAATTCAACCGAAAATTTATACATGAGAAGATTCTATAAGATTTTAACAGCTGCAGTTATTTTAACTTTAAGCTCACTGCAATTATTTGCTGCTCCAAAAGTTTCTGAAGAAAGACAGAAACTTATTTCCTATGCACTAAAATATGTTGGAACAAAATATGTGTGGGGCGGCAGTGATCCTGTAAGGGACGGAGGACTGGACTGCTCAGGTTATGTTTCCTGGTGCATTAACCATGCTGTTAGTCCAAAAATTACAGACAACGGACATTTTCCACGTCTTTGCAATGCCATGTACGATAAGATGACCCTGGTAGATGCAGGCCACCGTGAACCTGGAGACCTGGTTTTCTTTAAGGCCAATAAAAACGCAGAAAAGATTACCCATGTTGGTATTTACTGCGGAGTTTATCATGGTCCTGAAAAAAAATTTGAAGGTAAACGTGTATTCCTGTCAGCCATAAGCGACGGCCCGAGAACAGGTGTTCAGATTGAACTTATGGATGCCAGATACTGGAAGGAACACTACTATGCTACAGGAAGCTTTCTTCCTAAAACAAAGCGCTAAAAAACCTGCATTGTAACAATCATAATTAAAAGTTATTTTATTAATATGAAAAGATTTTTAATTATGATTGCTGCAGCAGCAGTACTTCCCCTCTTTTTTTCCTGCAAAAACGAAATAATCATTACAGCAGATAATTCCGGCGGTTATACAATAGACGCCTGCTCCCTTAATTTAGGTAATGCCCTTAAAGAAACAATTCAGCAGATAACTGACTACAGCGGTCAGGATATAGAAGAAAGCTTTTTTTCAGAAAAAGAAATTGCCAGGACCTGTACTGATAAAAATTTTACAGACAGATTTATTAGCTGTACATCCTATTCCCTGGTGGTAAAAGTTTCTCCGGAGATACTTCAGCAGACCTATTTCTCTCTTACAGATGAAGAAAAAAACTACATGGATCTTTTAATGGCCCCATCCCTTACAGGAGAAGTCATGCTGCCTGAGGAATACAGGGATTTAGTTGCTTCTGTTTACGGAGAAGAACTGGCAGAGGAAATGTGGGATGCAAAAGTAATTCTTAATGTAGGATGCCCCGCAGGTAAAAAAATAAAAAAAGCTCTTTCTTCCAGACATGAAATTTCACATTCAGAAAAAAGAGCTTCCTTTGAAATACCCCTTGTTTACCTGCTTTCTATGCAAAGCACGGCGGAATATTCAATTTACTGGTAATCAGTCAAGTTCGTAAGACTCACCGTATTTAACAATTTCTACATTCGGATAGCCGTTCTTGTTTAAGAAATCCTTCATAAAGAGCTGGGCATCATGTTCACCATGTACAAGGAAAATCTTCTTAAGGCGGCTTGTGTCAATTTCATTAAGCCAGTCCAGACTTTCCTGATAATCAGCGTGAGCACTGAATGCGTTGATTGTTTCTACCTGAGCCTTTACGTTATACCAGTCCCCAAGAATCTTTACTTCTTTTTCACCGTCGCGGATCCTGCGTCCCAAAGTATTTTCAGACATATAGCCTACAAGAAGAATGATATTCTTAGGATTGTTAATGTTGTTTGCAAGATGATAAAGAATACGGCCGGCTTCACACATACCATCGGCACTGATAATTATCATCGGACCCTGTTTTTTGTTAAGCTCCTTTGATTCCTCAACAGACTGAATAAACTGCATGCTGTTCCATCCAAAAGGATTCTTATGGTGTTCAAGGAAAGCTTCTTTAGTTTTAGCGTCGTAACATTCCTGATGCAGCTGGAAAATACCTGTAGCGTTTACTGCCATAGGTGAGTCCATGTATACAGGAATCTGAGGTATCTTTTTCTGGTCAACAAGAAGATGAAGGTAATAGAGAATCTCCTGGGCACGTTCAATAGCAAAAGAAGGAATAATAATCTTTCCCTTCTGGTCTACTGCACGGCGTACAATCTTTTCCAGGTCTTCCATAGCCGCAGATGTTGGTTCATGGAGACGGTTACCGTATGTACTTTCCATAAAGATGTAATCCGGCGCTGCAAATTCAACTGCAGGGTCACGGATAATAGGTTTGCACTTGCGTCCCAGATCTCCTGTGTAAAGAACACGGATTTCGTCGCTTGGTGCACCCTTTAATGCTTCTTCTTCCTGAGCCGGAGCATTTGCATTTTTATCAGGACTAATTCCAAAGATTCTGTGCCAGAGCCTTCTTTTAGAAGTACCCATGCCACCAGAAACCTTGCCGCTCAATGGATTTTTACGCTGTCCTGTAATTGTAAAATATGCCAGAGAACTGCCAAGAATATGTCCTGCATCAAAAAATTCAAGTTGAACATCGGGAGCTATAAACATTTTTCTGTTATAGCTTAAGGTAATAATCTGATCAGCTGCCTTTACACAGTCTTTTTCAGAAAAAAGAGGTTTCCAGGTAAATTTTTCGCCTTTTTTAGCTGCCTGTTTAGCAAGGAATTCAGCATCACGAGCCTGAATGCGGGCACTGTCCATCATTACAATATTTGCCAGATCACGGGTTGCCGGTGTTGCATAAATGTTTCCGCCGTAACCATTCTTTGTAAGAACCGGTAAAAGACCACAATGATCATAATGAGCATGTGTAAGGATTACACTTTCAATTTTATCAGGTGCAAAATCAAAGTTTCTGTTTTTTTCATCACTTATGGAGCGTTTACCCTGAAAGGCACCGCAGTCAATCATAAAACTTCTGCCGTCAATTTCCAGAATATGTTTACTGCCTGTTACTTCCTGTGCTGCACCTAATGAATAACTTATAACTGCCATAATACCACCTCCGGGTTGAAGACTTTCCTTTAACTGGATCCCTGCCCTAATCCCTAAGTAAATTATAAGACCATTTTTGGGGTTTAACAAACACAAGAAGCTATTATTTAAGGTAATTTTATCGATTATATCAAAGAATTATTAGTGAGACTTTTTCTATAAAGGCAATTATTGTATACTATTAAATTATGAAACATAACATGCAGATTTTACAGGAGCTGGCCCTGGCAAACGGCCCTCTTTGCGTTGGTTTAGACACAGATCCATCTTATATTCCCCAGTCTGTTCTAAAAAATTACCCTGATCCTGCAGATGCAGTTCTTGCCTATAATAAGGAAATTATTTCCAGAGTTGCAAAAGACAAAAGCGCCTGCTGTTTTAAGGTTCAGATTGCCTACTACGAAGCAATGGGCCTTAAAGGAATGGAAGTTTACGCCCAGACACTTAAAGAAGTAAAAAAATCAGGTTTAATCTGCATTTCCGACATTAAAAGAGGGGATATTGCAGCTACAGCTTCTGCTTATGCCCGTGCTCACTTTAGCGGAGACTTTGAAACAGACATTATTACTATAAATCCATACATGGGTTTTGATACCCTTAAACCTTTTACTGAATACTGTAAGCAGGGAAAGGGTATTTTTGTTCTCCTCAGGACTTCAAACCCTGGAATGAGGGACATAGAAGACCTTAACCTTGCAGAAAACAAGCATGTTTACGAAAAGGTTGGAGAAGAACTTCAGCGTATCAAGAATGAATTTAAGGAAATCTATCCTGACCAGACCTGTTCTCCTGTGGGGGCAGTTATTGGCTGTACTGAATGGCAGAATGCAGTTGAACTTCGTCAGGCAAGTAAAGACATTTTCCTTCTTATACCAGGTTATGGTGCCCAGGGTGGAGATGCAAAAATCTGTGCAGCACTTTTACAGGACTGCAGCGGTACCGTTAATTCCAGCCGTGGTATTCTCTGTGCATGGAAAAAAGATGGTGAATGTCTTGCAAAGGGAGAAGATGCTTTAACCTTAAAAGACATTGCTGATGCTGCTGCAAGGGCTGCTGTAACAAGTAAAAACGATTTGTGTCATGCTAAAGAAAATTGATTTTAGTCAGATAGAAGGCCTCTCTGCAGGAAATGCACAGGATGACAAGGCAAAAACCGGAGTTACAGTATTTGTTTTTCCGGAGACTGCCATTGCCGCCTGTGATGTTTCTGGTGGGGGACCTGCCAGCCGTGAAGTACCGGTAGTAGATGTAGAAAAAAATGATGTTCCTGTAAACGCCATTATCCTTGCAGGAGGTTCTGCTTTTGGACTTGCTGCAGCTGATGGTGTTATGAAGTGTCTTGAAGAACACTCCATGGGATACGACACTCACTTTGCAAAAGTTCCTATTGTTGTTCAAAGTGACATTTATGACTTAAGCTACGGAAGTTCAGATGTAAGGCCTGACTCTGACATGGGTTATAAAGCCTGCTCCAATGCCCTTAATAAAAACTCTCCTGTAAGCGGAAACGTGGGAGGGGGCTGCGGTGCCACTGCCGGTAAAATCGGCGGAATGAAACGTGCCCAGAAAAGCGGTATAGGTTATGCAGCCTGTTCTCTTGGCAATCTTAAAGTGGGAGCTGCCGTAGTAGTAAACTCTTTTGGAGATGTATTTTCTAAAGGAAAAAAAATCTGCGGCCTGATGAATGAAGAACGCAGTGGCTACTGTGATTTTATGGAAGAATTTTATCAGGCAGCCCAGTCCCGCTATTCAGAAAAATACAAAAATACCAATACAACAATAGGTGCAGTTTTTACAAACGGAAACTTTACAAAATCAGACCTTAAGAAAATTGCAGTAATGGCCAGGGCCGCCTATGGAAAGTGCATAGTTCCCTGCGGAACAATGGGAGACGGTGACACTATTTATGCTGCCAGCTGCGGACCTAAAACAGAAGCAGATGTAAATCTTGCAGGTCTTATGGCAGTAGAGGCAATGGAAAGTGCCATAGCTGATGCAGTTGAATCATCACGCATATCAGATGAAGAATATCTGGCTAATATAAAATAAGAGGGAGAATAATATGGACGCACCAGAAATTGATGAAGAAGGAAAAGGAATCCTTTACGCACAGAAAGCTGATGTAAGTTTTGTACAGAAGGTAGAAGGTCAGGACAATGTTTACCTTCTTGAAGTTCTTACAGTTGTAGAAAAGAATCAGATTTCTTCAAGACCAGGTCAGTTTTACATGATTAAGGGAAGTATTTCCGGAGTTGAGTTTGGCCGTCCAATAAGTGTTTACAATTCCACAGAAGGCCGGGTACCCTGCGCAGACCAGGATTCATCTGATAAAAAGCTTCTTAAAATTCAGTTTATGATTCTTGAAAAGGGTCAGGGAACAAAAGAGCTTTGTCATTTAAAGCCAAATGATAAAATCGATATTACCGGTCCTTTAGGAAACTGCTTTACCCTTCCTCAGGATATTTACGCTTTAGAAAGTGACCACCCGGAAATTGCAATTGTTGGTGGTGGAATCGGTGTGGCTCCTGTTGCAAACTATGCTTCTTCCCTTACTCCAAAAAGCTATGATTTTTTTGCCAGCTTTAAGTCAAAAAGCTATGGTCTTGAAAACGTAAAGGCCAGCAAACTTACAATAACATCTGACGACGGAAGTGAAGGTATTCATGGAATGCTCAGCGCTGCCCTTACAGAAGAAGCAGTAAAAAAAGCCGGCTATAAAGTAATTTTTGCCTGCGGTCCAATGCCAATGCTTTCTTATGTAAAGGATGTAGCTGATAAATGCGGAATCAAATCCTACCTTAGTCTTGAAAAGAAAATGCTTTGCGGTGTCGGTGCCTGTCTTGGCTGTACAATTCAGACTAAAGAAGGCAACAGAAGGGTTTGTAAAGACGGTCCTATTTTTGAAGGAAGCATTCTGGACTTTAATCTTCTTCGTTCAAAAACAGAAGCTGCCCATAAAAATGCTCCACTTAAAGAAAATGAAAATCCTGATTTAAGGGTAAAGATTGCAGGTGTTGAATTTAAAAATCCTGTAATTGCTGCCAGCGGAACTTTTGGTTTTGGCCAGAACTACAGGGGCTTCTTTGACGTAAGCCTTATTGGCGGTATCAGTTCCAAGGGACTTACTTTAAATCCTAAAGCCGGAAACGAAGGTGAACGTATTATAGAAATTACCGGCGGAGATATAAATTCCATCGGTCTTGAAAATCCGGGAGTTCCTTCTTTTATAGAAAACGAACTTCCACGTATGCTTCAGCTTGATACAACTACAATTGCAAACCTTGCAGGCAGTGACCTTGAATCTTACGTAGAGGGTGCAGCCCTTCTTGATAAAACAAATGTTCCTATGATTGAACTTAACATCAGCTGTCCTAACGTTAAACATGGTGGTATGGCCTGGGGAACAAATCCGGAAGCAGCCTTTGAATGTGTAAGTGCAGTTCGTAAGGCAACAAAAAAGCCTCTTATGGTAAAGCTTTCTCCTAACGCACCTGATCTTGTTGCAGTTGCCTTAAGCTGTATAAAAGCCGGAGCAGATGCCTTAAGCTTAATCAACACAATTCAGGCTGTAGCAATCGACATAGAAAAGGGCCGTCCTTACTTTAACAATGTTAAGGCCGGAATGTGCGGACCTGCAGTAAAGCCTATTGCCCTTAGAATGGTTTACGATGTTTGTTCTGCTATTAAAAAGCTTCCAGAAAATGAACAGGTTCCTGTAGTTGGTCTTGGTGGAATCAGTAAGTGGCAGGATGCAGTTGAATTTATTATGGCAGGAGCTTCGGCAGTTCAGGTAGGAAGTGCAACCTTCTCTAACCCACATGCCATGTGCCAGATTGTAGACGGGCTTGCTGCCTTCATGAAATCCCACGGATATAAATCCATAGAAGAAATGAAGGCTCTGGCTCTTTAAGAATAGAATGCAGTCTTTTACATAAGGACTGCATCAGCGAGGGAAAGATACTGAATGTCATCATCAGTATAAGTAGAAAACTTACCAACGATGGTGACTTCTTCTCCCTCTACAGGAAAATCTACAGGGTACTTAAGGCTCTTGTCCCTGGGAGAAAATTCCAGACCGTTTGAACAGCAGGCAAGGGCATCCTGAATAATACATGCATAATAAGTATTACCTGATAATTCATCATGGTAAGAAGCAAAAAGTCCCTTTACCTTAATAATCTTTCCAAGATAATCTTCCGGATAAATCATCATATTGTAAACTTCTGCATAAACCATGTTGGCACCCATAACAGTAAGATCTTTATCAACCTTACGGTTATCATTTGCAGCAGCTGCCGACCATTTTTCCTTTACTTCTTTAGAAGACTTAACAGTTTTCTGGGCACTTCTGTCCGAAGCAAAAGGATCATCCAGATTCATATCGTCATAGGAATCTGCTATCAGGTCACTATCCTTTTCTGCTTCTAAATCAAGATCCATATCCAGAATTTCTGAAGGAATATCTTCCTGTGAATCATTGTCCTTCTTTGAATTTTCTTCTGCAATCATTGCATTTAATACACCATCTACAGTGCTTGTATTATTTTTACGGAACCTGGCAGAAGCAGAACCTTTTTTGCAGGAAAAAGTTGAGAGCATAAAAACAGCTGTCAGAACTGCTGCTATTAAATGATGGATTTTCACTTTTTAAAACCTCCGAGAACAAAACCAATTATACAACATAAAAGAAAAGCAATCACATCTACTGCTACGATTGTAGAACCAACAGGATATCCCATAAGGATAGAAATAATTAATCCTGCAAATGCACATACAACTGAAAGCAGGGCAGAAAATACAGTTACCTTTTTAAAACTCTTAAAGATTCTCATGGCAGAAAGGGCTGGGAAAATTACCAGGGCAGAAATAAGCAGGGAACCTACAAGATTCATTGCAAGAACTATTATTACTGCCACTACTACTGCAATCAAAAGATTGTAGAGACCTGCCCTTACACCTGATGCCCTGGCAAAATCTTCGTCAAAAGTAACGGCAAAAATCTTGTTGTAAAAAAATACAAAAAGAAAATCTACTGTTAACGAAAGAATTACGCAGAGCATTACATCATTTTTCTTAAGGGTAAGAATTGATGTTGAACCAAAAAGAGTTGTACATACGTCACCGGAAAGATTGGCAGACGTAGGAAAAATATTCATTAAAAGATAACCAAAAGCAAGGGCTCCTACGGAAATCATTGCTATTGCTGCATCACCTTTAATTTTTGCATTCTGACCTGTACGTAATAAAAGTACGGCGCTTAAAATCGTTCCCGGAAGAATGAGAAGCATGTCATTTGTAAGATTAAGAATACCGGCTACAGCCATAATTCCAAATGCTACATGGGACAGACCATCTCCTATATAGGAAAATCTTTTTAATACCAGAGTTACTCCAAGCAGGGAAGAACAAAGTGCAACCAGAACCCCTACCGTTATTGCATAACGTACCATAGGAAACTGAAGATATAAGAACAGCTTATCAAGCATTCTGCTCCTCCTGGCTTGAAGAATTCTGCTGGAGAAAAACTTTCCCGATATCACTTTTTAAATATTCATTTTTAGTTCCAAAAAAAACATTTTTACCTATGTGGAGTATGTTACTTGCATACTTTACTGCTGCTGCAATGTCGTGGGAAATCATAATTATGGTTATACCCTCTTCATTCAGTTCAGCAATAAGCTTATACATTTCTGCAGTAACCTTTGGATCCAGACCTGACACCGGTTCATCAAGAAGAAGAATCTTCCTGGTGGCACACAGGGCTCTTGCTAAAAGAACCCTCTGCTGCTGACCGCCGGAAAGTTCACGGTAACAGCGCTTTGCCAGAGCTGTGATTCCCATACGCTCCATATTTTTTCTGGCAAGGTCTTTATCCTTTCGGTTATAAAAAGGCCTTAAACCACAAGATGCCTGACATCCGGACAAAACAATTTCGTAAACAGATGCAGGAAAATCTTTTTGTACCTGGGTCTGCTGGGGAAGATAGCCTATATCGTTTTTCTTAAGGCCGTCTCCTGCAAGTATCTGACCACCTAAAGGAGATTGCAGATGAAGAAGGGTCTTCATGAGTGTACTCTTTCCTGAACCATTTTCTCCTACAATACACAGGTAATCACCGGCGTTAACAGAGAAATTTAAATTCTTTACGATTACATTTGATTCATAACCTAAAGAAAGGTTCTCAACTGTAAGCAGAGACATTGCAATCTCCTCCTTTATTTTTTATTTAAGAGCTTCCTTAAGAACATCAAGGTTGCTGCGCATTACAGAAATATAATCATTGCCTGCCTGACCACTGGCTCTTGTAGAAGACTGGAGGGAATCCAGAGTAAGAATCTTCTGGTTCTTTTTCTTTGTGCTTGAAACTACAGTCTCTGCAATTTTATGATTTTTTCCTTCGATAGTAAGAACAACGTTAAGACCAAGTTCATCTACCTTGTTTGCAAGGAATACAACTGTTTCAAAACTAGCTTCTGTTTCTGCAGAACATCCGATGAATGCTGCATAGTACTTAAGGTTATAGTCTTCTACCATGTAACGGAATGGGAAGCGGTCTGCAAAAAGAAGTGTAGTCTTTTTAGCACCGGCAACTGCATTTACGTAATCCTTATCAAGATCAGAAAGTTTTTTAATGTAAGCTGCTGCGTTTGCCTTGTAAGCATCTGCATTCTTTTCGTCAGCTTCACAGAGGGCATCAGCAATTTTGCTTGTAAGAACAGAAGCATTTCTTAAAGAAAGCCATACATGTTCATCGTATTCTGGTCCATCATGGTGATGGTGGTGTTCATCGTGATGATGTTCATCTTCATCTTCATCATCGTCATGATCATGGTGGTGTTCATCGTGGTGATGTTCGTCTTCATCATCGTCATCATCGTGATGGTGTTCTTCTTCGTGGTGATGTTCGTCTTCATCATCATCGTCGTCATGGTGATGTTCTTCACCTTCTTCGTGATGGTGTTCATCATCTCCGTCATGGTGGTGATGATGTTCACTTGCCTGCATACCTTCTACCATTTCTTCTTCTTTTACAATGTCACCAAGTTCTTCAAGAAGGTTAATAACAACCATGTCTTTATTATCAGCAGTTTCAAGAACGTCGTCTACCCAGCCGTCTGATTCACCGCCAACATAAATGAATACGTCACTGTTTGCGATTTTAATAATATCTTCTGCAGATGGCTGATAGTTATGAAGGTCTACACCATTATCAAGAAGGAGTGTAAGTTCTGCGTCTGCAGCTTTTTCTCCAAGAACATTTTCTACCCAGTTATAGGCAGGATAAATTGTAGCTACAACCTGGAGTTTTCCAGATTTATTTTTTTTAGAATTGCATGATACAAACGAAGCACTAAGCAATAATGCTGATGCCAGAATTGACATAAATTTTTTCATATAAAAATATCCTCATTTAAAATTATTTTCTTTTTAAGATTTATAAATTTTGCATGAGGAGGGTCAATTATTTAAGCGGACTTTTTCTCTTACAGGAGTATTTACAAAAAAAGAGTTACTAATTGAAATGCAGAATAATACAACCGTAAATACAATAACAACCACAGGAGGAAGAACCCTGCCCTCGTGAAGGTGAGACATGTTCTGTGCTATCAGCTGAAGGCAGAAACAGATTTCGCAGTCTTCTCCGGAACATTCATGTTCGGCTTCGTGGAAGATGTATAAAGAGGAAAATAAAACTGTAAATACAAAAGC
>NZ_JAILGZ010000059.1 GCF_024696245.1 Treponema sp.
ATGGCTCTGGAGAGGGAAAAGCCTACCTGGCCTATGCTTACGGTTCTTCGTGATGCCTGCAATTCCTGCGTAAGAACCCATTATATGGTAACAAATGCCTGTCAGGGATGTTATGCCCGCCCATGTATGATGAACTGTCCAAGAAAGGCAATTCATGTTGAGCGCCATGCCCATATAGATTCAGAAAAATGTGTAAACTGCGGCCTCTGTATGAATAACTGCCCTTATCATGCAATTATAAAGATTCCTGTTCCTTGTGAAGAAGCCTGTCCTGTTGGTGCAATTTCCAAGGATGAAAACGGCTATGAGCAGATTGATTACGAAAAATGTATTTTCTGCGGTAACTGCATGAGGGAGTGTCCTTTTGGTGCCATGATGGACAAGAGTCAGCTTGTGGATGTTATTGCCCGTATTATGGAAAAGGATTCTGCAAAAAAACGCCGCATTGTTGCCCTTTATGCTCCAAGTATTGCAAGTCAGTTTAAGGCAGTTCCGGGACAGCTGGAGACAGCCCTTAAAAACCTGGGCTTTGATGAAGTTATAGAAGTTGCCTTAGGGGCAGATATTTGTGCCGGTAAAGAAGCCCATGAGTTTGAAGAAAGAATGGAGCGGGGTGACAAAATGATGACCACTTCCTGCTGTTCGGCTTATGTTCGTGCAGTTCAGATTCATGTTCCGGCTTTAAGGGAATGTGTTTCCGAAACAAGAAGTCCTATGCATTACACTGCTCAGCTTGCAAAGGAAGAAGACCCTGACTGTATAACTGTTTTTATAGGTCCATGTCTTGCAAAACGCCGTGAAGGTTTTGATGACGAGATGGTGGATTATGTCTTATCTATAGAAGAAATTAATGCTTTTCTTGTAGCAAAGGATATTGATGTGGCAAAGATGGAGTCTGGAGAAGAAAAAGAGGTTCCTTCTGCCAGCGGAAGAAATTTTGCCAAGAGCGGTGGTGTTCTTGAAGCAGTAAAACTCAGGCTTAAAAATCCTGCTGTCTTACGTCCTGCAAAGATTAACGGTCTTAATAAAGCCGGTATGAAAACCCTGAACATGTACGGAATGATAAACAGCGGAAAACTTGCAGCTACAGAAAATTCACCTAACCTTATAGAAGTAATGGCCTGTGAAGGCGGCTGTATTGCCGGTCCATGTGCCATTGTTGATGTAAAGAAGGCAGAAATTCAGCTGGATAAATATGTAAAGTCCGGTTCCTGATTTTTTAGGTTAAAAATGAAAAAGAGCATACTGTGTTTTTTCTTTGGGGCGGCTTTTTATGCTTTAAGCGGAGAAAGTATAAACCTTAAGGTTATTTCTTCTGACTCTCAGTATAAAAGTCCTGTAATGGTTAAGGCTGAATGGAATGAAAAATGGTTTGAGCCTGGAAAAAATTATTCCTATAATCATGATCTGGCCAGAATAGCTTCTGTTCTTGCTCAGTGTGCTTATGACGACTGCAGTAATAATAAAGACAATTCCCTTGCAGGTATTTATTCTTCCCTTGGGGTTGCTGCAGAGAGGATGGAATTTAATTACGACATTGATTATTCCCTGCCAGTTGTAGGGAACAATCAGTGTGCCTTTAGTTTTGCCAGTAAAAAATTAAAGAGCCTGCCTTCTTCTCCGGAACTGGTTTTTGTTACGGTAAGGGGGACTCCTGCCAATGCCAATGAATGGATTTCTAACCTTAATGTAAATGATACAGAAAAGGATGAAGGGGCTGTTCATGAAGGATTTTTTCATGCTGCCGGTCAGGTTCACAGTGCACTGATTTACTATCTTTTACGTAACAGGATAGATCCTGAAAACTGTATTTTTTTAATTACAGGTCACAGTCGCGGGGCTGCCATTGCCAACCTTTTAGGGGCTAAGCTGCTGGATGAAGGCTGGTTTAACAGTCAGAGAATCTTTGATTACACTTTTGCAGCTCCTAATGTTTCAAGTGAAGAAAAAACTTTTGACCAGAAATATAATTTTATTTTTAACATAGTGAATGCAGAAGATGTAGTTCCTCAGGTTCCTCCAAGAAGGGATATGTGGAAGTACAGAAAATTTGGAGTAACAAAGGTTCTTTCCAGTTACTGGTCCTGTGATGATAAAACTTATGAAGATGTAGTTTATGCAAAGGTTAATGAACTTTTTTATAAGTTTATGATGCGGGATTATTGTCCTTTCAGGCTGGGAGCATTTATTCCTTCTATTGTAACCCGCATTCTTACTTCCATGTATTCAGAAGTTGGCTCCTATTATGGAAGCAGGCTGGGCTTAAGGTCTAAGGCAGAGATGCTTTTCTGGAAGGCCTTTCCTTCAATTCAGTCCAATGACGATTTTGATGATGTTAAAAGGGCTGCTGAGCCTGCTGATAGTGCTGCAGAAGAAAAAGAGGCAGATAAGGAAAAAGATACTTTTATTGATAAGCTCACTAAAAAACTTAATGAACAGACGAATGGTTTTTTAACATATTCTGGTCTTGCCTTTGGTGATATGCATATCTGTACCACCTATATGTGTTTTCTTCTTGCCCTTGATGAAAGTCAGGCTTTTGCCGGAGAAGATTGCGGTATGGTGCAGCTTGTGCTGGATGGTGCCTTTGACTGTGCCGTATTTGATGAAGATGGAAATGTTCTTGCCAGGGTTGTAGACGGACTTCTTGAACTTAAAAGCGTAAAAAGTCCAGTGGGGGCCATGCAGCTTATAGGTCATGTTATTGTAGGTTTTCCTTCCAACAGGAATTTTAAGGTTGCAGTCTTTAGGGATGCCCTGATTCCAAGTCCGGTTTCTGTTTCTGTTGAGCGTTATAGTGCTGATGGTTATTTTGAAAAAGCTTCTGCAAAGGAATATGTTTTTCCTTTTAACAGCAGGGTTTGTGTCCTTGATGGAGGGCAGAAGCTTTATGAAAAGTGTAAGATAGAAAACAATAATATTTACTTTGATGAAGCTGATAAGATTATAGAAGAGGGTGGTATAAAGCACAGGGCTGATTTTAGAATACAGCCGGAATTATCCTTTAGCAGCACTCATGGTTTTACCGGAGGTCTGCATATAGGTAACAGGCTTTTTTATGTAAGTTCTCTGGTGGCTTATCCTTTTGCCGCGGAAGAAAAAAGCATTGATATTTACGGCGGAATAGGGCACGAACAGATTCTGATAAACCGTTTTCTTCTTAATGTTGAATTATATGGAAGAAATGTTATAGGTCTTGGGGAGCTTAAGGAGGGGCAGAAAAGATATGAGTTACTTCCTTCTGCCAGGATTTGCCTTTCTTTAAAACCTGTGCGCAGGCTGCTTGCCTTTGTTGCTTTAGGGATTGATTTTCCAGAACTGGAATCAGAAATAAATCCTGAATTTTATTTTCACTGGGGATTTAAGTTTTAGCTCTTTGGTATAAAAAATAAGTTTTACCGGTTTGCCTTAAATGGAGCCGGTATTTTTTTACCCTGTATATAAAAAAAAAGACTGCCCGGATAAGGGGCAGCCTTAGTATCAGCATATTATGCTAATCTTAGAATTCGTATTTAACTCCAAGACCGATAACGTGTGTTGTTTCTTCGTCAAGTTTTCCGAATGTGTAGAAAGCCTGTACTTTTGCATTGTCTGCAACAGTGATTGTTGCTTCTGGAGTAATTCCGATAAGTGCATCGTCATCAGCATTCTGGTTTGTAAGATAAGCAACTTCAACACCTGCAGAAAGTCCTTCCATTACGTTATCAAGTTTTACTTCAACGTATGGGTAGAATTCCATACTGTCGTTGTCTTCTGTAAGATCCTGGTAAGCTACGAGACCAAACTTAACTGTATCCATTGTGTAAGAAACTGTTTCTGTAAGAACTGTTGATGCAACAGCTTCGCCGTCTTTGTTTGTAAATCCTGCAATGTCCTTGTCTATGTAGTTAGCTTCTACATAAAGTTCAAGGTTTTCTACAGAGTAGAGAGAGAAACCTGCATAGAGGTTACCGTTGAATGCATAACCAGCCTGTACGCTGAATGTATCATTTGCATATTTAGCAGCTGCGCTGAGGGCATCAAGAGTTGCATGTTTATCAGTTGGACGGTTGTTTGTAGAGATGTTTGCTTCTACTGTAAGACCGTCGATTGGAGTTACTGTAAAGCGAGCTCCGTAAAGTCCGCCAAAGTCATATCCTGCATCACCTTCTGTTCCGGCATCTCCACCGTTGTTTTTACCAGCAGAAACCTTAAGGAGGTTGTCAAAAAGATTTACGTATGCAAAAGCGTAATCGATTTTATTACTATTGAACCAAGTTGCACCTTCGCTAAGTACATCACCGTTTGTATAGCGGAGGGAAGCACCTGCTTTTTCTTCTGTCCAGTCAAGGTTAAAGCGTGTTTCGTCAGCACCAAGGCCGAGCATTTTTCCACCGCCATTTGCTGCTGTTGATATTACGCTTGTTGGATCTGCATCTGAATCATCGTCAACGATTGTTGATTCAACACCACTTCTAACGTAACCGCTAGCCTTGAACTCTGCAAATGCAGATGTTCCCAAAAGTGCTACAGCTGCTGCTGCAAGAACTTTTACTGCTTTCATTAAAGACTCCTCGTTCTTTTTTTTGTGAAGAACATTTTTTTATTAAGATACATTTAAGATAACAACGAATTATAAATCTGTCAATTAAAAATAATTTCCTATAGGAAAAATATGTAATTAGGGTAAAAATTCCTTAATAATGGCTTAAGTACGGGCTTTCTGCCACCTTAAAGCTTTTTAAGATAAAAAATTTTTTTTAAGAATTTTTGCATGTAAATTAAAAATTCTGCTATACTCAGGGCCATGGCAAACTTAAAGGAATCAGAAAGACTGGATAAAATACTTGCAAATGAGGGTTTTGGGACCCGTAAGGAAGTAAAAAGAATAATTCATTCAGGGGCAGTAACAGTAAACGGAGTAAGCCTTACTCAGGAAAGTGCCCACGTAAATGTTTATAAAGATGAAATTATAGTAGAGGGCCGTAAATTAGAAACAAAGCGTAACTATTATTTTATGATGAATAAGGCTGCAGGTTATGTATGTTCAACAAAAAGCGACAGCCATAATATTGTTTATGACCTTTTATCAGAAGAAGACCACAGGCGTTTTGTAGCTACAGGTTCAATCAGTATGGTTGGCCGTCTTGATGCAGATACAGAAGGACTTTTGATTCTTACTACAGACGGTAACCTTAACCACCGCCTTACTTCTCCAAAATACAATATTCCAAAAAAATACCGGGTTACTTTAAGGGACAGTGTGGATAATCAGGGACAGGCTGAATATAAGGAAAAGGTTGCAAAGGGGATTCATATTGCTGCAGAGGGAAAGGCCGGAGAAGCTGACTGCCGTCCTGCTGTAATTGAATGGGAGAGCAGTGAAGTCTGCTATATAACCGTTACCGAAGGCATGTTCCATGAAGTAAAAAGAATATTTGCTGCTTTGGGGAATGAAGTAATTCACCTTAAGAGGGTACTGGTAAACGGACTTACTCTTGATCCTGAACTTAAGGCCGGAGAATACAGGGAACTTACGGAAGAAGAACTTAAAGCCCTGGATGTTCAGTCTTCTGATTAGTCCGCTATATAGAAAAAAAGTCTGTAATTTGATATGCTCAGCTAAACTAAAAAGCCTGGAGCCATCATGACAGATATAGAAATAGCTCAGAAAAATGTAATGATTCCAATAAGGGAAGTAGCATCTAAAATTGGAATCAGCAAAGATTCTCTTGAACTTTATGGAAATTATAAAGCAAAGATTTCTTTTGCAGAATTAAAAGCCCTTCAGTCAAAAGCCAGCGATCCTTCAAAAAGAGGAAAACTTATTCTTGTAACTGCAATGACTCCTACTGCAGCTGGGGAAGGAAAATCAACAGTAACCATTGCCCTTGGTGATGGTCTTAACAAAATCGGTAAAAAAACAGTAATTGCTTTACGTGAACCATCCCTGGGACCTTGTTTTGGTGTAAAGGGTGGAGCCTGTGGCGGCGGTTATGCTCAGGTTGTTCCAATGGAAGACATTAACCTTCACTTTACCGGCGACATTCATGCGATTACAGCAGCAAACAATCTTATGGCTGCCCTTATAGACAATCACCTTCAGCAGGGAAATGAACTTGGCATTGATCCACGTACTGTAACATGGAAGAGGTGTCTTGATTTAAACGACCGTGCCCTTAGAAATGTTGTTATCGGTCTGGGATCCCGCATAGACGGTGTTCCAAGAGAAAGTCACTTTCAGATTTCAGTAGCTTCAGAAATTATGGCTATTGTCTGCCTTTCTAAAACCATAAGCGAACTTAAGGAACGCATCAGCCGCATTACAATCGGAGAAACTTATTCAAAAGAGCCGGTTACTTTTGGTCAGTTAAAATGTACAGGTGCAGTTGCTGCCTTATTAAAGGATGCCATTCGTCCTAACCTTGTACAGACTCTGGAAAAGAATCCTGCCTTTATTCACGGGGGACCTTTTGCAAATATTGCCCACGGCTGTAATTCTATAAATGCAACTTTGTGTGCACTGGCAACAGGTGACTATGTTGTAACTGAAGCAGGTTTTGCAGCAGATCTTGGTGCAGAGAAATTCATGGACATTAAATGCCGCCTTAATGGTATTGCTCCTGATGCAGCTGTAATTGTTGCAACAATCCGTGCCCTTAAAATGCATGGGGGAGTTGCAAAGGCTGATCTTGGTAATGAAAATCTTGAAGCCCTCCGCAAGGGTTTTGCAAACGTAAAGTGTCATATAGAAAACATGAAGAAGTTTGGCGTAAAGGTTCTTGTTGCAGTAAATAAATTTGTTTCTGATACAGACAAAGAAATTGCCCTTGTAGAAGAACTTGCAAAGAATGCCGGAAGCGAAGCTGTTCTTTGTGAAGGATGGGGAAAGGGTGGAGAAGGAGCAGGTCAGCTTGCTTCAAGACTTGTTGAACTTACAGAAAGTCCTTCAGCCTTTAAACCTCTTTATGATCTTGAACTCGGGCTTAAAGAAAAAATCGAAACTCTTGCAAAAGAAATATACAGGGCAGACCGTGTAGAGTTTGAATCCAAGGCCCTTAAAAAACTTGCTTCATATACAGCTGCAGGTTACGGTAAGCTTCCAATATGTATGGCAAAGACTCAGAATTCAATCAGCCATGACAAGGCTCTTCTTGGTGAACCTTCCGGCTATGTTTTCCCTGTTCGTGATGTTCAGCTTTATTCCGGGGCAGGATTTATCGTTGCCTTTGCCGGTGATATTGTGGACATGCCTGGACTTCCAAAGGCACCTTCGGCATTAAATATTGATGTTGATGATGACGGTGTAATAAGCGGATTATTTTAATAGTATAAAAATAAAGGAGATATAAAATGGGTATGAATGTTGTTTGTCTGGACCTTGAAGGTGTACTTGTTCCAGAAATCTGGATTGCATTTGCAGAAGCTTCTGGTATTCCTGAACTTAAAAGAACAACCAGGGATGAACCTGATTATGACAAGCTTATGAAGTGGAGAATCGGAATCCTTAAGGAACATGGTCTTGGTCTTAAAGAAATCCAGGATACAATTGCAAAGATTGATCCTATTCCTGGTGCAAAAGAATTTCTTGATGAACTTCGTTCGATTACACAGGTAATTATTATCAGTGATACCTTTACTCAGTTTGCTGCTCCTTTAATGAAGAAGCTGGGCTGGCCAACAATTTTCTGTAATACACTTGAAGTTGCAGATAATGGTGAAATTACAGGTTTTAAAATGCGCTGCCCTCAGTCTAAGCTTACAACTGTTAAGGCTTTGCAGTCCTGTGGTTTTGATACAATTGCCAGTGGTGACAGTCACAATGACCTTGCCATGATTAAGGCAAGCAAGGCAGGATTTTTGTTTAAGAGTACAGATGCAATTAAGGCTGCTAATCCTGAACTTAAGGCATTTGAAGAATATTCAGATCTTCTGGCAGCAATAAAAGAAGCTCTGTAAGTTAAGGTCCGGGGCGTTTTTGTAATCACTGGCGCCGGATTTTTTTAGCATTTACGAATCTGCTCTTTTGTGCAGCGGATTTTTTACAGGAGTAGTATGAAAAACGTAGAAATATTGGATTCAACATTAAGGGATGGTTCTCAGGGAGAAGGTATATCTTATTCAGTTCAGGATAAGATTCATATTGTAGAAGCCCTGGACGAACTTGGCGTTAGATATATAGAAGCCGGCAACCCTGGTTCAAATCCAAAGGATATGGAATTTTTTCAGAGGGCAAAGGAGCTTAAACTTAAGACAGCAGAAATGGTTGCTTTTGGTTCAACCCGCCGCAGGGATTGTTCCTGTGCAGAAGATTCCAACCTTCAGTCACTTTTAAGTGCAGATACAAAAACTGTAGTTATTTTTGGAAAGACCTGGGATTTTCAGGCTACAGAAATTTTACATGCTTCCCTTGAAGAAAATCTTGAAATGATTCGTGACACCTGTGCCTATCTTACAGGCCGCGGACGTAACGTTATTTTTGATGCTGAACATTTTTTTACCGGCTATAAGGCAAATGCTGAATATGCAATGAAGGCTCTTGAAGCTGCAGTTGTAGGTGGTGCTACTGTTCTTTGTCTTTGCGAAACAAAGGGTGGTGCAATGATCAGTGAATGTGCTGCTGCCGTAAAAGCTGTTACAGAAAAATTCGGTTCAGCTGTTAAGGTTGGTATTCACACTCACAATGATTCTGGTCTTGCCGTAGCTAATTCCCTTGTTGCAGTAGAAAATGGTGCTACTCATGTGCAGGGCGTTCTTCTTGGTTTTGGTGAACGTACAGGAAACGCAAACTTAAGCACAATCATTGCTGACCTTCAGATTAAAATGGGATACAAGTGCATTGCTGACGAAAACATCAAGCACCTTACTCCTATTTGTAAAAGGGTTGCAGAAATTACAAACATTCCTCTTGATACAGGCATGCCTTATGTTGGACAGAATGCCTTTACTCATAAAGCCGGAATGCATATTGATGCTGTCCTTAAAAATCCATTTGCCTACGAACACATTGAGCCTGAAACTGTAGGAAACGAAAGAGTCTTCCTTATGAGTGAAGTTGCAGGCCGCAGCATGATAATAGAAAAGATTCAGAAGTTTGATCCAAGCATTACAAAGTCTTCTCCTCTTGTCAGTGACTTAATTAAACAGGTTAAGGAACTTGAACATCAGGGTTATCAGTTTGAAGGTGCAGACGGCAGTTTTGAACTTCTTGTACGTAAGGCAATCGGAAAGTACCAGCCTTTCTTTACCCTTCATTATTACAAGTCAACTGATGAATATCCTCTTATAGAAAAGGGTCTTTATTCTTTTGCTCAGATTAAGATTGATGTAGAAGGAACAACAAGACTTGCAGCTGGAGAAGGTAATGGTCCTGTAAACGCTCTGGACGTTGCCCTCAGGTCTGCCCTTAAGAAATTCTATCCTAGTGTTGAACAGATTCACCTTACAGACTATAAGGTTCGTGTTCTTGACGGAAAGAGTGCTACAGCTTCTAAAGTTCGTGTTCTTATTGAATCAACTGACGGAACTTCTACCTGGTCAACTATGGGTGTAAGCTGTGACGTTGTAGAAGCTTCATGGCTGGCTCTGGTAGATTCCTTTGAATATAAGCTGATTAAGGATATAGAAAAAAAGTATCAGAAGATAATGTAGTTGTATTACTTATTTTTATATATTA
>NZ_JAILGZ010000113.1 GCF_024696245.1 Treponema sp.
TTCTCCATCGCTGAATGTAACGGTACTGTTCTGTGTAAAGACAGGACTTCCACCACTACCGGCTGTACAGTGAAGTGTTCCGTAAACATTGTCTGATCCCCAGAGATTCACGCTGGATTCCATAATGTCAATTTCACCGCTTCCTGGCCAGTTTTCTCCATCATATATATCCTGGTCAAGCATCCAGAAAGCAGGCCATACACCCTTATCATTCGGGATTTTTGCAGACATTTCTATATATCCGTATTTCCACTGACCGCCTGTAATACTGCGGGTAACAATACGTCCGGATGTATAATTCATTCCGTTGGAAGATTCTTTCTTTGCAACAATTTTAAGGGTTCCGTCACTTACATATGTGTTGTCAGGGTCATTGTCTGAATACCACTGAAGTTCTCCATTACCCCAGGCATAGTTACCAGGATTTTTTCCGTCAGTACAATCAGATACACCTGCGCCAATATCATAGCCCCACTTTGAACTTAATGGAGTTCCATCAGAATCAGCTGAATCAAATTCATCATTCCAGATAAGAGAGTAGCCGCTTAATGGAGCTGTAATACCTGATGCAGATGCTGCAGTAACTGATACGGTTTTTGTTCCGCTTACTCCCCCTGCAGTTGCTGTAATTGTTACAGTTCCTGCGCTTACACCAGTAACTACACCGCTTGAAGAAACTGTTGCTACACTTGTATTGGAAGAAGTCCATGTTACAGTTGAATCTGTTGCATCAGAAGGACTTACACTTGCTGTAAGGTTTGTTGTTGAACCTACCAAAAGGGAACCGCTGCCACTTATTGTAACTGATGTAACGGCTACAGTTGCAGCTTCTACACTAACAGTTACAGAATCTGTAACTCCTCCAGCTGCAGCTGTAATTGTTACAGTTCCTTCACTTACACCAGTAACTACACCGCTTGAAGAAACTGTTGCTACACTTGTATCAGAAGAAGTCCATGTTACAGTTGAATCTGTTGCATCAGAAGGACTTACACTTGCTGTAAGGTTAACAGTTGAACCTTCTGTCACTGTTGTATCACCACTAATATCAACAGAAGTAACAGCCACAGCTGCATTTCCGTCTACTACATGATTTGCATCCTGATAAACACGGATGTAGTCTACATACATATTCCATTCAACACCTGCAAAGGCAGAAGCTGCAGCCCAGCTACTTCCTGTAAGTTCACCACCTGCTGCAAAGTTAAGAATAAAGAAGAATGGATTGTTAAAGCAGTCATAGCCTGTACCATCAAGGCCAACAGAAAAATAATCAACATCATCTACATACATTGTGATTTTATCTTCTGTCCATTTAAGGCCGTAGATATGCCAGTCATTTTCTGTGATTGAAGGTTTGGTTCCGGAATAATCAGCACTACCTGTACCATAACCGCCGTGACCATAGTCATCTGTGGCAGGATCACTGCCGTTATAATTCCAGTGAACGGTTTCCATAATTGTGCGTTCAGTGTTGATGTGTTCCATGATGTCAATCTCGCCACAGTAAGGCCAGGTAACACCATCACTCATATTCTGGCCAAGCATCCAGAAGGCAGGCCATGAAAGATTTCCTTCGTCAAATTTAATACGGGCTTCAAGCTTACCGTATTTAAAATATTTTTTATCCTGAGATTTAATACGGGCAGAAGTTGGGGCATTTGTTCCATCACCTTTTACAGTAATGCGAAGAACACCACCGTCTACTTCTGAGTTGTCACTTGAATTAGTGTAATTCTGTGACTCACAGTTTCCCCAGCCACCATCTCCAGTTTCATAAGCCCAGTTTTCTGTTTTAAGGGAAGTGCCTTCAAATTCATCAGACCAGACAAGGACTGTATAATCACTGACAGTGTTTGAAGAAGCAATAAAACTTGTTCCGCTTGTACCAACACTTGTACCGTCAGTAGCACCTGATACTACGGAATTATTTTCTGGTCCCTGTTCTACACGGGTTACAGTAAGGGAATAAGTTCCACTTTTTCCGCCGCACTTTGCTGTAATGGTAACACTGCCTGCTGTCACACCAGTAACTAGTCCTGAATCATCTACAGTTGCTACAGAAGTTGAACTGGACTTCCATGTTACCTGAGGATCAGAAATTGTAAGGGGATAAACTACAGCCTTAAGCTTTAAGGTTTCTCCTACTGCAAGTGAAGTAAGATTAGATGACTGGCTTACTGTAACACTTGAAACTTCTTCTTCGGAATCACCAGAGGATGAAGAAGCTGAACATGATGTCAGTCCTGCACAAACTGAAAAAAGAAAAAGTCCTGTTACAAATAATACAGGCATGCAGATTTTTTTTAGGGAAGATGAAAACATAAAACACTCTCCTTAACATAAAAATAGCTGATTATATTATGAGGCATTTTTGGAAAATTATAATTTTTTATATTTCGGTTAAGGGGTGATATTTTTGGAAAGTGTTTTGTATAAAAAAAAAGACCTGCACTTAAAAAAGCACAGGCCATTGAAACATTGTTTTATACTAATTATTTCTTAAGATCTTTAATTGCATCTACTTAAAATTGCTGTCCCGGGAGGATAAAAAAAAAAGCCCGCACTCTTGGAGGTAAGTGCGGGCCGGCGACTTAAGATTTGTTAGTTACTACCAATCTATTCGTTATCAATAACCTTGATAGAAGAAATTGTAATAGTAGAATCATCTGCTTTGTGAACGATACCTACAGCAGTAAGATTTGATGCTGTAGAACCAAGATCTACAGTTACTGTAGTAAAGTCATCAGAAGCTTCCATTGCAGTTTCTACTTCTGGCTGAACAGGTTTTACAGCCCAAGCCTGTGTAGCCTTATATGTTACTTCAAGCTTTGCATTTGCCTTAAATGGTACTGCTGTAAATCCGCCAATACCAAAACAACCATTTGCAGCACCTGTAGAAACAATATTATCATCAACAATATTGAAATCCCAAGTTCCATACCAGGCAGTTGTTGTTAAACCTGTTGTACCAGCTGTATAAATTGTTGCATTAGCATAAGTAATTTCTTTTTCTGCAGGTTCTTCTGTGGCTGCAAGATAGAATTCTTCTACAACGAGAGTTCCGTCACCACCAATAATCAATGCAATAGCAGTAGCAGTTGAAGCACTAGAAAATTCAGATGTAGCAATATAGTAAGTTGTCTTACCATTTACTGTATACCATTTAGCTGGACGGGCAATAACTTCTGGAATCTTTACATTTACACCAGTGTTTGAAGACAAGTCTTCCTTTGCTTCTGAAACTGTATATGATGAAGCATCTACTGTAAATACAATGTATGCATAATCTGCAATTTCACCAAGTTCTACAGCTGAAACACCACATACTCCACCAGCACCCCAAAGGTTACCAGATACCATTGTAGCCTTTCCGTCAGCAACAGTTACACCAGTACCTGAACCCCAGCTATCTGCAAGTCCACTAAGAAGGCTCTTGTGATATACATAAGAAGCAAGTTCAGCTGCACTACCTGTGTCAGCAGGAGTGTCATCGTCTGGGTCAGTAACAGTAATACTAACCTCTTCACTGTCTGTCTTTCCTGCATAAGTAGCAGTAAGGGTTACATTGTAAGTTCCGGCTTCTACATCTGTTGTAAATTCAACAGCTTCTGTTGAATCTGCAGGAACATAAGTTGCAGCGAATGTTGCATTATCTGTAACATCTTCACCTTCTGTATCGTCTTCACTGTAATATGCAGTTACAGTAATGCCAGTTAAAGCAAGGTCAGCGCCAATTTCATAAGTAGAAACTGCAGTATCACCAATAGTAAGTGCAATAGAAGAAACAACATCAGAAATTGTTACATCATAAGTAGTTGTCTGATTTTCATAAGTAACAGTAACAGCAGCTGTTTCTGTATGTCCGTCTTCTGTTGAACGGATAATTTTTCCATCTGAATCAAGATTTGCAGAAGCAAGTTCAGCAGTAAAACCTTCCGTTATGGTTTTAGCACCAGTTGAATAAACAGCCCTTACTGTAAGTCCATCACTGGTAAACTCATCGCCAACAGAAAATACTGTCTGAACATCATCCGTTTTAGCAGTAATAGAATTT
The DNA here is from genome assembly GCF_024696245.1 of Treponema sp. GTDB lineage: Bacteria > Spirochaetota > Spirochaetia > Treponematales > Treponemataceae > Treponema_D. Next base: position 4,058 of record NZ_JAILGZ010000113.1, read on the forward strand.
AAAGTAGCTTCTGAGCCACCGCTGCTGTCATCTCCGCTACAGGAAACAAAAACAGCTCCACCAATAAGCAAAGCGCCTGCTGCTGCAAGCATAGACAATTTTTTCATAATACCCCCTGCCGAGGCTTTATAAACATAATTGTTCAGCCTCAGTCATATTAGCTTTAAACTATTTTCTGTCCGTAAGTAAGAATTCACAAGTCAGACAGATTTTGGAAAGGTGGGGATTTTTCTGTTGTGAATTTTCAATAATTTACTGCCATACCCGAACGTATTCTACCTCAAGGGCAGCCTTATTCAGTTGAGCAGGAATTTCTCCTCCAAGAGTTCCGCCCATAGCAAGGTTAATTATAAAATGAAAAGGTTTATCAAAAGGCCAGCGGACATTGTCTCCTTCATACCTGCGCCAGGAAGACTGAGACTTTATTCCGTCATAGTAAAAGCTGATTTCATTCTCTGTCCACATAAGGCCGTAAGTATGAAAACCATCTTTGCTTTGAGGAAGAGATTCAAGAGGAAGACGTATAAGGTTTTTCCAGAAGTGACTTTCCATATCTACAGTGCCGCTGCCATAGTGAACCGTACCGTAAACATCTGAATTAAAAGTTGCCGGGGAATATTCAAGAATATCTATTTCTCCGGAACAGGGCCATTCACCATAAGAGTTATCTTCGCTCATCATCCAGAAAGCTGGCCATATTCCTTTTGACTCAGGGGGAAGTTTTATCCTTGCTTCAAAATAGCCGTACTTCCAGCTTGCAAGTCCTGCTGTGGTAAGGCGGGCACTTTTCCAGCTGCCGTCTTTATTTTTTACAGCCTGAATCACAAGGCCTTTTCCTGTAGAACAGGTTTCTTCATCATCAACATAGGCCTGAACTTCATTATTCACTACGCCTTTATTCCATACAAGTTTCTTCCATTTAGAAGAATCAAGCCGCTTATTGTCAAAATTATCCTGCCATACCAGGGTCATATTTTTTGGAGTCATGGGGCCTAGCATAAATGTAGAGAGAGTACTTTGCCAACGGGAAAGTTTTCGGTTATAAGTGGGATTATTTCAGGCTGAATTAATTTCTTCGTAAAAAGAGGGCCCTGGGTACAATTCAATATTTCCGAAATATCCATTGAAAAAATACCCTGTAACTGCTACTTTTTATGCATGATTGGAATCGTAGACTATAATGCCGGCAACATAAAAAGTGTAGAACGTGCCCTTTCCTACATAAAGGCACCTTATATTCTCTCTAAAAACCCGGCTGACCTTAAAAATGTAGACAAGGTTATTTTTCCTGGAGTTGGAGATGCAGCATACGCAATGGATCAGCTTAAAAAAAGCGGTTTTGATTCATTCCTCAAGGATTTTGCAGCTTCAGGTAAACCTTTAACAGGTGTTTGTCTTGGCTCTCAGATTATTTTTGAAATGAGTGAAGAAGGCAATGTTGAATGTCTGGGCCTTTTAAAAGGTAAAATCCGTCACTTTGCAAAACTCTGGCAGGAACGTCACCCTGGAGAAGATGAACACAAAGAAAGGGCCATGCTTAAAAACGAACTTAAGATTCCTCATATGGGATGGAATGATATTACCTACCTTAACGGCGGTTCAAAACTTATGAAGGGCATTCCTGAACACAGCGACTTTTACTTTGTTCACTCCTATGTAATTCAGCCTGAAGATCCTTCTGTTATAAAAGGGGTGGCTGATTACGGAATGATGGTTCCTTCTATAATAGAAAAGGATAATATCAGCGTATTCCAGTTTCATCCGGAAAAGTCAGGTGCACCAGGCCTGCAGATTCTTAGAAATTTTGCTGAACTTTAATGACCGTTTTTTAAGGAGCAGAAAATGTTAAAAAAAAGAATAATCGTATGTCTGGATGTTAAAGACGGACGTACAACTAAAGGAATAAAATTTAAGAACAATATAGATATCGGTGACCCTGTAGAAATGGCTGCTGAATATTACCGCCAGGGTGTTGATGAACTGGTTTTTTATGACATTATGGCCAGTGCTGCAGGGAGAGGTCCTATCCTTGACCTTATAAGCCGTGTTGCCAGTCAGGTATTCATTCCTTTCTGTGTTGGAGGAGGAATCGGTACTATAGAAGACATTCGTTCAACAATACTTGCAGGAGCAGAAAAAGTTTCCCTTAATTCCCAGGCAGTAAAACATCCGGAACTTATAAAGGAAGGTGCCCGCATTTTTGGTAACCAGTGTATAGTTTTAGGAATGGATGCTGCAAGGGATTCTGCAATGCCAAGCGGATACAGGGTTTTTATTAACGGCGGAAGAGTTGCAACTGAACTTGATGCTCTTGAATGGGCAAAAAAGGCTGTTGAACTGGGTGCCGGAGAAATCGTTCTTAATTCCATAGACGCAGATGGAACAAGGGACGGCTATGAACTTAACCTTACCCGTATGATTTCTGAAAATACAAATGTTCCTGTAATTGCTTCCGGCGGTGGTGGTAAACCTGAACACCTGGCAGATGTTTTATCTGAAGGAAAAGCAGATGCAGCCCTTATTGCCAGCATGGTTCACTCAGGAGATTATACAGTTTCTTCCATTAAGAAAGCCCTTGATGAAAAGGGTATTCCTGTGAGGCTTGAAGTATGTACGAAGTAAGAGTATTTACTGATTTTGCTGCAGCACATTTTTTAAGGGACTACAACGGCAAGTGTGAAAGACTTCACGGCCACAATTACAAAGTTTATGCCCATGTTAAAGGTTCTGTCCTTAATGAAGGGGGAATGCTTCTTGATTTTTCTAAATTAAAGGCAGTTCTCAGGGAAGTTACAGGCAAACTTGACCATACCAATCTTAATGACATGGACTACTTTGACCAGAATCCAAGTGCAGAACGTATTGCTTTTTATATTTATAATGAAATAATCAAGCTTCTTCCGGAATTAAAAAAGACCGACGGACAGAAAGCCTGGCTTTATGCTGTAGATGTTTTTGAAACTGACAGCAGCAGGGCCCGCTATAGCTATGACTGATTAATTATTCTATAACACATTTTTATCTATTGATAACAGTTTTTTTTTGTGTAACACCATCTGTTCTATTATAGTTTTATCATTGAAACTAGTTTAAGGAATAAGAAGGAATACATATGAAGAAACTTTTTTCAGTCGCAGCAGCATTAATTGCAGCAGCAGGATTAAACGCAGAATCATTAAAGCTTACGATTGATGATTCAGTAAAATATGCCCTGGAAGGAAACCTTTCAATAAAGCAAAGTCAGATTGACTTAGACCAGGCTGCCAGAAGTAAAAAATACTCCTGGAATTCAATAAGCCCGGAAGCAAGTCTTTCTGCCTCTTACAGCCAGAACCTTCCTGAAAATCAAAATTCAACATCAGATTCAGGGAGCATTGCCATTACAGGAAAAGTAAGCCTTTCCCTTTCTGCAAACCTTGCAACAACCATAAAGGCAGCTTCCCTCAGTTACCAGTCTTCAGAAATTTCTTACGAAAGTGCCTGCCGTACAATAGAGCTTTCCGTAAGAAAAGCCTTCTGGGCCCTCCTTAACGAAAAAGAAAATATAGACCTGCAGGAAAAAAACGAAGCTACTGCAAAAAAACAGTATGAGTCAAATCTTGCAAAATACAACAGGGGTTCCTTAAGTCAGCTTGATGTATTAAGTGCCCAGGTTGCCTGGCAGAATGCAAAGCTTAGTCTTGAAAGTGCACGCACAAGCTGGCAGAACGACATGGCTTCATTTAAACAGATGCTTGCCCTTCCTCAGGATTCGGAAATCAGTCTTGAAGGAAATCTTACTGATATTCTTGAGTTAAAGGAAATATCCCTTGAAGGTATTACTATAGAAAACTCAACAATAAAATCCCTTCAAGTTCAGCTTGCAGCAGCAGAAAACTCCCTGACAGCAGCAAGACTTTCTGCTTACAGCCCGGTTCTTTCTGCAGGATACACCTACAGCATGAGTGCCGCTTCTAATGATACAGGCAGTCTTGCAGATTCAGGAACAGGTACCCTTTCTTTTGGAGCAACAATTCCACTGGACGGATTGTTTCCATGGTCCAGCACTTCCCTTAACATAGACAGCCAGAAAGACAGCGTAAAAAATCTGGAACTGGAACTTGAAAACCAGAAGCAGACTCTTGAAGTTTCTATAAAAAGCTACATGAATCAGATAAAGGAATATCAGTCTGTAATTGAACTTAGAAAGAGCAGCATAGAACTTGCAGAACAGACTTACAACATGACTTTAGAAGCCTACAATCACGGAACAAAAGATCTCTTAAGTTTACAGACAGCAAACGACGCTCTGTTTACGGCAAGGGTAAATCTTCTTTCCCAGGCCTATACTCTTGTATGTGCCATACTTGATCTTGAAAACACAGCCGGCATTCAGTTTGGAACGCTGGGAAAATAAAAATACACTTAACGGGTAATTCCAAAGGAGAATATATGAAAGCTACAAAACCATTTATTACAGGAGCCTGCACAATTGCAATAGCAGCAATCCTTATTATTTATGCACTTAATGCAAAATCAGACGGAACAGCAATGGGACCTGGAGGAAAAAAAGGAGCCTTTCAGACACTTATTTCCGTAAAGACCCAGGTTCTTGAAAAAGAAACCCTTCACGATTATGTAATTGCAAATGGAGAAGTAGAAGCCCAGAATTCAGTTTCTGTTTATCCTGACACTGCCGGAAAAATTACTTCTACAAAAGTAATGCTGGGTTCAGAAGTAAAAAAGGGAGATGTAATTGCAACAATCGACCCTACTTCACCAGGTTCATACTATAAGGAAAGCCCTGTATATGCTCCTATCAGCGGAAGCATCATCAGTTCTCCATTAAAAAACGGAACTACTGTAAGTACATCTACAGAAATTGCAGTAATCGGAGACATTGCAAAACTTCAGATTACCGCCAGCATTCCTGAACGTTATGTAGCGGTTCTTAAAACAGGACTTAAGGCAGACGTAAGTGTAGAAGCCTATCCGGGAATAACATTTGCAGCAACCGTTAAATATGTTTCTCCTGTTGTAGATGCAACAAGCCGTACTAAAGAAGTAATCCTTACCTTTGATAAATACGATTCAAGGATTAACGCCGGTATGTTTGCAAAAATCAAACTTTATACTCAGGACTATTCTGACTGTGTAACTATGCCGGAAGATTCCCTGGTTCAGAACAACGACAAATACTATGCCTATGTTGTAAAGGAAGATGACACTGTAGAAAAAAGAGAAATTGATAAAGGAAACAGTGTTGACGGAACAGTACAGATTACTTCCGGACTTGCAGAGGGAGAAAGGGTTGTTGTTCAGGGTCAGACTTCTTTAAGTGACGGTGCAAAAATCCGCGATGTAGAAGCAAAAAAAGAAGTTCCGGCAGAAAACGACAAAGATATAAAAGCAGAATAAATTTTTTCCGGAGGTTTACATGAGTATCAGCAAAAAAACACTTCAGCATCCGGTCCTTACCCTTATTGTCTTTGTACTCCTGGGTATTATCGGAATCTTTACAATAAAAAATGTTGCCATAAGTCTTATGCCTGATGTAGACAGTCCATATCTTATGGTAAGAACAAGCTATAGTAATGCAGGACCTGAGTCTGTAGAAAAATCAGTAACAAAAATTCTTGAAGCCCAGCTTATCAGTGTAAGCGGTCTTAAAAACATGACAAGCACTTCTTCTGAAGGCTCTTCTACTATTTCCCTTGAATTTAATTACGGTACAGACCTGGATGTAGCTACCAACAATGTAAGGGATAAACTGGACCGTGTTTCAAAATCCTTACCTGACGACTGCGACTCTCCAAGTATTTTTAAAATGGACAGCGACAGTATGCCTATTGTCCGTCTTGCCGTAAAAGGAAACCGTTCAGTTGATGACCTTAAGGTTATTGCAGAAGATACAATTACAGATCTTCTTGAACAGACAGATGGTGTTGCAGAAGCTTCTGTATACGGAGGCCGCTCTAAAATCGTTCGTGTTGAACTTAGTCAGAACAGACTTGCAGCCTATGGTCTTACTATCTCCAGCGTTAACAGCGCCCTGGCAAAACAGAATCTTGAACTTGGCGGTGGTAAAATCACTGAAGGCAAGACAGATTATTCAATTCGTACTACAGGTGAATTTTCAAGCATAGAAGAAATCAACAATACAATTATTTCCGAAGCAAACGGTTATGTTGTAAAACTTTCTGATATTGGAACAGCAGTATTAGGCTACGAAGACAAAGACAGTGAAGTTTACATTAACAGTCTCCCAGGTGTTTACATAAGTGTTACGAAACAGTCTGGAAAAAACAGTGTTACTGTAGCAAATGCCCTTTACGAAAAAATTGAAGAAATAAAGGATTCAATTCCTTCAGATGTAAGTCTGGAAATTGTTTCTGATACGACTGACTCTATCCGTGACACAATCAGCACTCTTATTGAAAGCTGTTACGAAGGTCTTCTTCTTGCAATCATAATCCTCTTCCTCTTCCTTAAGAACTTTAAGTCTACGATTATTATTGCAATCAGTATTCCTCTGTCTCTGGTAATTACAATGCTGTGTATGAGCATGGCCGGCATTACCTTAAACATGATGACCCTTACAGGACTTATTCTTGGTGTAGGTATGATTGTAGATGCTTCTATTGTAATGATAGAAAACATTTACGTTTACAGAAGCCGTGGTGCAAAAGCCAGGGTAGCAGCTGAACTTGGTTCAAGCGAAATGGTTATGTCCGTAGTATCCGGAAACCTTACAACAATTTGTGTATTCGTTCCTTTCCTTTTCTTCCTTGAAGATCTTGAAATGATGGGACAGATGTTTAAGGGAATTATCTTTACAGTAGTTATCGCCCTTGTATCTTCACTCTTTGTTGCAATCTTCCTTGTGCCGGTTCTTGCAGGAAAATTCCTTCCACTTACAAACAGAAAGGAAAAGCCTGTTAAGTTTAAGCCTCTTAAAAAATTCTATGAGCTTTTAGACATTCCGCTTAATGCAGTTACAAAGGCTTACCGTAAGGCTCTTAAAGCAGCCCTTAACCACAGGGCAGTTACTGTAATTATCTGTGTAAGTGTACTTGCAGTATCCCTTGCCTTTATTCCAACCTTAAGGGTTAACATGATGCCTTCAGGAAGTGATGACAGCGTAACAGTAACAGCAACCCTTCCTATAGGAACAACTTTAAGTGAAACAGCTCAGGTTATGACAAGTCTGGAAAATATTTGTAAGGAAGAAATTAAAGGCTATACAAATATCATCACCAGTATTGGAACAGGAAGAGGAACATCTTCTTCTTATAAAGGAAGTATAGAAATTAAACTTCCAGATAGTGACAGTCAGATTGATACATCAGCCAGTATTCAGCAAAAACTGAGAATGCACTTTAATGATTTTGCAGGAGTAAGGTTTACCTTTTCTCAGGGTATGATGAGGCAGATGACAGGAAGTGACCTGGTTCTTAAAATCAAATCAGATTCCCTGGATGATGCACTGGATGTTGCTTCTCAGGTTCGCAGTGTAATGGAAAACATCAGCGATATTGGAGAAGTAAGCATTGATACAGAAGAAGGAGTTCCGGAAGTAGAAGTTGTTATTGACCGTCAGAGGGCCTATTCCTTTGGTGTTGACGTAACAACCGTTGCAAAAGAAATCAACTATGCGATTAACGGTGTTACCTCTACTACCTACCGCAGCAACGGAAAAGAATACTCTGTTGTACTTATGTACCAGAATGCCGACCGTCAGAAAGTAATAGATCTGGAACAGATTTATGTTAATGGAAACAACGGTAAGGTAAGTGTGGCAAACTTTGCGGAAGTAAAGAAAGGCCTTGGTCCGGTAAGCATTAAAAGGGAAAACCAGACCCGTGTAGTTACTGTAAGTGCAGACATTGTTTCCAATGCAAATGCCAGCGAAGTAGAAAGTCTTCTTAAGGAAGAAATTGCTTCTACATTTATTATTCCGGAAAACGTAAACATTGTTTATGACGGTACATGGCAGAGTATGCAGGATCAGAGTAAGACTTACGGAAGCATTATCATCATGGCAATACTTCTGGTATTTGGTGTAATGGCAGGAACCTATGAAAGCTTTAAAGCTCCTTTCATTAACCTGTGTACCATTCCATTCCTTATAATTGGTGTCGTTGGTATTTACAAAATTACAGGGCAGGCAATTTCCATGGTAAGTGCAGTAGGTCTTATTATGCTTGTAGGAATTGTAGTAAACAACGGTATCATTCTTGTTGACTACACAAACCTTCTTCTGGACAGGGGACTTAAGAAAAAAGAAGCCTGTCTTGAAGCCGGTGCCAGCCGTTTACGTCCGGTACTTATGACAACCCTTACAACAATTCTTGGTATGCTGCCTATGTGCTTTGCTACCAGCGGAAGTGCTGCCATGGTTCAGCCAATTGGTGTAGCCGTAGTTGGAGGACTTGCTTCTTCTACCTTTGTTACCCTCTTCTTTATTCCGGTTCTTTATTCACTGGTAATGAAAGAAAAGAAAGTACACAAGAGTCATATTAAAGTTCTTCTTGAAGGAAAAAGTCAGGATGCTGAAAAGTATTCAGCAAAATCTGACTCAGACCTTACTGAAGAAAATAAAAATGAGGGGGAGGAATAAAATGTACAGAGCAGAAATAATTGCAAATCAGTCAGTTCAGGATGATATTGTAGAAGTTCTGGAAGAAAACATTCCCGGCATTCTTTACACTACTGTTCCTCTTGTAACAGGAAGAGGTAAAGACGACTACAAGCTGGGAACTGCAACCTGGCCTGAAACAAACTTTATGATGATTAGTTATGTGGAAGACAAGTACAAGGACAGCTTAAAAAAAATCATTGCTGCCGTAAAAGAAAAGTTTCCTGACGAAGGAATAAAACTCTTTTTTGTAAAGGGTGAATAAAAAAAATGCAGCTGCACTTTATTAAAAAAGTGTGGCTGCATTTTTTTTATATACCCTTATGTATTTTAATTTTTTGGAAGCAGAAGACGAAAGCCAATATTCCTGCTGCTAAAACTTTGACATTTCCATTTTGCAAAGCTGGTCACAGATTTCGTTGTACTTAAAACCTGCATGACCTTTAACCCACTTCCATTCAATGTTAAGCTGTCCGTAAAGTTCATCAAGGGCAAGCCACAACTCTTTGTTAAGAACAGGCTTTTTTGCAGCAGTACGCCAGCCGTTCTTTTTCCAGTTATTTATCCAGGAAGTAATTCCGTTTTTAACATACTGACTGTCTGAATATACGCAGATTTTTTTTGCCTTCCATTCAGGATTTTTAACAACTGCATCAAGGGCATTAATTGCAGCACTAAGTTCCATACGGTTATTTGTTGTCTGTTTTTCTCCGCCGGAAAGTTCTTTTTCTGCCTGGCCGTCGATAATAACACAACCCCAGCCTCCGGGACCAGGGTTACCAAGACAACCACCGTCTGTATAAATTACGATTTCATCTGCCATAAAAACTACTCATCTTTTTTCTTGTCATAATAACCTGAATCTTCAAGATACTTTCTTCTTGTCATTACAAGATTCAGGATTTCCTGATACATGTTGTAGTCAACTTCAATTGCTATAGGAAGAATATAATATTCAGTTTCGTTGCAGTAGCGGTCTATAAATTCAGAACTGGTAACAAAACCCAGACTAATCATATTACTGATACGGTCTGCACATTTTAAAAGCTTAGCCTTGTAACTGCCGTTATCAATTATGCCTCTAAGATATTCATTCTTAAGCTGGCCAGGTCTTTTAGTAACTTCCATAACCAGTTCAAGAACTTGTGCTCCGTCTTCATCTGCCTTTTCTATAAGACTTGGATCAAAACCAGGAATATCTTCTATAACATCATGTACAAGACTTGCCTTAAGCAAAACCGGATCCATGTAACCGTAATCAATAAGAATACCAAAGGTATCTATCTGATGACGGAACATGTTTCCACCGGCAAAACGCTGCTTACCGATAAGGTTTGTTGCAATCTGAATGTAAGGAGCAACATAAGTATTATTAAGCTGAAGCATGTGAGCATTATCCATGCTGCTGGGCTTATCTACAGCCATTTCATACTTTTTCTTTGCCATAAGTTCCTCCTTTTAGTACCACACTATAATTATAACTCAATCAGAGGCTTTTCAAATAGCCTTCAAGTTTAATTATACGCTGCTGACTTTCTGCAAGGCGGTCACGTTCCTGCTGAACAACTTCTGCAGGAGCATTCTTAGCAAAGTTACCGTTAAGCTTATTCTGACTCATCTGACATGACTTCTGTGACTTTTCTATTTCTTTAGTAAAGCGGGCCTTAAGCTGTTCCTTGTTAATATTTTCATCAACAAGAAGGAAGGCTTCAAATCCGCTTCCTACAGTTCCGATTGCCTTTGCCGGAGTTTCGCTGATAAATTCAACTTTAGAAAGACCTGCAAGAAGGCTGATCATGTCTACCTTTTCCTGAGCAACTTCTGCACTGCTTCCCTTTTCTATCTTAAGGGCAACATTGATTTTTGCTGCAGGTTCAATTCCACATTCAGTACGAAGGGCACGAACTTTAACAATGATTTCCTTAAGGGAATCAAATCTCTGTGAAACTTTATCGTCTGCCCTTTCTGCACAAACTACAGGGTAAGGAGCATTAATAAGCATGTCCTTGTATTCTGAATTGCTGAGAATCTTACAGGTTCCAGCTTTCTTTCTGTTTTCTATAATTTCTGCAAGAGGAAGCTTTGAATAAATCTCTTCTGTTACAAATGGAACAAAAGGATGCATAAGACGAAGGCTTTCTTCAAGGATATTAAGAAGAACAGAAACAGCCCTGTCTTTTTCGTGATCATCTCCATGCCAGAAACTAAGTTTTGTAGCTTCAACATACCAGTCACAGAATTCATTCCAGAAAAATTCATAAACAGAACTTGATGCATCGTTATAGCGGTAATTATCCAGGGCATCACGGGCAGAAGCCACAGCCTTATTCAATTCAGAATAAATCCAGCGGTCAAGTTCAGTAAGTTCTTCATCCTTTACAGGAATAAGGGTACGGCCTTCAAGATTACCAAGAATATAGCGGCTTGCATTCCAGATTTTATTGCAGAACTTTGAACCCATTTTGAATGAATCATTGTCTACAAGAATATCCTGTCCCTGAGCACAGAGGAATGAAAGGGTAAACTTAAGGGCATCAGCTCCGTACTGATTTATAATATCAAGAGGGTCGATTCCGTTTCCTAAAGACTTGGACATCTTGCGGCCCTGCTTGTCACGTACAAGACCATGAATATAAATATCATGGAAAGGAGCCTTACCTGTAAATTCAAGACCTGCCATAATCATGCGGGCAACCCAGAAGAAGATAATGTCATAAGCTGTAACAAGGGCTGTTGTAGGATAGAAAGCCTTAAGGTCTTCTGTTGACTTAGGCCATCCCAGGGTAGAGAAAGGCCAGAGCCATGAGCTGAACCATGTATCAAGTACATCAGGATCCTGTTTAAGGTCTTCTGCACCACATCCGCATTTTGGACACTTGTCAGGATCTGTGCGGCTTACGATTACTTCTCCACACTTCTGGCAGTACCATACAGGGATTCTGTGACCCCACCAGATCTGACGGCTTACACACCAGTCACGGATATTTACAAGCCACTGTTCATAGGTGTTTTCCCATTTCTGTGGGAAGAATTTAATTTCTCCGGCTTTCCATGCAGCAAGGGCTTTATCTGCCATAGGCTTCATTTTTACAAACCACTGGTCAGAAAGATATGGTTCTACAACAGTCTTACAGCGGTAACAGTGACCTACTGAGTGAACCATTTTTTCTTCTCCCTTAAAGAGACCTGCAGCTGTAAGATCTTCGATTACAAGCTTACGGGCAGCTTCCGGTTTAAGACCGCGGTATTTTTCAGGAACATTTTCGTTAAGACGACCGTCTGGAGTAAGAAGGTTAATAACTTCAAGGTTATGGCGCTTTCCTACTTCCCAGTCGTTAGGGTCATGGGCAGGAGTAATCTTTACCATACCTGTTCCAAATTCCTTGTCTACATATTCATCAGCGATAATAGGAATCTCTTTTCCTGTAAGAGGAAGCTTGAGCATTTTTCCTACAAGGGCTGTATAACGTTCATCTGAAGGATTAACTGCAACAGCTGTATCACCAAAGAAAGTTTCAGGACGGGTTGTAGCTACTTCGATTTTTCCGCTTCCGTCTGCATATTCATAGTAAAGGTGGTACATTGCACCCTGTGTATCTTCATGGTCAACTTCATCATCTGCAAGGGCTGTACCGCAGCGTGGACACCAGTTTACAAGACGCTTACCCCTGTACATAAGTCCCCTTTCGTAGAGGGTAACAAATACGTCACGTACTGCTTCTGAAAGACCTTCATCATAAGTAAAGCGTTCACGGGTCCAGTCTACTGAGTTACCCAGTTTTTTCTGCTGCTTTACGATTGTGTCATGGTGTTCATGAGTAACATCCCATGTTCTTTCTATAAATTTATCACGGCCAAGATCATTGCGGGACTTGCCTTCCTTTTTAAGGGCACGTTCTACAACGTTCTGAGTTGCAATACCTGCATGGTCAGTTCCAGGAACCCAGAGAGTATTGTCTCCCTTCATGCGGTGGTAGCGTACAACTATATCCTGCAAAGTATTGTTAAGACCGTGGCCCATATGAAGGACACCGGTTACGTTTGGAGGAGGAATGACCACTGTATATTTAGAGACGTTTGCATTTTTTGCGTTATCAAGATAAGTATGGTGGATAGGAGACTGTTCATCAGATGCAGGGCGGAAATATCCCTTTGCATTCCAGTCACTGTAGATTCTGTCTTCAAAATCTTTTGGATTGTAAGCTTTTTCTAATTCAATTGCCTTCATATTAACCTCATAATATCCCAAGAGTATAGCGTTTTTTTTATGCTGACTCAATGTTATGAATAGAATTTAAGGGGTAAAAATACTTGAATAAAGTAAAGTAAGTGTTGCATAAAAGTCATCACTGCAATTCTTATATTTTACTTTACGCAATAATAAAAATAGCTATAATAAGTATGAAAAAAAATATATATCAGCGAGGAATTAAAATGGAAAAGACTATTGCACTTATTCCTGGTGACGGAATCGGACCAGACGTTGTTGCAGAAGCAGTAAATGTTCTTGATTCAGTTGCAAAAAAATACGGTCACAAATGGAACTACACAAAGGTAATTGCCGGAGGTTCAGCTATTGATCAGTTTGGTAAGCCACTTCCAGAAGACCAGCTTAAAATTGCTTTAGACAGCGATGCAGCTTTACTTGGTGCTGTTGGTGGTCCAAAGTGGGATAACCTTGCATCAGAACTCAGACCGGAAAAAGCTCTTCTTGGTCTCCGCGGTGGAATGAAAGTATTTGCCAACCTTCGTCCTGCAGTTATGTGGAAGCAGCTTAAAGATGCATGTCCTCTTAAAGACGAAATCGTAGGTGACGGACTTGATATCCTTATCGTTCGTGAACTTACTGGCGGTATCTACTTTGGAGAAAGAGGTACTTCTGCTGACCAGAACACTGCATGGGATACAGAAAAATATACACGTCCGGAAATTGAACGCATCGTACGCATGGGATTTGAATATGCTCAGAAACGTCAGAAGAGACTTTGTGTTGTAGACAAGGCAAACATCCTTAACTCTTCACAGCTCTGGCGCCGTGTTGCAGAAGACGTAAAGAAGGACTTCCCTGACGTAACACTTTCTTACCTTTACATTGACAATGCTTCAATGCAGATGGTTCGTAACCCACGTCAGTTTGATGTAATTGCAACAAGCAATATGTTTGGTGACATTCTTTCTGATGAAGCTTCTCAGATTACAGGTTCAATCGGTATGCTTGCTTCTGCTTCTCTTGGAGACGGAACAGGTCCTGGACTTTATGAACCAATTCATGGTTCTGCTCCTGATATTGCCGGAAAAGACCTTGCAAACCCACTTGCAACTATTCTTTCTGCAGCAATGCTTTTACGCTACAGCTTCGGTCTTGAAACAGAAGCTAAGGCAATTGAAAATGCAGTTAACTCTGTTCTTGATGCAGGTTACCGCACAGGTGATATTGCAGGAAGCCACCTTGAAGAAGTTAAGGCAGCAGGAAAACTTGTTGGAACTAAAAAGATGGGTCAGCTTGTAGTTGAATACCTGAACAATTAATTAAAATAAGAAAAGCTTATTTTTTATTAAAGCCTGCCCCAAAAAGCTGGAAACAACTTTTTGGGACAGGCTTTTTTTATATCTGATTCACTTTATGTTAAGCACTATTTTTTATCTTACCTTCTGCCAAAAGCTTCAAGGTTTGCCAGTCCCCTCTTAAACTGAGGAATGCGGGCACAGGCAGTTGTATTTAACGGAGAAGTCTCTCCCCTCTTTAAGAAGTGATAGGCAACTCCTGCAATCATGGCACCGTTATCTCCGCAAAGTTTTAACGGAGGGAAGATGCATTTAAGTTCAGTATGTTCTGCAAGCATTGCCCTGAGCCTTGAGTTTGCAGCAACACCACCGCCGGCAACAACTGTTGTAAGACCGGTATCCTTTACTGCACGGAGAAGGCGGCTTACTAAAGTTTTACATGCTGTTTCCTGAAAAGATGCAGCAATATTTTCTACAGTTTTTTCATAACCGTCATTAAGGAAATAATCTGCCTGATGAATAACTGCTGTCTTTAAGCCGCTAAAGCTGACGTCATAGCGGTGGTCTCCCTTATCCATTTTAGGAACAGGAAAAGTAAAGGCTTTAGGATCTCCCTTCTGAGAAAGCTTGTCTATAATTACTCCTCCAGGATATCCCAGGTCATAAAACTTGCTTACCTTATCAAAGGCCTCCCCTACACTGTCATCAATTGTAGTTCCCATAATTTCAAGATCATCAAAACCATTTACCTTTGCAATAATTGAATGACCACCGGAAATTGCCAGCCGTAAGCATGCTGAATGGATTCTTCCTGTAGTACGCCAGGCTTTAAACGAAGCAAACATGAAGCTTGAAGAAGTAGATGCCATTGCTGCAACCAACCGCCCTGGCCTTATGGGTTCCCTTCTTGTAGGACTGACTTTTGCAAAGACTTTAGCCTGGAGCGTAAACAAACCTTTTTATGCAGTTAACCATATGCTGGGCCATATGTATGCAGCTCATCTTGAAAATGACATTCAGTATCCATACCTGGGACTTTTAGTTTCCGGTGGTCATTCAATTATTGCAAAGGTAAATGGTTTTGATGATCTTGAAATTATGGGAACTACAATTGATGACAGTGTAGGGGAGGCCTTTGATAAGGTAAGCAAGT
>NZ_JAILGZ010000131.1 GCF_024696245.1 Treponema sp.
TAATAAAAGACAAATTTTTCAAACCGTTTTACAAATCATATTTTGCGTAATATAATGATTCTTATGGCAGATTTATTAACTGATGAAGAATTTAACCAGTTCCGCAAAATCATTTACGATGCAAGCGGCATTACTTTTTCAGAAACTAACCGTTCTATTCTTGACAGCCGCTTAAAAGAGCGTCTTAGAGAAAAAAATATAGAAAAGGTTCAGGATTATTATGCCCTAATTACCAGTGATCAGGGTGAATTTAAAACTTTCCTGGACAGTATTACCACAAACCTTACAAGATTTTTCCGTAACCAGCCTCACTTTGATGCCCTTATCAACTATGTAATACCCCATCTTATCGAAGAAAAAAAGGCAAGCGGAGACAGAAAAATCCGTATATGGAGTGCCGGATGTTCCACAGGAGAAGAGCCTTACACCATCGCAATGCTTCTTAAAGACAAACTTCCTGCCCCATTCACCTTTGAAATCATAGCTTCAGACATTTCCCTTAAGTCCCTTATGGTCGGACAGCAGGGATTTTATGCCGACTCCCGCATAGCAGGTATTCCACAAAACTATCTGGCTACCTACTTTAACAAAGGAGAAGGCGGATATCAGGTAAAACCGGATCTTATGAAAACCATCAGGTTTGACTACCATAACCTCCGCAATGACAGTGGAGCCCGCAATCTTGATATAGTTTTCTGCAGAAACGTACTCATTTACTTTGACGAAGCAGCACAGAAAGCCACTATCGACAGATTCTGGACCTCCATGGCAAAACATTCATATCTGTTCATTGGTCATTCAGAAAGTCTTTTTGGAATGGACACCAAGTTTGAATTCCTAAAGACCCAGTGGGCATGTCTCTACGAAAAGAAAGAATAGTTACAAATCTTATACAATCGGGGCCTCTTAGGAGAACACTTCTTCAAGAGGCTTTTATTTAAAATTATAGGAAGGGATTATAATTAATTTTATTTACCCCTTGTCAATTTAAATATCAAAGGACTGATTTATGGACAATATTGACGTTTTAGTATGCGATGACTCAGCTTTGATGCGTAATCTTATTTCCAGAATTATTGATTCAACAGATGGAATGACTACCATTGGAACAGCCATGAACGGAAAATTCTGTCTTCAGAAGATTCCTCAACTCAAGCCGGATTTAATTCTTCTTGATATTGAAATGCCGGAAATGACAGGCCTTCAGTTTCTTGAAGAACGTAAAAAGCAGGGAATTGATATCCCTGTAGTAATTCTTTCTTCAATTGCAACTAAGGGAGCTGCAGTTACCATGCAGTGTCTTGATCTTGGTGCAAGCGACTTTATCACAAAGCCGGGTGGATCAACATCAAGTAACATCTCTTCCATTACAAGCCATATAATAGAAAAGATTGCTTCATACGGAAGCCGTTATGCCAGGAGAAAAGGCAAGGACATCTACCCTATTGAAGCCTTTATGCAGCAGGCTAAGCTTAAAGAAGCAACAGATGCAGCAGTAAAAAGCGGTCTTCTGGATAAAATTAACCCTCAGGCAACAAAAGTATCTGAACTTCCGGCAACCTTATGGCAGCCTAAAAAGAAAGACCCTCTTGTTATTACCCCTGAACGTGAACCAGGCCCAATCGATATTGTAGCAATAGGAATCTCTACAGGAGGACCAAATGCCCTCAGGGAAGTTCTTGCTCAGATAGACCCTAAATTTCCAAAGCCAATTCTTATCGTTCAGCATATGCCGGCAGGATTTACAAAGGAATTTGCATCCAGTCTGGACCGAATATGCCCTCTTAACGTAAAGGAAGCAGAAGACGGGGATTTAATTCACCCTGGCCAGGTTTATGTAGCCCCGGGTGATTATCATATTAAGGTAGAAAAATCCACCTTATGTAACGTAATCAGGCTTTCTCAGGAACCACAAAGAAACGGACACAGACCATCTGCAGACGTACTCTTTGAATCAGTAGCAAAGATGTACAAAAACCGTGCCCTTGGAATCATTATGACCGGAATGGGAAAAGACGGAGCAGTACAGCTTGCAGAAATGCGTAAACAGGGTGCATGGACTTTAGGTCAGGACGAAAAATCCGCCATTGTTTACGGAATGCCACGTGCAGCCTGGGAATTAGGTGCCGTTCAAAAGCAGGTAAGCCTTGATAACATGGCTGCTGAGATGAACAAAATCCTTCACGAACATGCCAGCTGACACTAACAGCATCTAATTCATAACAAAGCCGGGTTTTCTTAAAGCCCGGCATTTTTTTTCATTAATCCGGTCTCTACCTTACCAGAAGAGATTCACCCTGTAATTCACCTCCGATAAAAATCCCACCAATTTAAAAATCTCACAATCCTCGACATTAGCTTCCTTACAAGTTATACTATAAGAATATGGAATTGACCAAAGAAAACATTTTACAGCAGATAGAAACAGTAATTTCCTCAACCCTGGACACAAATTGCTCCACTGAATGGAAGAATCTCACATTCGGAAAGCTTGATAAATCCATAGAAAACCAGCATATAACTCCCCTTACCCAGCCTGCTTCGGAACTTATTCAGTCAGGAGGAAAACGCTGGAGACCACTTTTTCTTGTTCTCTGTGCCCTTACAAAAGCAGAAGAACTGGCTGACAATTCACCTGAACAAAAAGAAATCCTTAATAACGCATTCAGCCTTACTCCCCTTGTTGAATTCATCCACACCGCAAGCCTTATCCATGACGACATAGAAGACTCTTCTGACACAAGAAGAGGTAAACCTGCCGCCTACATAACTTACGGAACAGACACTGCCATAAACGCAGGCTCCTGGCTCTATTTTGAAGCCTTTACCGTAATAGACAAACTCTCCTGCTCTCAGGAATTAAAAAACAGACTTTACTCAGCAGCCCTCCTGGAAGTAAGACGCCTTCACTTAGGTCAGGCAATGGACATTTCCTGGCACCGCAACAAAGAAGCAGTTCCTTCAGCAGACCAGTACCTTTCAATGGTAAAATGCAAAACAGGAACCCTCTCCAGCCTTGCAGCAAAAATCGGTTGTCTTGCAGCAGGATATTCAGACCAGACAGCAGCTCAGGCAGCCCTTCTTGCCTCACAGGT
Organism: Treponema sp.; assembly: GCF_024696245.1. GTDB lineage: Bacteria > Spirochaetota > Spirochaetia > Treponematales > Treponemataceae > Treponema_D. Next base: position 3,096 of record NZ_JAILGZ010000131.1, read on the forward strand.
AGGAGCAGGCTTTCAGATTATAGACGACGTAATCAACCTTACCACAGGTAACCCGGGCAAAATCCGTGGTGACGACATAGTAGAAGGTAAAAAATCCCTCCCTGTACTTCTTTTTGCAGAAAAAAATCCTGAATCTTTTAAGCTTTTAAGTCAGTATTTTGTTCAGGCCGCAAAAGAGGGAATAAAAAGCCCGGCAGTAGAGAATGCCATAAAACTTCTCCAGGATTCCGGATGCATTCAGGAAGCTAAAGACCAGGGCATCAGGCTTATTAATACCAGCTGTGATTCTTTTATGGAACTTTTTGGCAAAAACAAAAAGTCTTCCGCACAAATAAAAGAGCTCTTCACAAGGATGATACCTTTATGATGAAAGAAAATATCGAAGAACTTAACAACAACGCCATTCATCTCGCACAAAAAGGTAACTTTGACGAAGCAGTAGCATGTTTCAAAAGGGCCATTACCCTGGACAAAGAAAATTACCTCCTCTGGTTCAACCTTGCCCTTACCTACAGGGATGCAGGCTACATAGAAAAGGCAATTTCCTCCATGGAAAAAGCCCATGCCATGAACCCGGAAGACCCGGAAATTCTAGAGACCCTGGCAAACCTTAACCTTTCTATAGAAAGAACTCAGACAGCCCTTCACTATCTTTTTATGGGTTTAAGCCTGAATGAAAACAATGATCACCTCTGGAACAGCCTTGGTGTACTTCTCTTTCAAAACAATGAATTCACCTCAGCCTGTGAATGTTTTGAACATGCAGTAACCATTAACCCCTTTTACTATGACGCCTTCTATAACCTGGCAGACTGTTATGATGAACTGGGGAACAAAAAAGCTGCAGCCATTTGCCGTGAACAGATGAAAAATCTTTCAAAGAGCCAGTTATGAACAAGAAAGCACTTATAGTTTCAACAGAAAATCAGATTCTGGTACAGCCACTCTTAAAAGATTCCTGTGCCGGATGTACCTCAAGCTGCGAAAAAACAGACATAAGATTTGCCGTAACCAATCCCATGGATCTTCCTGTAAAAGCCGGAAGTGTGGTTACTCTTGCTGCATCCCCTATCAGCCAGGCAGTCCAGGGCATTCTGGGACTCTTTTTCCCGATTTTTTCTGCCATAGCCGGGTATTTTTTAGCAGATAAAATTGCCCTAAAACTCAATCTTGCCCAGGGAGACAAGGCAAAAAGCCTTTGTGTACTTATATTTCTACTCGCTTCTTCACTTTTAGTCTTTATAGTAACAAGACTTTTTCCACTTCCAGGCACCCCGCAAATAATCAACATAGAAGAGGACATTTACCAAAACCCTGCATCATGTTAAAATGCTTTGCATGAGTAAATATATTCTTGTAACCAGTGGTGTTTGTTCCAGTTTAGGAAAAGGCGTTGCTTCCAGTACAATTGCAAGCCTTCTTGAGTCAAGCGGATTAAAAGTGGCCATGATGAAATGTGACCCTTACATTAATGTTGACGCTGGAAACATCAGCCCTTATCAGCATGGCGAAGTCTACGTAACAGAAGACGGAGCAGAAACAGATTTAGACCTTGGCAATTTCAGCCGTTTTACAAATATTAATCTTACAAACGAAAACTGTATTTCTATCGGTAAAGTTTACGAGAATGTAATCAGAAACGAACGTGCAGGCAGATATAATGGCCGTACAGTTCAGGTAATTCCACATATTACAGACGAAATCAAACGCTGCATCCGTCATATAGGAACAACCAGCGGTGCAGATGTTGTTGTAGTAGAAATCGGTGGAACAGTTGGTGACATTGAAGCAGTTCCATATCTTGAAGCAAGCCGTCAGTTTGCCCGTGAACTTGGTAAAGAAAACGTAATTTCAATTCACCTTACCCTTATTCCTGTAATTACTGGTGGTGAATTAAAATCAAAGCCTACCCAGAATTCCGTAAAACAGCTTCAGCAGGTTGGTATTCAGCCTGATATTCTTATCTGCCGCTGTGAAGCACCAGTAGAAGATTCCCTTAAAAAGAAAATAGCCCAGTTCTGCAACGTATCTGCAGAATCTGTATTTGTTTCACCAGACGTAGAAAAATCAATTTACGAACTTCCAGTTATTTTCCATGAACAGAAAATTGATTCTGTAATTCTTAACAAGCTTAAGATTACAAATAAAAAAACAGATGTACGCCAGTGGACAGACTTCCTTAAAAAGCTCAACAACCCTAAGTCCTCAGTTACAATTGCTCTGGTAGGAAAAAAAGACTATCTGGACAACTGCTACAAGTCAGTTCAGGAATCCCTTTTCCACGCAGCCGTTACAGGCAACAATTCTGAACTTATAATCAAAAAAATCGACGCAGAAACATTGGAAAAATCCACAGAAATAGATTCTTTCTTTAATGATGCCGACGGAATTGTAATACCTGGCAGCTATGGACAGAGAGGATTCCTTGGTTTAATTAAAACAGTAACCTATGCCCGTGAACATAAAATCCCTTACCTGGGAATTGATTTAGGTATGCAGCTTATGGCAATAGAAACAGGCCGCAACCTCTGTAACTGGGAAGATGCTGATACAACTGAATTCATGTCCAATTCAACACATCCTGTAATCAGCTTACCGGAAGAACAGCAGGGACCATCTGATGGTGGAATCAAGCTTGGCTCTTCATCGGTAAAACTCACAGAAGGTTCAAAGCTCCATTCTATTTACAAAACAGCAGTTATTACAGAAAGACACCGTTCTAAATACGCTTTTGACCGTCACTATACTAAAGACATGGAAGACAACGGCCTTACCATTACAGCCATGTCAGTATCAGACAATCAGGCAGAAGCTTTTGAATGGAATAACCACCCATGGGGAATCGGAGTGCAGTACCATCCGGAATTTGTCAGCCGTCCGGCCAAACCTCACCCCCTCTTCAATTCATTTATTCTGGCTGCATTAGACAACCACAAAAAATGATAAAATTTTCCTTAGTTCCAGTGATATTATTCTCAGCCTTTTCTCTCTCCTGTTCACTGGACTATGGAAAAGAAATATCCGTAAAAGACTCAGTTCCCGAATTTATTTTTATCAGCCCAAGTTTTTTACGCTTTGAAAACAATAAAAAAACAGCTGAACTTACTGCAGACAAACTTGAACAGTACAAAAGCGACTCAGCATCTTTTGCAAGTAATTCAACATTTACCACATGGAATGAATCTTCAGAAATACAAACACAAGGCTCCTGCCAGCTTTTAGGAATTGATTCCAAAAATGAAGTCTACACACTTTTTAATGACATTAAACTCTTAAACAAAAACCCGGATCTTCAAATCACCGCAGAAAACCTTAAGTGGAATGCAAAAAGTGAACAGCTTACCTCCGGAAAAAACGATACAGTTACAATCATTAAAGAAGACACCCAGGTTACAGGAAAAGGATTTTCCGCCAGCTCCATCAGCAACAAATTCAGTTTTCAGTCCGACATTGAAGGCACTATAACCCAGAATCAGGAAGAAGAAACCCCGGCACAAGCAACAGAAACTAAAGAAGAAACACCATCAACAGACAATAAGGAAGACAAAGCTCAATGAAAATCTTTAACAAAACCCTTATTTTAACAATCTTTCTTCTCACAAGCCTGGCTTTCTGCCTTTATGGAGAAAAAATAACTTTTTCAGCTTCCTACATGACAGGAACAGCCGGTGACAACAACGGAAAAACAACCCTTTCCGGAAATGCCAGGGTACAAACTGAATCAATGGAAATCTCCGCCGACCAGATTGAATTAAGCGGCAAAGACTACAGAACTATAACAGCCAGTGGAAATATTAACGGCACCAATCTGGAAACAAAAATGACCTTTACCTGCCAGTCCATGACTTACGACAGGGAAACAAAAGTAGCTCTCTTAGAAAATGCAGTACACTTAGTAGATACAGAAAACGACGTTACAGCAGATGCAGAAATAATTGAATACAGCCAGAACTCAAATGTAGCAGTCATGCAGATTCAGGTAAACATAGTCCAGAAAGACAACAAATGCACCGCTGCCCATGCCATATACAGAAAAAACGAACAGATGCTGGAAATGAGCGGCAACCCAAATATCACCCAGGGAACAGATAATTTCCGCGCCCAGAATATTACACTAAACCTTGAAACCCAGGAAATTACCTTAGACGGCCGTGTTAAAGGTTCAGTTACAACAAGCTCCAAAGAAGAAAGCTCAGGCCCGGCCCCTTCAGATAACATGGACTCACCATCACCAGATTCAGCAACAGAAAATGCCCCGGCAGAGGACTCTGCCCCTCAAACAGAAACTTCTCAAACAGAAACAAATCAATCCACAAGTGAGGAAAACGATGAGTGAAGAAACAATTATTACCAGCCCGGAAACATCTGCCTCACCTTCTTCTGACGTATTAAGAATCACCTCTTTATATAAGTCCTTTGGAAGAAAAAAGGTTGTCCGTGGTATAGATTTTTCCATGACTACCGGAGAAGTTGTAGGACTTTTAGGTCCAAACGGCGCCGGAAAAACAACAAGCTTTTACATGATAGTAGGTTTTTACCGCCCTACCTCCGGAGATATTTTCTTAAACGATAAGTGCATAACAAGACTTCCTATGTACAAAAGAGCCAAGCTTGGCATTTCTTACCTGCCCCAGGAAGCTTCTGTATTCAGAAAACTCACTGTAGAAGAAAATATCTGGTCTATCCTTGAACGTAGAAAAGACCTGGACAAAATACAGAAAAAACAAAAGCTTGAAGAACTTATAGAAGAGTTTGCCATTGGAAGAATCAGAAAGCAGCTTGCCTTTACCCTTTCCGGAGGAGAACGCCGTCGTACAGAAATAGCCCGTTCCCTTGCAATTGAACCAAAATTCCTCTTACTTGATGAACCTTTTGCCGGAATTGATCCTATTGCCGTAGCAGATATTAAAAGTATCATAAAGCTGCTTGCAAAACAGAATATTGGAATTTTAATCACCGACCATAACGTAAGGGATACCCTTGAGATTACAGACCGTGGTATTATCATTTCTAACGGCCAGATTATCACACAGGGCAACAAAGACCAGATACTTCAATCCCCAGAAGCCCGTGAAATCTACCTGGGAAAAGACTTCAGCATGTAACCTGAGTACTATAACAACAGGAAGTCACTCTTACCTATTGAATCACCTCAGTTAAAACTCCTGCATGTCACTTCCAACCCAGGAGTTAATTCCCCAGCAATTAATTCTATGTTACAAGTCCCTTATTTTACATTTATCCTGCAAGACATAAAAACTGACTTGCCCCAAAGACCCAGGCTGTTAAAATATTTATCACCAATCCCAAAAATCTTTATTCAAATAATCCAGGTCAATTTTTTTACCATTTGGGAAAAAAAAACGCCGCCCTTTCAGTGAAGAGCGGCTTATGTCTAAAAATTAGACTTATGCTTCAGCAGATGTTTCTTCTGCAGCTGGTGCAGCAGGAGCAGCTTTCTTAGCAAGCTTAGCATCTTTCTGTGCCTTGTTCTTTAAGTTTGCCTTACAGAACTTACAGATTTTTACTTTTTTGCCATCGATTTCCTGATCATAAAGAGTCTTAATCTGTGCTTTACCACAAACAGGACATACTCCACGACCATGATTTGGCTCATTTCTAATTCCAGTTCCACGATGTGACTTAGACATAGTTTACTCCTTATCTGTAGACTTCTTTTCTTTAGAATCTGCTGATTCAGGTTCTGGAAGTTTATAGTCTACCAATTCAAGAATTACAACGTCAGCAGCATCACCCTGACGGAAACCCATTTTAAGAATGCGTGTATAACCGCCATTGCGATCCTTCATACGTGGACCAAGCTCTTTAAACAATTTATTGAGGATTTTTTCATCTGCAATAAATTTAGCAGCTTCTCTTCTGTTATGTACACTGTCAACTTTGGCACGTGTAATCAATTTTTCTGCAGCCTTGCGTACTTCAAGAGCCTTCGATTTTGTTGTTGTAACACGTTCGTATCTGAACAATGAAGTTACCATATTGCGTGTCATAGCACGACGATGGGCTGTTGTACGTGAAAGCGGATTAAATCCATTCATGTGGTTCATTCGTTCTCATCCTTCTGATTATGGAAGTCAGTATCTTTAAGGTGGCTGTAATCAGTCATTCCTAAAGTTAATCCGTGCTCTTCAAGTTTAGCCTTGATTTCTTCAAGACTCTTCTTTCCAAAGTTACGGGTCTTTGTTATATCATCTTCCGTTTTCTTAGTTAATTCACCAATAGTGTGAATATTTGCATTCTTAAGACAATTAGAACTACGTACAGAAAGCTCAAGTTCTTCTACAGAAGTATTGAGCAACTTACGGATTTTCTCATCACCCTCATCAAGCTCTTCAGTGCTTGAATATTCACTTTCGTTAAAGTTAACAAAAATTGCAAAGTAATCTTTAGCAATCTTAGCAGCTTCAGCAAGTGCATCTTCTGGGCTAATAGAACCATCAGTCCAAATCTCAAGAATAAGTTTATCGTAGTCGTTACGCTGCCCTACGCGACAAGGTTCAATAGAATACTTAACCTTTGGCACAGGTGTAAATATACAGTCCATTGCAATTGTACCGACAATTTCAATGTAATGTTCATTTACTTCAGCAGGAACATAACCACGTCCCAAATCAACCTGAATTTCAATTTCAAGATTTGCACCTTCCATCATGGTAAAGATTTCCATACCTTTAGTCATGATTTCAAGCTGACCTTCTTTTTCAAAGTCATCACTCTTTACTGTACCAGGTCCTTTGAATTCGTAGAGAATTGTATCCTGCTCAAGATCACCAGGCAGACGCAAACGAATCTGTTTTAAGCTGTTCAACACTTCCAAAGTGTCTTCGGAAACATTCGGTATATTTTCGAATTCATTTGAAATAACATGAGGAACACCATCAACATCATAAGATGTAATTCTAACAGAAGAAATTGCATATCCCTGAATTGAAGAAAGAAGAACACGGCGGAGCGTATTTCCAACTGTAGTTCCAAATCCAGGTTCAAAAGGATAAGCAGTAAACTTACCGTAGTTAGGATTAGTCTCAAGATGCTCAAATGTAATGCCCTTTGGCTTCTTAAAGCCTTTAAGCAGATTTTTGCGAGCCATCTGAACTCCTTATTATTTAGAATAGAGCTCGACTACGAGCTGTTCTTTAACACCAACGAGATCCGTAACTTCTTCGCGTCTTGGATACTGTACGAAAGTTCCTTTAACTGCATCTACGTCAACAGTTACCCATGAAGCAACTCCAGACTTAGAAACTTCTGATAATCCGTCCTGAATTATTGCAAGTTTCTTGCTGTTTTCTTTTACCTCAATTACGTCACCAGGTTTTACCTGATAGCTAGGGATGTTAACAATGCGTCCATTTACAAGAACATGGCGATGAAGTACTACCTGACGAGCCTGATTTCTACATGCAGCAAAACGCATTCTGAAAACAACATTGTCAAGACGGCTTTCAAGCAGGCGAACAAGGTTTTCACCAGTTACACCAGGCATACGAAGAGCATGCTCAAATGTAAGATGGAACTGTTTTTCCTGCATACCATAAATTCTCTTAATCTTCTGCTTTTCACGAAGCTGAAGACCATATTCACTTCTTTTACCTGCTCTAGCTTTAGGATCTTTTCCTGGAGCTGCACGCTTTTTGTTAATAGGACATTTATCGCTCTTACAACGATCACCTTTAAGACACAGCTTTGTACCTTCTGTTCTACAAAGTCTGCATACTGGTCCTGTATATCTTGCCATATCTGTCTATTCTCCTTACATGCGGCGTGTTTTACGTGGACGACATCCGTTGTGTGGAATAGGAGTAATATCTGAAATAGACTTTACTTTCAATCCCAAAGTTCCGAGTACACGAATCGCATTTTCACGACCCATACCAGGACCCTTTACAAACACATGTACTTCACGTAAGCCGTAGCTAGCTGCACGCTGTACTGCAGTTTCAGCAACTGACTGAGCTGCAAACGGTGTAGATTTCTTTGCACCACGGAATCCAAGTCCGCCTGAAGAAGCCCAAGCGATTGCATTTCCTTTAATATCGGTGATTGTTACGATAGTATTGTTGAAGGTTGCCTGAATATAAACATTTCCTTCATAAACACTTTTCTTTTCTTTTCTCTTTTTTACGGTTGCCATTCTAATCCTCCGCCTTATGCCTTCTTCTTGTTAGCAACGGTCTTCTTCTTACCTTTGCGTGTACGAGAATTAGTTCTTGTCCTCTGTCCACGAACAGGAAGACCTTTTCTGTGGCGTAATCCTCTATAGCTACCAATATCGATAAGGCGTTTGATGTTAAGACCAATTTCTGAACGAAGACGTCCTTCAGTCTTATATTCTTCATCAATTACCTTACGAAGCTTATTCAAATCATCTTCTGAGAGATCATTAATAAGAACATCAGCATTTACCTGTGTTTTTTCACAGATAGTGTTTGCTGCTGAACGGCCAATACCGTAAATATATGTTAACGCAATGTTAACATGCTTGTTAGGAAGATCAACTCCCGCAATTCGAGCCATGAATTACTCCTCAACCCTGTCTCTGCTTATGCTTTGGATTACTACAGATAATGCGGACAACGCCGTTTCTCCTAATAACCTTACACTTATCGCAGATGGGCTTTACGCTGGTTCGTACTTTCATAAAAGTCCCCTTAGAAATAATGTTATACATTGAGTCATGGCAATTCGCTATGAACTACAACCCAATGAGCCACATATAAAAATATGTGGCAATAAATATAACATAATTCTTGTTTTTTAATCTAGTCCTTAGCCCCTATTTTTAGAGGTTTCTTGACTTCAGCCCCTTCTTTGTAAGACCATCATGATGGTGCATTTTAAGAAGAGCTTCGACCTGTGCCATTGTATCAATATCAACGCCAACAAGAATCAGAAGTGAAGTTCCACCCATCAACATTGAAATTGATGCAGGGAAACCGAATGCAATCTGAATCAAGGTAGGTATCAATGCAATAAATGCAAGATACAAAGAACCAGGAAGAATCAGACGGTTTAAAACCTTCTGAAGATAACTTTCTGTCTTGTCCGTACGGATTCCGGGAATCGAACCGCCGTTCTCACGAATATTCTTTGCAATTTCAGTAGGGTTCAGGGTAACCTGAGTGTAGAAGTAAGCAAAGAAAATGATCAGCAAGACTTCAATTACATTATACCAAATTCCCATTGGATTTAATTTAGCTGCAAGCCAGTTAAGCCATCCGGCTTTTTTCTGAAGGCTTGTTGCAATCTGTAATGGGAATGTAAGGAATGCTGATGCAAAAATGATTGGGATTACACCAGATGGATTGATTTTAAATGGAATATAAGTACTCTGTCCGCCGTACATTTTGCGTCCAACAACGCGTTTTGCATAGTGAACAGGAATCTTACGCTCACCTGACTGTTCATAAACTACCAGTCCGATAATAACAAGGAACAAAGCAATTGCAACAATTACGTAAACAACGTTAAGTCCGTCATTTCTTACCATGCTGATAAGTTCCCAAACAGCAGAAGGAAGACGTGCCACAATACCTGCAAAAATCAGCATAGATATACCATTACCGATTCCATGTGCAGTAATCTGATCGCCCATCCATACAGTTATCATAGAACCTGCCGTAACAGTAAGAATTGCCATCCAGTTACTATAATATGGAGTAACTGCAGCACCACTTGTTGCGGCATTAATTGAACTTACATAAGCTGTAATGGCAAGAGCCTGAATTATACATACAAGTACAGTTCCGACTCTTGTCCACATTTGAACACGACGCTGGCCACCTTCTTCCTGTGCTATTCTCTTCAATGAAGGGAAAATCACAAGAGCAAGCTGAAGAATAATCTGTGTAGAAATGTATGGCATTACACCAAGCATGAACACAGAAAATTTTTCAAAAGCTCCACCGGCAAAAAAATCCATATAGCTGGCGAATGCGCTTTCAGCCTTGTTGCTCTTAGCAATTTCACTAAAGTAGTCAACAAGAGCTGCGGCATTTAATCCAGGAATAGTTATAACAGTTCCAAGACGGAAAACCGCTAAAATTAACAAAGTAAAGAGGATACGATTGCGAATTTCCTTAACTTTGAACATGTTTACAACAGGATTGTTAGCCATTCGTCACACTCCGATTATTTTGATTCTTCAGTTTTAGCTGCTTTTGGAGTAACCAGAGTAACTGATCCACCAGCCTTTTCAATTTTAGCCTTAGCAGAAGCAGAAATCTTGTCAACAACTACGTTAAGTTTCTTTGTGATTTCTCCATCACCAAGAACCTTTACTCCATCCAAACACTTCTTAAGAAGTCCCTTTTTAACAAGAGATGTAACATCAACAGTTTCACCATCTGCAAATTTTGCATTAAGTTCAGAAACGTTAAAAATTACATATTCCTTTCTAAATACAGCGTTAGAAAAACCGCGGTGTGCAATACGACGGTACAAAGGCATCTGACCACCTTCGAATCCTACGTATGTCTTTCCACCTGAGCGTGACTGCTGACCTTTGTTTCCTTTTCCGGCAGTTGTACCACGACCAGAAGAAGAACCACGACCAATAATACGCTTCTTTTTGTTAGCACCCTGTGGTGCACTTAAAGTAAAGTCTGACATCAGCCGATCTCCTCTACTTTTACTAAGTGAGAAACAGAAGCTACCATTCCTTTGACAGAATCATTAGCTTCATGTTCAACAACAGAATTTAATTTCTTAAGACCAAGGCTGCGAACAGTTGCTTTCTTTTCTGGTTTCTGACCAATGGTACTCTTAACAAGTGTAATTCTTAATTTTGCCATAAATCAGCCCCACAAATCATTCAAAGACTTACCACGGTTTGAAGCAACAGCGCGTGCATCCATAAGACCTGCAACTGCGTTAAATGTTGCGCGTACAACGTTTACTGAAGTACTTGAACCAAGCGACTTTGAAATAACATCTGTAATTCCTGCAGCATCCATAACTGCACGAACAGCACCACCTGCAATAACACCTGTACCAGGGCAAGCAGGCTTCAACAATACTGAAGAACTCTTATATTTTCCGATAACTTCGTGTGGAAGTGTACCATTCTTAGAAGAGAGAGTAATAAGGTTAGACTTAGCCTTATCAATGCTCTTTCTAATTGCTTCAGTAACATCATTTGCCTTACCAAATCCGTAACCGATGCGTCCTTTCTTGTCTCCTACTACAGTAAGAGCTGAGAAAGACATTCTGCGTCCACCTTTTACAGTTTTTGCAGTACGATTAAGCTTTACAAGCTTTTCTACGAATTCATCAGCAGGCTTTCTTTCGTTATTCTTCTGGTGTTCCATAGCCTCTCCTAGAATACAATGCCAGCGGCACGTGTAGCGTCAGCAAGGGCTTTAATAACACCATGATAAAGATAACCATTGCGGTCAAACACTACAGTAGTAATGTTCTTGTCCTTAAGGCGTGAACCCAAAGCTTCTCCAAGTTTTGTAGCACCGTCAACATTTGCCTTGAGTGATACAAAATCCTTTTCAAGAGTTGAGATGGAAGCAAGAGTCTTGCCTTCATCGTCATTGATAACCTGTACGTAAAGGTTGCGTCCGCTCTTGAACACTGTCATACGTGGACGTTCAGCAGTTCCGTAAATTGACTTACGAATGTGAATTTTTCTGTGCAGGCGTTTTCTCTGTTTATCATTTAACTTCTTAAACATATCAACTCACCTTATTTAACACCAGTCTTTCCGACTTTGCGTCTGATAACCTCAGTTTCGTAACGAACACCCTTTCCCTTGTAAGGTTCAGGTTTTCTAAGTTTACGAATCTGAGCACTAAATTCACCAACTCTCTGCTTATCGATTCCAGTAATTGTAATTTTTCCTGTCTGATCAGCTGTTACTGTAAGACCATCTGGAATAATTGCAATAAAATCTGATGAATATCCAAGGTTCATTACAAGTTCTTTACCCTTTACTTCTGCACGGTAACCTACACCTGTAATAATCAAAGACTTTGTAAATCCTTCTGAAACACCCTTAACCATGTTGAAAACAAGGTTACGATACAAACCATGAGCTGCACTAGCAGCTTTTGATTCGTTTGCAGGAGTTACAACAACTTCTGAACCTTTTACTTCAACTTTTACTAAGTCGTTAAAATCCTGTTTAAGTTCTCCCTTTGATCCTTTTACAGTAATCAAATTAGAAGCAACTGTTACAGTTACACCTGCAGGAATAGCAACAGGAAGTTTACCAATTTTTGATGCCATTGTTTTCTCCTATTACCATACTGTACAGATCAACTCGCCACCGACAAGCTTTTCAGCTGCCTTTTTACCAGTTGTAACACCTGTAGAAGTTGAAATGATTAATGTGCCATATCCGTTATAAACACGTGGCAAATCCCTATAACCTGAGTAAACACGGCGACCTGGTGTTGAAATCTTTTTCATACCATGGATAACTGCCTTGTTTGCATCGTCATACTTTAAGAAAATGCGGATAATACTGTGACCATCATCATCCTGAACTTTCTTGAAGTTTTTGATATAACCTTCAGTTTTCAAGATTTTAACGATCTCAAGTTTCATCTTAGAAGTAGGTACGTCTACTTTTTCGTGACCAACTTTTGCCGCATTCTGAACTTTTGCGAGCATATCTGCTACTGGATCTGAAGCTGCCATTCTATTCTCCTGTCACTACCAAGATGATTTTGTGACGCCTGGTAAAAGGCCTTCACTTGCTAATTTACGGAAGCAGATACGACAAATCTTGAACTTACGTAAATATCCGTGTGGACGTCCACAAACCTGGCACCTGTTATACTGACGTGTGCTGTACTTAGGAGTGCGGTTCGCCTTGATAACCATTGATTTCTTAGCCATGAACTTAATCCTTACTTTCTAAATGGCATGCCAAACTTAGTCAATAAAGCACGTGCTTCATTGTCTGTGTTAGCACTTGTTACAATACTGATGTTCATACCAGAAATCTTTACAATTTTATCAAAGTCGATTTCCGGGAAGATAATCTGTTCTGTAATACCAAGAGAGAAGTTTCCGTGTCCGTCAAAACCTGTAGCTTTGATTCCGCGGAAATCCTTTACACGAGGAAGTGCAACATTGATCAGACGATCGAGGAATTCATACATGATTGTTCCACGAAGTGTAACCATTGCACCAACTTCCTGGCCTTCACGAAGCTTGAAGTTTGCAATACTTTTCTTTGCTCTTGTTTTAACAGCCTTCTGACCGGTAATCTGAGTGAGATCTGTAACTGCAGCATCAAGGAGTTTCTTATTCGTGAGAGCTTCGCCTACACCCATGCTTACAACTACTTTTTTAATAGCAGGAATCTGCATTACTGTTGTGTATCCGAGTTCTTTAAAGAGCTCAGGGGCGATTGTTTCCTTATAGACTTTCTTAAGCCGTGGTACGTAATTTTCCATTACAGTGTTTCTCCACACTTGCGGCAAACGCGAACTTTCTTGTCTCCGTCAAGTTTGTATCCAATTCTTGTAGGACCGCATTTTTTGCATACGAGAGCTACATTTGAAATATCCAGAGGAGCTTCTACTTCAGCGATTCCGCCTGCATCCTGCTGGGATCTTCTCTTTATTGCCTTCTTAACGATATTAGCACCGCCAACAACAACACGTACTTTGTTATTCTTTTCGAATACACGAATTACTGTTCCGCGCTTACCTTTATCTTTTCCAGCAATGATTTCTACGTTGTCGTCTCTACGGATCTTTACTTTCTGATTCATAATCACGACTCCTTACAGTACTTCTGGAGCAAGTGAAACGATTTTCATAAAATCCTTATCACGAAGCTCACGAGCTACAGGTCCAAAAATACGTTTTCCCTTTGGGTTATGATCTGCATCAACGAGAACGCAAGCGTTATCATCGAAACGGATGTAAGTTCCATCAGGACGGCGGTATTCTTTTGCAACGCGTACGATTACTGCCTTCTGTACTGTACCTTCTTTAATTGTAGATGTTGGAATTGCTTCCTTAACAGCTACCACAACAATGTCACCAATACCTGCATAACGGCGGTGTGATCCACCTAATACCTTAATGCACTGAACCAATTTAGCTCCGGAGTTATCGGCAACAACCAAATTTGACTGCATCTGAAGCATAGTCTACTCCTGCTTATTTAGCCCTCTCGATGATTGCATCGAGACGCCAACACTTATCTTTGCTAATCGGACTGCATTCTACGATGCGAACTGTGTCACCAATGTGAGCATCATTCTGTTCATCGTGAGCCTTGCATTTCTTGGTCCGTGTTACGTATTTCTTATAAAGGCGGTCCATTTTCTTTGAATCGATAGAAACAACAATGGTTTTGTCCATTTTGTCACTTGTTACGATTCCAACAAATGAACGTTTTGCAGCCTTGTTCTGAACATTCTGTTCTGCCACGGGTCAGCTCCTTACTTTGCAGCTACAGCTTCAGCAGCAGCTGCTCTGAACTTTGCCAGATCCTGCTGATGAATAAGTGTATTCAAGCGGGCGATTTCGCGGCGCAAGCTACGCTTCTGCATTGGATTATCTACATGTCCTACAACTGCCTGAAAGCGAAGGTCCATGTACTGTTTCTTTACGTCATTGCGCTTTGCAACGAGTTCGTCATAAGAAAGATCTTTATCTTTTTTCTTTGAATCAGCCATTTCTTACTCCTTACTCAACTGTTGGGCGGAATGCCACTTTTGTCTTAATTGGAAGTTTGCTTGCTGCAAGCTGCATAGCTTTAGCAGCCTTGTCTCTTGCAACTCCACCAACTTCAAATAAAATCATACCAGGTTTGATTACAGCAGCCCAGAATTCTGGAGCTCCCTTTCCCTTACCCATACGTGTATCAGCTGGTTTCTTAGAAACTGGCTTGTCTGGGAAGATACGGGTCCAAACCTGACCTTCACGGTTAATGCAACGGTTGATAGCAACACGAGCTGCTTCAATGTGTTTTGCACTAAGCCAAACTGGTTCCATAGCAACAAGTGCTACTTCACCGAAGTCTACATAATTATCACGTGTAGCATTTCCAGTTGGTCTGCCACGCTGCACCTTACGGTGAGCTACTCTTTTAGGACTAAGCATTTTCTACTTTTCCTCCCTCAGACTTTGGAGCACGTGCTTTACGTTCACCTGATGAACGATCGCGGCGGTTCTTCTTTACGATATCACCTGCATCTTCATTCTGTTCATGACCGTAGTTCATACCATTGTAAACCCAAACTTTAACACCGATTTTACCGTATGTTGTAAGAGCTTCGTAGAAACCATAATCAATATCAGCACGAAGAGTGTGAAGAGGAACACGTCCTTCCTTGTGCTCTTCAGAACGAGTCATATCAGCACCAGCAAGACGGCCAGAGATACGGATTTTAATACCCTGTGCTCCACCTTTCATTGCATTTGCAGCAGACTGCTTAAGAGCCTTGCGGAATGAACCGCGTCCTGCAAGCTGACGGCCAACATTCTGAGCGATAAGAGAAGCGTTGATTTCAGCACGTTTAACTTCTTTGATTTTAATCTGTACTTTCTTTGTCAACTGCTTCTGAATATCAGTGCTAATCTTTTCGATAGTAGCACCCTTAACACCAATAATCACTCCAGGGCGTGCTGTATGAATTACGATTGTAACACGCTGTGGATGACGTACAATTTCAATTTCAGCAATGTCTGCGTTTTTGCATTCTGGAAGGCTGTTAACAAGCTTACGAATCTTGATATCTTCCAGGAAGAGATCTGCATATTCACGTGAATCTGCATACCAACGAGACTGCCAGGTCTTGTTTACGCCGAGACGTAAACCAATCGGATTAACTTTCTGACCCACTTTACTTTCCTGCCTTTTCGTCAACTACAACAGTGATATGGCACATACGTTTCAAGAGCTGATCAGCACGTCCACGAGCACGGAACCATACTCTCTTCAGTCTTGGACCTTCGTCGATACGAATTTCCTTAACATAAAGCATATCTTCATCGAGTTGTTTATTAGAATTGAGTGCATTTGCAACAGCAGACTTTAATGTACCACTGATAAGCGAAGCACCTTTCTGAGGCATAACATCAAGTATTGCCAAAGCTTCTGAACAAGACTTCATCTTAATAACATTAGCTACAGGACGAACCTTTGTAGGTGATGCAATAAGGAATTTTGTTACGGCTCTATAACCTTTATTTTCTGCCATTTCTATACTCCTTATTTACCTGCAGCTTTGTCACCGCCGTGGCCCTTGAATGTACGTGTACCAGCAAACTCACCAAGCTTGTGACCTACTAAGTTTTCTGTTACGTAAACAGGAATCCAAGACTTTCCGTTATGAACTGAAATAGTATTTCCTACCATTTCAGGGATAATTGTAGAGCAGCGTGAATAAGTTTTAATCATTTTCTTATCAGCAGCTGCTGCTTTGTTCATTTCTGAAACCTTCTTGTAAAGTGATTTATCTACAAAAGGTCCCTTCTTAACTGATCTTGACACTTTTAACTCCTAGCCTACTTCTTGCGGCGACTAATGATAAAGCGATCAGAGGTCTTTCTCTTGTTACGAGTTTTGTAACCTCTACAAGGCTGTCCCCAAGGAGTAACAGGCTGATGTCCTTTACCAGCACCTTCACCACCACCAAGTGGATGATCAACAGGGTTCATTGCCATACCACGAACAGTTGGACGAATACCGCGCCATCTGTTACGACCAGCTTTACCAAGCTTAGTATTCATGCGTTCTTCGTTACCAACAATACCGATTGTTGCATAGCACTTACCATGAATACGACGAAGTTCTCCAGAAGGAAGTTTGATTGTTACGTAATCACCTTCTTTTGCAGCAACTAAAGCTCCTGCACCTGCAGAACGTACAAGCTGACCACCACGACCGAGTGTAAGCTCAATGTTGTGTACTGTAAAACCAACAGGAATTGCTTCCAGTGGAAGAGCATTTCCAACAGTAGGTGTTGCAGTTTCACCAGACATGATCTTCTGTCCTACAGTCAATCCTTTTGGTGCAATTACATAGCGTTTTTCGCCATCAGCGTAGAATACTAATGCAATGTCTGCACTTCTGAATGGATCATATTCAATAGTCTTAACAGTTCCAGGAATACCGTGCTTATCGCGTCTAAAATCGATTTCACGATACTTTCTCTTGTGACCACCACCCTGGTGACGTACAGAAATACGTCCGCCCTGTCCACGGCCAGCCTTTGATTTGCGGCCAGAAGTCAAGCTTTTCTCGGGTTTATCGGCTGTCAATTCTTCACGTACTAAGTCAACACGACCACGTGTACCTTTTGTATAAGGTTTGTATATTTTAAGAGCCATATGGTTCCCCTTATTCGTTACTTAAAGGCTCAAACGCCTTCAAATACCTTAATTTTTTCTCCAGCTTCAAGCTTAACAATAGCTTTTTTATAGCTGGCAGTTCTTCCCGGTCTACCGCGAAGTCTTTTCATCTTTCCAAGTACGTTTACAACTGTACAATCAGCAACTTTTACGTTGAAAAGTCTACGAACAGCTTCTTTTACATCTGTTTTTGTAGCATCTGATTTTACAATGAACGTATATTTATTCTGTTCACGAAGAGCAGTTGCTTTTTCTGAAAGTACAGGCTCAATAAGAACATCTTCGTAATTCATTATTCAGCCTCCTTTGATTCAGCATAAAAATCAGAAAGATTCTTAGCAGCACCTTCAAGCATGATAACCTTTCTTCCGTAGTAAAGGTCATGTGCACGAAGACGGTTGTAAGAAAGGAAATAAACATTAGGAAGGTTTCTTCCAGCCTGTTTAATAAGCTTGTCATCATCCTTAAGGAGGATAACTGTGCGTTCACCCTTAGTAAAGTTATTAAGAATCTTTACAAGGTCCTTTGTCTTTCCGCTTTCTACTGTGAAGTCTTCAACAACTGTAAGTCTGTCGCTCTGAGCCTGAAGACTCAAAATTGACTTCATTGCAAGACGCTTTTCTTTCTTTGGAATTGCATAGCTGTAATCACGTGGTTTTGGTCCAAAAATTGTACCGCCGCCAACAGTAATTGGTGATTTTTTATCACCACGACGTGCATTACCAGTTCCCTTCTGTTTGTAAGGTTTAGCATTGCTGCCATGAACTTCTGCACGTGTTTTTGTACAAGCTGTTCCAACACGTTTATTTGCTAATTCGTTTGTGATGGCATAATAGATAACATCTTCGTTGACTGGGAGTCCGAAAACTTTATCATCAAGATTAATTGTCCTGAGTTCTTTACCATCGATTGAATAGACTTTCTTTTCCATACTATTCCTCGACCTTATTTCTTAACAGCAGCCTTAACGATAAGTGTTGCATCTTTAACCCCAGGAACTGCACCACGAACCATCAACACTTTCAACTCAGGGTCAACTTTGATAACCTTGAGATTCTGTACTGTAACACGATCATTACCCATACGGCCTGCCATTTTTACGTTCTTAAGGCAGTGTCCTGGAGTTGTTGAGTTACCTGTACCACCGGCCTCTCTATGGAACTTAGAACCGTGAGTAGCACGTCCACCATGGAAGCCCCATCTCTTCATAACACCCTGAAAACCTTTACCTTTAGAAGTAGCGGTTACATCGATGAAACGAATAGAGTTGAATAATTCCACACCAATCTGATCGCCAACTGTAACTTCGCCGTCAAAATCGCGAAATTCTTTAAGATGACGTTTTGGTGTCACATTTTCTGGAAACTGCTTTGCATAAGGCTTAGATACTTTAGATTCTTTCAAATCATCAAGACCAAGTACCACAGCGTTATAACCGCACTTTTCCTCTGTCTTTGTAGCAACAACAGTATTTGGTTCAACGCGGATCACGGTTACTGGTGTCAGATTTCCGTTTTCGTCGAATACCTGTGTCATTCCTACTTTTTTTGCTATCAGACCTTTCATCTGAAATCTCCTATTTGGAAGTAAGGCTCAACCTTCTTCCTGTCGGTCGCCATTCCCGATCCAGGGAACCGTCCCGTTTATTTTACAGTAATTTGAAACCCAGGGATAAACCCTACAATTACTGTTTAATTTCTACATCAACACCTGCAGGAAGCTCAAGCTTCATAAGTGAATCCATAACTTCTGAACTTGGTTCAAAAATATCAATAAGGCGTTTGTGAGTTCTCATTTCAAACTGTTCACGTGACTTCTTGTTTACGAAAGGTGAACGAAGAACTGTTACTTTATTAATCCTTGTTGGAAGAGGAACTGGTCCTGAAACCTTTGCTCCTGCTTTCTGAACCTGCTGTACAATGTCTTTTGCAGACTGATCGATAAGAGCTACGTCGAATGCACGAAGTCTTACACGAATCTTGCCGTTTGCCATCATTTACTCCTAAGAATGAAGGCGCATCCAGCGAACTGAATGCAACCTCCATTCAATCAATAACTATTCGATAATCTTTGTAACCTGTCCAGAAGCGATTGTACGACCGCCTTCACGGATAGCAAGCTTAAGACCTTCGTCCATAGCGATTGGGTGAATAAGTTCACCAACAATCTTAGTATTGTCACCTGGTTTAACCATGTCTACACCAGCTTCAAGATTTACAGTACCTGTAATATCTGTTGTGCGGAAGTAGAACTGTGGGCGGTAACCAGTGAAGAATGGGCTGTGACGTCCACCTTCTTTTTCTGTAAGAACGTAAATCTGTGCTTCGAACTTTGTATGTGGAGTGATTGATTTTGGTGCAGCAAGTACCATACCACGAAGTACGTTTTTCTTTTCAATACCACGGAGGAGGATACCAGCGTTATCACCAGCCATACCTTCGTTAAGTGTCTTGTTGAACATTTCAATACCAGTACATGTAGAAGCCTGTGTTTCGCGAATACCAACAAGTTCAACTGGGTCGTTAACATGGATTACACCACGTTCGATACGACCAGTAACTACTGTACCACGTCCAGTAATAGTGAAGATGTCTTCAATTGGCATAAGGAATGGTTTCTGATCATCACGAACTGGATCATCGAACCATGTATCCATAGCTGTAAGAAGTTCTTCGATACATTTTGTGTTTTCTGGATTGTCAGATTCGTTAAGAGCCTTGAATGCTGAACCTGGGATGATTGGTGTATCAGCAGAGAATCCGTATGACTGAATTGTGTCACGAACTTCTTCTGTTACGAGCATCAACATTTCTTCGTCGCCATCAAGCTGGTCAACTTTATTAAGGAATACGATAATCTTTGGTACACCTACCTGGCGTGCAAGAAGAAGGTGTTCTTTTGTCTGAGCCATAACACCGTCTGAAGCTGCGATTACGAGGATAGAACCATCCATCTGAGCAGCACCAGTAATCATGTTCTTGATGTAGTCAGCATGTCCTGGGCAGTCAATATGTGCATAGTGACGCTTGTCAGACTGATACTCAAGGTGACGAGAGTTAATTGTAATACCACGAGCTTTTTCCTCTGGAGCATTATCAATTTCATCGTACTTCAAAAGCTTATCACCATACTTTTTAGCACAGTATGAAGTGATAGCAGCTGAAAGTGTAGTCTTACCATGGTCTACGTGACCGATAGTACCAACGTTCATGTGAGGTTTAGTTCTGTTGAACTCTTCCTTTGCCATGATGTTCTCCTTGTCCTGTATCTTTACAGGATAAAATT
This sequence comes from Treponema sp., assembly GCF_024696245.1. Classification (GTDB taxonomy): domain Bacteria; phylum Spirochaetota; class Spirochaetia; order Treponematales; family Treponemataceae; genus Treponema_D. Next base: position 23,729 of record NZ_JAILGZ010000131.1, read on the forward strand.
ATTTTTATGTGTTGCACTTTAAGCCAGAAAATGCCATTCCTAAAAGGCTAATGACACTTTCGCATACACACTTTTCACATGTTTTGTTGAGATGATAGTGATTTATTTATCAATCTCTGTTTCATCTATTCGAAGCAGCTGTTGATTACCACCAGCATCACACGATCAAGTGATTGGTATGGACTTTCAACTCTAGATTTACTGGCGTAAACCGATAATCAGAACCACCAAACACTCATTTTTGCGAAAACCATCAACGATGATTTTCAGGTATTCAGGGTAAGGAAATCTGAAGGTTAACATAACCAGCTTTACGACTTCCATCAGACATTTAACTGTCCGTCTGATATTCAAAGAACCCTGCAATCTATTGCACGCCCAATTAGGGCATTAGTTCGGTATTTATACCTTTTTTTTACAACTTTGACAAGGGAATTCCCATTAATTTTTAATTTTTTTTCATTTGCATTGAAATTCGGGGAAAAACACCTTATAAATTCTTTAAAGATATTTAAGGAAAAAGTATGGATTATAAAAACAAAAGTATCCCCCAGAATAAAAGATGTGTAATTGTTGGTGCTGCAGATATTAAAAATACGGACTTTATTAAAAGCTGCCTGAATGAAAATGACTACTTTATTTTTTGTGATGGAGGTTTAAGACACGCTCCCCTTCTTGGCGTAAGTCCTGATCTTGCTGTAGGAGATTTTGACTCTTATCCCAAGATTCCTAATAATGCGGAAACTATTGTTCTGCCCTGCGAAAAGGATGATACAGATACCAACTATGCCGTAAAGGAAGGTCTTTACAGGGGATTTTCTGACTTTCTTCTTATAGGGGTTACAGGCTTACGCATGGATCATACAATTGCAAACGTATCCATTCTTCTTAAACTTCATGCCCTGGGTAAAAAGGCTGTGATTATAGATGATTATTCCCAAATGGAAATTGCAGGAAAAAATCCTATGTATATAGAAGAAAAATACCCCTATTTCTCTTTGCTGAATATTTGCGGCACTGCCAGAGGAATAACTATAAAAGATGCAAAGTATCCTCTGGAGAATGGTGAAATAACCTGTGAATATCAGTATGGAATAAGCAATGAGGTTTTACCTGGAAAAACTGCCTGCGTTACTGTAAACGAGGGAAACCTTCTTCTGATCAAGATTTTTGAGGATGACAAAAACCAGCCCCGATTGTAGCAGGCGACCGGAGGGAGCTTCTGGAGCAAGGCGGAAGAATGGAGGCAGAGCCGGAACTGCGGAAAGCGGGTAATGACTGACTTGCTATTGTCTGTATTTTACAGGAGGGGTGGAATCTTTGTGCTGCTCCGGAATTTCAATATTATAGAAAAAAAATGACAAAATGAGTAAAAACTGCTATTCTCTAGCTTATGAATACTAATGATTTACTTTCGCTTGAATATACTGAACCACTTTTGAATCGTTTTTTAAAATACGTAAAAGTTTGGACTGAAAGTGATGAGGCTGAGGCTGATGCTGGAAAGATTCCAAGTGCTGAACGTGAGCGGGACCTTGCTGATATTTTAAGGGAAGAGCTTAAGGCTTTAGGGCTTAAGGATGTTCAGACTACTGCTGAATGTTATACCTATGGTTTTCTGCCGGCTACTTCTGCTTTTGCTGACCAGCCTTCTTTTTGTCTTCTGGCTCATATTGATACTGTTGATGAAGTTACGGGTAAAGATGTAAAGCCTATTATATGGAAAGATTATGACGGTAAAGATATTGAACTTCCATATGGTATTAGTCTTAAATCTTGTGAAGATAAATGCCTGGAGCTTGCGGCTTGTGAAAAAGATACACTGATTACAAGTGACGGTACTACTCTTTTAGGTGCAGACGATAAGGCCGGTGTTGCGGAAATTATGACTGCCCTGGAATATTTTTATAAGCATCCGGAAGTTGAACATCGTGCTGTTGAAGTTATATTTTCTCCTGATGAAGAAACCGGTCACGGCATGGATAAGGTTCCACTGAATCTTCTTAAATCAAAGTATGCCTATACTGTTGACGGGGGACATAAGGGTGAGCTTGAAACTGAATGTTTTAATGCTTACAAGTCTGAGGTTACTTTTACAGGTAAACCTAAACATACAGGTTCTGCCCGTCCGGATATGGTTAATGCTGTAAGTATGGTTTCTTATTTTATTCATAACCTGCCACAGAACCAGATGCCTGAAACTACTGACGGCTATCAGGGATTCTTTGCACCTATGTCTGTTGAAGGTGATATGGAAAATGCCAGGGCTGTTTTATTCCTGAGGGATTTTACCCAGGATGGTATGGAAAAGCGTAAGGCTCTTGTAGATAAGCTTGCTGATGCTACAGCCCTTGTATTTGGTGGTAAATGTCAGGTAAAGCACACTCAGCAGTACCTGAATATGAAAGAAGGGCTTGATAAAGCACCTTTTGTTACCGAAAATCTTGTAAAGGCTTATAAGGAAGCTGGTATTGAACCGGAATTTACTCCAATAAGGGGTGGGACTGATGGTTCTCGTCTTACAGAAATGGGTATTCCTTGTCCGAATATTTTTACTGGAGGACACAACTTTCACTCAAGAATTGAATGGGCTTCTTTAAGTCAGATGGCTCTTGCTGCTACGGTACTTATTAATTTGTGCCGCATATAATTTCTTACGGAGAAGTAAATGTACGAATATCAGATTGAAGGCGGATTCCCTATTAAGGGGACTATTACTGCCAGCGGGAATAAAAATGCTGCCCTTCCATGTATTGCAGCCTGTCTTTTAACGGAAGACGAAATTACACTGAGGAACATACCTAAGATTGAAGATACAGGAGTTATGCTTAAAATTCTTGAATCTCTGGGTGCTTCGGTAAATAAAAAAGATGAACATACCTGGATTATTAAGGCAGAAAATATTCAGCATTCTGATATTCCGGCAGACTTAAGTAAGAAGATTCGTGCTTCTATTCTTTTTGCAGGTCCTCTTGTTGCAAGAACAGGTAAGGTAACAACACTTCCTCCTGGAGGCGATGTTATTGGAAGAAGAAGACTGGATACGCACTTTCTTGCCCTTGAAGAACTGGGGGCCCGCATTACTGTAGACAGTAAAATTGAATTTACTGCCAACAAGCTTAAGGGTGCTGACATCTTCCTTGATGAAGCATCTGTAACAGCTACAGAAAATGCGGTTATGGCTGCTGTTCTTGCTGAAGGTCATACTGAAATTACAAATGCTGCAAGTGAACCTCATATTCAGGATCTCTGTAACATGCTTAACCTTATGGGAGGTAAAATTACTGGTATTGGAAGTAACATCCTTCATATTGAAGGTGTTGAAAAACTCCATGGCTGTGATTTTACAATTGGACCTGACTTTATGGAAATCGGTTCTTATATCGGTCTTGCAGCTGCAACAAAGGGTTCCATTACAATTAATGGTGTACGTGAAAAGGATATAAGACCACTTAAAATATCTTTCAGCAAGCTTGGCATACGCTGGGAAATAGAGAACGGCAGTCTTACTGTTGCTGCAGGTCAGACACTTAAGGTGAATACTGATCTTGGGGGAATGATTCCTAAGATTGATGACTCTCCATGGCCGGGATTTCCGCCTGATTTAACTTCTATTATGACTGTTATTGCTACTCAGGTAGAAGGCACGGTTTTAATTTTTGAAAAGATGTTTGAAAGCAGGATGTTCTTTGTAGATAAGCTTATTTCTATGGGAGCAAGGATTACTCTTTGTGATCCTCACAGAGCTGTTGTTTCTGGTCCAAGCCTGCTTCATGGTGAACATCTTGTAAGTCCTGACGTTCGTGCCGGTATGGCTATGGTTATTGCAGCCCTGGCTGCCCACGGAGAAAGCCGTATCAGTAACGTATATCAGATTGAAAGGGGTTACGAAAACCTGGTAGAAAGGCTTCAGTCTCTTGGAGCTCATATAGAAAAAGTTTATATAGACTAATAACAAAGAACACAATTATTTTAGCCCGGACTTTTTAAGTAAGCCGGGCTTTTTTTTTGCTGAACCATCCTTCCCTGAATTATTTTTTACCTACTCTTTTCTTGAAACAAAGAGGATGGAAGCAAAGAAGAGCATTATTATGTAAAAAATTGAAGCCATGAATACTGAAGCAGATCCAAAAAGTCCTACAATAACGTAATTCAATATTCCTGTCACATAAGTACAGAGTTCGAAAATGCCAAAGAAAATCAGGGTACACAGAG